>URMO01000017.1 GCA_900549085.1 uncultured Collinsella sp. | reverse complement strand
AACATCTGGACGGACAAAAGGTCTCTATCTGTTACAGATTGAGACAAAGGTCAGGGACTAAGACGTCTTGTCTAGATCTGTAACAGTTAGACGGGAATTCGGGCCCTAGATGTTACAGATTGAGATAATCGCGTCGCGAAAATAAAAACCTCCGCAGGGGTGCTTCCCTTGCGGAGGTTATTTACTCGTTGAGTAGCCTTACGGCTTCGGCGGCCATGTTCTCGACCGTCATGCCGTTCTGCGCGAGCAGCTCGTTGGGGTCGTAGCGGTCGGGGAAGCCCTTGGCGATGCCAAAGGTGCGCGTGCGCACAGGCGTGCAGGCCAAGTAGCACGCGACACGCTCGCCCCACCCACCGTCCAAGATGCCGTCCTCGAGGGTGACGACAACGCGATGCTCGGCGGCAAGGCTGTCGAGAAACTTGCGGTCAAGCTCGGTTGCAAAGCGCGGGTTGACGAGCGTGGCCTCGATGCCGTACTCGGCAGCCAAGCGGTTTGCCACGCGCTCGCCCAGTTCAAAGAAGTCGCCAAGCGCAAGCACGGCTACATCGCGGCCCTGACGCGCGACGTCGTAGCGCACGATGCCATAATCGGCGCCCTCGGCGGGCGCCAGATCGGGACGGCTTACCAGGCCGATGCCCGGTACGCGGATTGCCACGGGATGCTCGCGGTGGTCGAGCGACCAGCTCAGCATGGACAGGTATTCTTCCATGCAGGCCGGTGCCAGGTAGCGCATGTTGGGAAGTCCGCCCAGCATGGAAATATCAAAGAACGAGAGGTGCGTCTCGGACGTTGTGCCAAAGACCGAAGCGCCAAACACCAGGATGGTTGCGGGGGCGTCGTTGAGGCACAGGTCGTGCCACAGTTCATCGTAGGCGCGCTGCAAAAACGTGCCGTATGCGCCAAAGACCGGCTTGGCGCCGGCGCTGGCGAGCGCGGTGGCAAAGGTGACGGCGTGCTCTTCGGCAATGCCCACGTCGACAAACTGCTTGCCTGCCGCGGCGCGAAGCTCGGGCGTAAAGCCCATGATATAGGGCGTGGCAGCCGTGATAGCGACAACCTGCGGGTCGTTCGCGATAGCGGCGTTGAGTGCCTCGCTCGTAATATCGGCATAGGTGCGCGGTGCGGGCTCGCTCGGGTGGCCCGGGCAAAGTTTGCGACCGGTTGCCATATCGAAGGGTCCCACATGATGCCAGTGCTCGGGGTCGCTCTGGGCTGGCTCAAAGCCCTTGCCCTTGGCGGTGGAGACGTGCAGCACGATGGGATGATCGATATCGCGCAGCTCCTGCAGCGTATCGACCAGCGCTTGGACATCGTTACCGGCGTCCAGGTAGCGATAGTCGAGCCCCAGCGCGCGGAAAACGTTGCGCTCGCAGGTGCCGTTGCTGGCGCGCAGCTCGGCCAGATTGCGATACAGACCACCGTGGTTTTCGGCAATGGACTGGTCGTTATCGTTGACGATAATGATCAAGTTGCTGTCGAGATCGGCGGCATTGTTAAAGCCCTCAAACGCCAGACCGCCCGAAAGCGAGCCGTCGCCAATAACGGTAATGACGTTATACGTGTCACCCGCCAGGTCGCGCGCGTGGGCAAGACCGCAGCCCAAGCTCACCGAGGTCGAGGTGTGACCCATGGCAAACAGGTCATGCTCGGACTCGTCGGGATTGGCAAAGCCAGAGGCCTCGCCATAACGCTCCGGATCGATATAGGTGTACGCGCGCCCGGTCAGCGCCTTGTGGGCGTAGGTCTGGTGCGAAACGTCAAAGACAAGCTTGTCGATGGGGGAGTTAAACACGCGATGGAGTGCGACCGTGAGTTCAACGACGCCTAGGTTGGGGGCAACGTGTCCGCCGACAGCGGCGGAGCTTTCGAGGATGGCGTGGCGAATCTCGTCGCAGAGCTGCGGGAGCTCGGCGCGATTAAGAGCCTTGACGTCCTCGGGCGTTGTCGTTTGCGTAAGCAGCATCGTTGTGGGTTACTCCATGCGAATCGAGCGCCGGCGCTCCCTCGGCCGGCACAATTGCACATAACAGTCTCGCACATTTTGGCGTTTGATATGTGACGGCGGCGCGGTAATTCGCCAACTGGCGGGGCAAAACGTTTTGTCCGATGCCATACTGGTAGATTCGATGATGATTTTATTCAATGCGTGCAGGCCGTGGCTTGCCGCCGTGAGCCGCTGGAAGGAGGCAGCATGTCTGATGCCGTTCGTGCCGAGAAAATCGCGCACGAGGTCGACTATGCCGCCCACCAGCTGGCCCAGGCGGGCCGCTTGGACCTGACGCACGAGTTTATCCAGCATGGCGACGTGACGGTCTATGCACATGTGACTTCGGTAGCGCGGGCGAGCCTGTCCTTTGCCGAACGCTTGGGCCGTGTTGGCATTTCGGTCGACCGTGCATCGCTGTTGCGCGGAGCCTTGTTACACGATTACTTTCTCTACGATTGGCATGACCCCGATCCGAGCCATCGACTGCACGGATTTCGGCATCCATTTTTTGCCCTGGCACGTGCCGAAGAGGATTTTGAGCTGACGCCGCGCGAACGGAATATTATCGCGCGACATATGTTTCCGCTGGTGCCAGTGCCGCCGACGTGTCGCGAGGCATGGATTGTGTGCCTGGCTGATAAGTGGTGCGCACTGTGCGAGACGGTCGCCGGCCGTCTGCCGCGCAAGGACGAGGCTGACGATGGCATGAGTAAAGCATCGAGCGAAAAGAGGAGAGGGTAGACGGTGGAAACCGCGATTGATATGGCGTTTGGCGGCGCGACGCTTGCCGCCTGTCCACTCTCGGCACTGGTGCTCTCGTTTGCCTTTTGCGGGTTTTGCGGCTGGGCATGGGAGTCGACAGTCTGCGCCATGCTCAACCACGGACGATTTGCCAACAGTGGCTTTTTGCTGGGGCCGTGCTGCCCTATCTATGGCGCGGGCGGCATTGCCTGCTGGCTGCTGTTGCGCGGAATTCCTGACGCGTCGAGCCAGTTTGTCGCTGCAGCGCTCGTATGCAGCGTGATTGAGTACAGCGTGGGCGTGCTGTTGGAAAAGACAACAGGCGCACGCTTTTGGGATTACTCGCACCTGCCGTTTAACCTGCACGGACGCATCTGTCTGTACTGGGCCTGCGCGTTTGGCCTGGGGGCGCTGTGCATTTGCCGTTTAGTGGAGCCGGCATTGCTGGGGCTGCTTGGCCATTTGCCGGTGCTGATTGTGCGGCTGTCCGCCTTCATCGTCGCGGTCGCGATGATGGTCGACGCGGTGTGCTCTTTGGCCAGCTGGCGCCGCCTGTCCGATCAGCTGGAGCGTGTGCGCGCCGACCTTGCCGACCGCATCAACGAGTCGCTCGCCGATGCGTCCGACTCCATGCTCGAACGTATTCCCGATTCGGCGATCGACTCGGTGGCACAGACGCATATCCGCAGCCGTGCCGTTAACGCGTGGCTGGCCGAGCTGGGCGATGCGACGCTCGATGCCCTGCGCGAGAAGGCTTCGATGCCGACGTTTATTTCGGATGGTGCTCGCGGCTTGGCGCTCGCTGCCCGCCGCGTGGCCGATGCCGCGCCGAGCATGCCACGTCCGTCGCTCAGTCGTCGCCTTGCCGGTAAGTGCATGAGCCGTCCGGTACCGAGCGTGTCACTCAGTCGTCGTGACCTGCGCTTTTTCAATGCCTTCCCGCGTCTGCGCATCAATCGCTACGAAGGTGTCATTCGAGCAACTAATCTCCGCGACCGCGCCCACGAGCTGTTTCGGCGCTAGCCGGGATGGGCGCGCTCACGGCTCCCTTGCTCGCGTATTTCCCGTTCGTTTCGCGTCCGTTGCCGCGCCGTTTCCAAGATTGCGGCACCGTTTCCATTCGACAACGCGGCGTTTAACAACGCCGTATCTGGTCTATACCAGTTGCCCCTCGGCCGCATTATGGGCGCCGACAACGTTCATGTGACTAAGGGGGAGCGAATGTACGATACGGGATCGACAACGTTTATGCTCATCTGCACCATGCTCGTATTTTTAATGACACCGGGTCTGGCGTTTTTCTATGGCGGTTTGTCTAGGCGCAAAAATGTCATCAACACCATGCTCATGTGTTTTGGCGCCATTGGCCTGGTTGGTGTGCTGTGGATTGTTGCCGGCTGGTCGCTGGCCTACGGCGGCGACGGTTCCAGCCCGTTTATTGGAGGCCTTGACCAGCTGCTGTGCCTGCCGGTGCTCGGCCAGGTGCTGCAGACGGCCGAGGGCAATGCCGCGGACGGTGCCGTCTACCCTCAAATCATCAACATCGCCTTCCAAATGGCGTTTGCCATGATCACGGCTGCTATCGTCACGGGCAGCCTGGCCGGCCGCGTTAAGTTTGGTGCCATGACGGCCTTCCTGGGCATTTGGCTGCTCGTGGTCTATGCGCCGCTCGCCCACATGGTTTGGGGCGGCGATGGCTCCTTTATCGGCGACATCATCGGCGCACTCGACTTTGCCGGCGGCGACGTAGTACACATTTCGTCGGGTCTCACGGGCCTGATTCTCTGCTTAATGCTCGGTCGTCGTCGCGGCTTTGGCATGGTGAGCTATCGTCCGCATAACGTGCCGTTTGTGGCGCTGGGCGCCGGCCTGCTTTGGTTTGGCTGGTTTGGCTTTAACGGCGGCAGCGAGTTTAAGGCCGACGCCGTGGCGGCACTCGCCATCCTTAACACCGTGACGGCCAGCGCGGCGGGCATGGTCTCGTGGCTTGCCGTCGAGCGCGTGCACACCGGTCGTCCCACGCTGGTGGGCGCTAGCACCGGTTTGGTTGCGGGCCTTGTGGTGGTCACGCCGGGTGCGGGCTTTGTCGAGCCGTGGGCGGCGCTGGTTATGGGCCTGATCGTCTCGCCCGTCTGCTACTTGGCCATCAGCCATCTCAAGACCAAGTTCGGCTACGACGATGCGCTCGACGCGTTCGGTTGCCACGGTATCGGCGGCATCCTGGGCGGCGTGCTCACGGGCCTGTTCTGCGTGCCGGAGCTTTCGTGGACCGGTAAGGGCGGCCTGTTCTACACGGGCGACGTGTCGCTGCTCATCTCGCAGATTTTGGGCATTGTGGTGACGGTCGCTCTTGTGCTGGTACTCGATTTGGTAATCGCCGCGGTGGCCAAGGCGCTGTTCTACGGCAGCCTGCGCGTGGACGAGGCCGACGAGGCGCTGGGCCTGGATGCGAGTCAACACGGCGAGAGCGCGTATCCCTCGTTCTCCGGACTCGATTAGCAGCTTCCCCAAGCACCGCACCTTGCCGTTCAATCGTCGCTCACGTACTTAAGTACGCTTCGCTCCTCTTTCACGGCAATCTGCGGCACTTGGGAAACCTGCTAAGACCAGTCAGTTGAACTTTTTGATTTCTGAGGTTGGTTTGCGGCACCTGGGAAACCCGTGCCATGTGAAGGACAATTCATTTCTTTATTAAAGAGAGGAATTCACTATGAAGAAAATTACGGCGGTCGTTCGTGCCGAGAAGCTTGAGGTTCTCAAAGACGCGCTGTTTGCTGCTGATGTTCGTGGCATGACTATCAACCAGGTGCAGGGCTGCGGCGCGCAGCATGGCTGGAAGGAATACGTGCGCGGCAACGAGTTGCTTGTCAACACGATCCCTAAGGTACAGTTCACCCTTATCTGCGCCGATGAGCATGTCGACGGAATTGTCGAGATTATCTGCAATGCTGCTCGCACCGGTGCCGTTGGAGACGGCAAGATTTGGGTCGAGCCGGTCGAGGAGGTCATCCGCATCCGCACCGGCGAACACGGCCCCGCCGCGGTGTAGGATCGAACGCCTGCCATCCGCAACGTTAAAATACTGCAATGAGGCACAAGACTTGCGTTGCGGATGGACGGATTATGGGTCGTAATAAATATCCCGAGGAGACGGTCGCGAAGATTCTCGACGCGGCGCTGGAGCTATTCTGCGCACAGGGTTATGAGGGGACGAGCATTCAAGACATCGTCGACCGCCTCGATGGCATGACCAAGGGTGCTGTCTATCATCACTTTAAGAGCAAAGAGGAGATTTTCAACGCCGCATTTGATCGGGCAATGGCTCCGATTGTTGAGCGCCGCCGCTCAACGCTTGGTATCGGTAATATGAACGGAGCCCAAAAGCTCAAGCGGCTGTACGCGCCCGAGTCCGTCGTTCCACAAATTGAGCTATGGGCACGCATGCATCCTGCGGCAGATCCGGTAAAAAGCTCGCGTCTACTGGCGATGCAGTACCAGGGCTCGTTCGACGAGTCGGCCGATGGCTGTCTCTTGCCAGTGATCGAGGAGGGCATCGCCGACGGCTCCATTGCGTGCGAATGCCCGCGCGAAGCGGCGGAGGCCGTATCGTTGTTGGCGAATCTTTGGCTGCTGCCATTGTTCCGTCCGCTTGAATCCAAGGACCGAATGCTCGCTCGCGCGCAATGCTTGGCGCAGATGGCGGCCGCGGTGGGGCTTGATTTGGGTAATGAAGTGCTCCAGACAACGGCCCAGATTTGGGACGTATGGGACCGCGCCGGGTGGTAATATAGATACCAACGGTATGTAATTGATTTGCGAGGGTAGCCACGGCTGCCCTTTTCAAGTCATTAAATACATACTATAGGTATGTATTTGGGGGCAGGCTTATGGCTGGGATGCGAAGAATTAGCGTTTCATTGGCGCCAAAAACAGTGCGATCTATCAGGCTTTTCGGTCTTCTTGTTGCACAGCTGTGCGCGTATTCGATGTTGTCGGCACTGTGCTTTGCGTGCCCGCTTTACTTGTTCGATTGCAGCGGCTCGTCAACGTTATATGGCGCCGTCGCGGCGATAGCGTTCATACCGGGCGTGCTTGCGACTCCGGCTGGCGGAATATTGGCGGATCGGGGGAGACATCGCGGGGTTCTTGTGGTGCTCGGCATTGTTCTGATGGCTGCATCGCTGTTGTTTATCCCCATGAAGCGGTCGCTGCCTCTTGCGGTTGTCGTGACAGCAATGCTTTGCGTCCAATATGGCATCCAATCGTTGCTGAAGCCGATGCTTCAAATTGAGACGGTGCGCATGACGGGCCCAGAAAAGGTTGAGCGTGCCACTGCGTTGGTCTCGCAGATAACCATGACGAGCAATATCTTGGGGCCTGTAGTCGGGACGGCAGTCTATGGGTGCTTTGGTATCGATGCTCTATGCGAAACCGCGGCGTTGACGTTTGCGATGTCAGCCCTACTGTTCGGGGGCGCACTCAAGCAAAATGCCTCATCTGGAATGGCAGGGGACAGTACGACTTGCTCGACATGCCGAAGCGATTTTCGGGAGTCGATTCGGTACCTGTTTCAAAACGCATCATTGCTCGTTGTGTTTTTGCTTGCGGCTATTTTGAACCTTGCGTTAGTTGGGTTAACGATTGGTGCTCCCGTTATTGTTGCAAAGCATCTCGGAATGCAATCATCCTTTGTTGGGATTATTGAGGTGGCTATGGGCTTAGGTGGTCTTGTCGGCAGTGGTTTGGTCGGTATTTGGCCGCATCGTTTTTCCTTCAAGGGCATATGTCGATATGTTGCGATGATTTGTTTTGGAGTCGTACCGATTATTGTCACGCTACTGAGCGGTCCTGATGAATTAGCGTTTGCCGCGCTTGCGGCCGGCTCGGCATGGGTCATGGCGTGGGCAAGCATTGCATCGGTCGAAATCGTTTCATTTGTTCAGCGGTCAGCGCCAAAGGAACTCTGCGGAAAAGTGCTGGCACTCGTTTATATGATGCTTTCCTGTGCAACGCCTATTGGCCAATTGGTTTACGGGCTCGCATATGATCGATGGACACCGGCGATTGTATTCGCAGGCATGTTGGCGGTGCTGACGTTGACGACGGCGCTGTTTTATCGGCTGAAAAGTCGCTTGTGGCGATTGTCTTAACGTGCTGGGGCACCGTGAATTTGTGGAGGCGGTGGTACGCCGCGCCGGGACGGCATTGTTTGGGCGTGCCTCTCCTTCGTCTACAATATCGTGCAGACGAAGGAGAGGCATGCCCATGATCAAGATGTTCGCGAGTGACTTAGACGGAACGCTGCTGAACGCCCTGCACGAGGCGGATGGGACCATTCGCCGTGCCATTCGCGAGCTGACCGAGGCTGGCCTGCATGTGGTTCCCGCGACCGGGCGCTCGACGTTGCCGATCGGTGAACATGGCTTTACAGGTCTGGCACTCGATGCCTGCTGCTCTAACGGCTCCATCGTGCGCGACAGTCATGGCGAGGTGCTCAAGACCTGGACCATCGACCCGCAGGTTACCGAGGAGCTGCTCAAGGCGTTCCCGGACATTTGCTTCGACTGCTCCACGCCCGACGGCATGTTCTCGAGCGGTTCGTTCGAGATGCACCAGGCGGGTTTTAAGAAGGACAGCCCTATCAAGCGCATCGTGATGCGTGGCATGCGTGCACGTGGCGGGTATCACGAGGAACAGTATTTCGACCAGTCGATCGGTGACATCCTGCGCCACGATGTGTGCAAGATCAACTGCCGCGTGACCTCGCCCGAGCTGGAGCGCGACCTTAAGGCGTATTTGGCCGAGCGTTCGGACCGCGTGGTCAACGCGCCGTTCGATCCGGTGATGTTCGAGATCACGGACGTGGCGTGCAACAAGGGCGAGAGTGTGGCCTGGCTGGCGGGTTACTACGGTATTGCCGAGGACGAGGTCGCGGTTTACGGCGACGGCGGCAACGACATCGCCATGCTCAAGCGTTTCCGCCACAGCTACGCGACCAAAAACGCAAGCGATGCAGCTAAGGCCGCCGCGAGCGCGACCATCGGCAGCTGCATGGTCCACGCCGTCCCCAAACACATGCTCGCCACCATGCACAAGCAAAACTCCCGCACCGTCATCGAATAATGTGGCAAAGGGACTGCCCCTTCGTCACATCCAAAATATTGCCTTTACGTGTTGATGCACACGGTGTGCAATAATACTCGCACTGTGCAATAGCGCACAGGCTGAGTAACAAGGAGGACGCTTGTCCCAGCTCGAGAAATGCGATCGCCGGTCCCTTCGCTCGCAGCGTGCCCTTCGCCAGGCGCTTGCCAGCGAGCTTGCCGAAAGCGGCGACCTTTCGCGCATTAACGTCGCGTCGCTCACCGAGCGTGCCGGCCTTACGCGCCGCACGTTCTATTCGCACTACCGCGATATCCCCGACTTTATCAATCAAATCGAGGACGGCTTGCTGGCCGAGATCCGTGAGCGCATTGAGCTCATCACCGCAGCTCAGCTGCCTGATCTCTATCACAACATCGATGAGCTCGAGCCGGCGCCCGGTTCGGTTGAGCTGCTGCGTTATCTTGCGGCCAACCGCGACTTAATCGGTGCGCTGCTGGGTCCGGGCGGCGACCAGGCCTTCATTAAAAGGATTATCGATACCGCGCGTGAGGCTGTGGTGCCGCGTGCGCAGACGGGCATTTTGGGCCTGGCGCTGGGCACGTTCTTTGACTACTACGTCACCTACGTCGTGAGTGCCGAGGTCGGCATGATTCAGCGCTGGTTTGAGCGTGGGCTCACCGAATCGCCCGAGGCCATGGCGCGCATTATGACGGTGCTCGCTTTTGTGCGCCCTGGTGACCTGTATGGCCAACCCATCGATATCAACGTGCCG
The DNA here is from genome assembly GCA_900549085.1 of uncultured Collinsella sp. Lineage (GTDB taxonomy): Bacteria > Actinomycetota > Coriobacteriia > Coriobacteriales > Coriobacteriaceae > Collinsella. Next base: position 27,915 of record URMO01000017.1, on the reverse strand, counting down.
GAATACGGCATGAAGCTATTGAACCTGCAGCTCGAGGACACGGCCGACACCGCCGCAGCCGTCGAGTCCAACAACTAAGAGGAGAGACAATGAGCAAACTCGTCGAGGGCATTAAGGACCGTATGGTCGCTGCCGCACGCGAGGCCGCGCCCACCGTGGTGGACGCCGCGCAGAAGGCCGCGACCGCAGCTGCCGAGAAAGTTGCCGAGGCAGTTGCCGATGCCAAGAACGCGGCAGGGGAGACGTCCGTCGCTAGCGAGCCCGCCACCGCCGCTGAGCCCGTAGCCGCCGGCCAGGCCCCCGAAGGCGCGATCTTCAACCCCGAGAACGCTCGCGGCAGCCTGCACCTGGGCATTGACGTGGGCTCCACCACCGTTAAGCTCGCCGTGCTCAACGACGACAACCAGATTGTCTACGCCAAGTACCAGCGCCACCACACCGACGTCCGTGCCTGCGCCCGCGACTTGTTCGAGGGTGCTGCGACCGTGCTGCCGGCTGCCCAAATGACCTGTGCCATTACCGGCTCGGGCGGCCTGCTGCTGTCCCAGTGGCTCGACCTGGAGTTTGTCCAGGAGGTCATCGCCAGCAAACGCGCTGTCGAGACCCTTATCCCGGCGACCGATGTCGCCATCGAGCTGGGCGGCGAGGACGCTAAGATCATCTACTTCGACAACGGCATCGAGCAGCGCATGAACGGCACCTGCGCCGGCGGCACGGGTGCGTTCATCGATCAGATGGCAACCCTGCTGCACACCGATGCCAGCGGCCTCAACGAGCTCGCGGCCAACGCCACCACCATCTATCCCATCGCCAGCCGCTGCGGCGTTTTTGCCAAGACCGATGTCCAGCCGCTGCTCAACGAGGGCGCCCGCCCCGAGGACGTGGCTGCCTCCATCTTCCAGGCTGTCGTGACCCAGACCATCTCGGGCCTGGCGTGCGGCCGTCCCATCCGCGGCAACGTCGCCTTCCTGGGCGGCCCGCTGCAGTATCTCTCCGAGCTGCGCCACCGCTTCTACCTCACGCTCAACTTGGACGAGGAGCACCGTATCGTGCCCCAAAACGCTCACCTGTTTGTGGCGAGCGGCGCTGCCATGGCGCACGAGTCCAACAAGCTCAGCACGTTCCCGCAGCTCATCGAGGCCATCGACAGCTTGGGCGACACACAGGGTGCCGAGGTCGAGCGCCTGGACCCGCTCTTTGCCACCGACGAGGACTTTGCCGAGTTCAAAACCCGCCACGACACCGAGGTCGTCCCCAAGGGCAAGCTCGACGGCTACACCGGCCGCGTGTTCATCGGCATCGACGCCGGCTCCACCACCATGAAGGCCGCGCTCGTGGGCGAGGACGGCCAGCTGCTGCACACCTGGTACGGCAACAACAACGGCGACATCCTGGGCACGGCCAAGGTCATCATGGCCGATTTCTACAACCACATCCCCGAGGGCTGCACCATCGGTCACGTGACCACCACCGGTTATGGTGAGGCCCTGCTCATCGAGGCCCTCAAGGCCGACTCCGGCGAGATCGAGACCGTCGCGCACCTGCGCGGCGCCAAGGCGTTCCTGCCCGGCGTCGAGTTTATTCTGGACATTGGCGGCCAGGACATGAAGTGCCTGCGCGTCAAGGACGGCGTTATCGAGCACATCATGCTCAACGAGGCCTGCTCGTCGGGCTGCGGCAGCTTTATCGAGAGTTTCGCCGTGTCTATGAACATGGACGTGCGCGCGTTCGCCGACGCCGCCATCCATGCCAAGGCCCCGGTCGACCTGGGCAGCCGCTGCACGGTATTTATGAACTCGCGCGTCAAGCAGGCGCAAAAGGAAGGCGCCACGGTGGGCGACATCGCGGCCGGCCTGTCCTATTCCGTCATCAAGAATGCCCTGTTCAAGGTCATTAAGCTGCGCGACCCCAAGGAGATCGGCAGCCAGGTGATTGTCCAGGGCGGCACCTTTATGTCCGATGCCACGCTGCGCGCATTTGAGCAGCTCACCGGCGTTCATGCCGTGCGTCCCGACATCGCCGGCTGCATGGGCGCCTACGGTGCGGCCCTGCTCGCCCGCGATCGCGCCGGCGCCGATGGCACCTCGACCATCCTTTCGGCCGAGGACATCGCGCACCTTACTGTGACGCAAAAGCATGTCCGCTGCGGTCGCTGCTCCAACAACTGCCAGCTCACCGTTAACGACTTTGGCGGCGGCAGACGCTTCATTACCGGCAACCGCTGCGAGAAGGGCGCTGGCCACAAAAAGCAGAAGACCGAGGCCCCCAACCTCTTCAAAAAGAAAAACGAGCTGCTCTTTAACCGCGAGGTGCTGAGTCCCGACGAGGCCCCGCGCGGCACCGTGGGTATCCCGCGCGCACTCAACATGTACGAGAACTATCCCTTCTGGCACGCGTTCTTTACGCGCCTGGGCTTTAGCGTGCAGCTGTCCGACCAGTCGAGCAAGAAGACCTACCAGGCGGGCATCGAGTCCATGCCGTCCGAGAGCGTGTGCTATCCGGCCAAGATGAGCCACGGCCATGTGATGAACCTTATCGACCGCGATGTCGACTTCATTTGGATGCCGTGCGTGCGCTGGGAGCGCAAGGAGGATCCGACGGCTGGCAACTGCTATAACTGCCCCATCGTCATGAGCTACCCCACGGCGCTGGCGCTCAACATCGACGAGATTCGCGAGCAGAACATCGAGTTCCTGTATCCGTTTGTGCCCTATCACGACAAGACCGAGCTCAAGCGCCGCCTGTATCAGGTGCTCGCCGTCGACCGCGTGGCCGATGCTGAGGCTGGTCGCGGTCGCGTGCGTGGACCCAAGATTACGCGCTCCGAGGTCGATGCCGCCGTCAACGCTGCCTTTGAGGCCGACGCGCGCTTCCACGAGGATATCCAGACCATGGGCGAGGAGGCTCTTAAGTGGGTCGAGGACCACGGCGGCCACGGCATCGTACTCGCCGGCCGTCCTTACCACAACGACCCCGAGATCAACCACGCCCTGCCCGAGCTTATCTCGAGCTTTGGCTTTGCGGTCTTTACCGAGGATTCGCTTGCGCACCTGGTGAAGCCCGAGCGTCCGATTCGCGTCGTCGACCAGTGGATGTACCACAGCCGCCTGTACGCCGTCGCCCGTTTTGTGACGATGCGCAACGACCTGGACCTGATCCAGCTCAACTCTTTCGGCTGCGGTCTGGACGCTCTGACCACCGACCAGGTGCAGGAAATCCTTGAGGCCGGCGGCAAGATCTACACCGTGCTCAAGATTGACGAGGTGTCCAACTTGGGCGCCGCGCGCATCCGCATCCGCTCGCTCATGGCGGCGCTCAAGGACCAGGAGGCCGAGCGCTTGGCCGAGGCCACGGCAGCGGGCGAGGCCTACGAGCAGGGCGATGCCGCGCCGGTGGCCCCCTCCAAGGATGCCCCCGCGTTCGCGAGCCGTAAGTACACGTTCGAGGCGCAGCGTGAGAGCGCCTCGACAGCATGGCCCAAGGTGCCCTTTACCGAGCAGATGCGCGAGGAGGGCTACACCATCCTGTGCCCGCAGATGGCGCCGATCCACTTCGACCTGGTCAAAGAGGTGTTCCGCGGTGCCGGCTATAACCTGGAGCTGCTGCCCTCGACCGATCACGACGCCGTCGAGGCCGGCCTGCGCTATGTGAACAATGACATTTGCTATCCGTCGATCCTGGTAACGGGCCAGATTATGGAGGCCATCGAGAGTGGTCGGTACGACCTGTCCAAGACGGCCGTGGTTATCAGCCAGACCGGCGGTGGCTGCCGCGCCACCAACTACATCGCACTCATCCGCAAGGCCCTGCGCGAGAGCGGCCACCCCGAGATCCCGGTGATCTCGCTTTCGGCTGTGGCGCTGGGCGAGGATAACCCCGGCTTTAAGATTACGCCGGCGCTGCTTAAGCAGGCCGTGTACGCGGTGCTCTTTGGTGACGTGATGATGCAGATGCTCTATCGCTGCCGCCCGTACGAGGCCACGCCCGGTGCCGCCAACGCGCTCTACGAGGAGTACATGGCACGAGCCCGCAAGCTGGCGCCCAAGTTCAACCGCCACAACTACACCAAGCTGTGCCGCGAGGCCATCCATGCGTTCGATACCATGCCGCTCGTGGGTGAGGGCACCAAGCCGCGCGTGGGCGTGGTCGGCGAAATTCTGGTCAAGTTCCACCCTACGGCCAACAACCACGTGGTCGATGTTATCGAGCGCGAGGGCTGCGAGGCCGTGGTGCCGGGCCTGCTCGACTTCTTCCTATACTCCATGAGCAACGCCGAGCTACAGAAGGACGAGCTGGGAAGCTCTGCTACCACGCGTGCGGGCATGCAGGCGCTCATCAAACTCGTGGACTGGATGCGTACGCCGGTGGAAGAGATGATCGAAAAGTCCCGCCGCTTTGAGGCGCCCGAGCGCATCGGCACCATGGCCGACAAAGCCCGCACGGTGCTTTCGGTGTGCAACAACATGGGCGAAGGCTGGCTGCTCACGGCCGAGATGCTCGATCTGATTGACCACGGTGCGCCCAACATCATCTGCACGCAGCCCTTCGCGTGCCTGCCCAACCACGTGGTGGGCAAGGCCGTGATCAAGGAGCTGCGCCGTCAGCACCCCGAGAGCAATATCGTCGCGGTGGACTACGACCCCGGTGCATCCGAGGTCAACCAGCTCAACCGCATTAAGCTCATGATCAGCGTGGCCAAGGAGAACATGCGCGCCGGCAAGGGCTTTAAGCTCGAGAAGGTGGCGCCGCTCGCGATGGACGAGGTCACCGGCCAGATGCGTGCCCATGATGGCTGCGTGAGCTGCGGGCCGGCCAGCGAGGAAGCCGTTGCATCGGTCGCTGAGCGCTTGGGACGCAGCATTAAGAAGTAACTGGCTTGCTTAGGGCTAGATATGAGGCAAGCGGGTGGTGGCCGTACCGGTTACCACCCGTTTTTGTTGGACATATGTTGCGTAAACGCCCTAGCTATCATCCCTTGCGAACTTAGATTTCGGAAGTATGCGGCAAAATCTGAATAGGCCGAGCACACCGGGTATGCCCGAGCTCTATACCTGCGGTTTTATTGGCGAAAAACCGGGGTGTGCTCGAGAGTTCTGGAATTTGCCGCATACTTCCGAAAACGACGTTTCTGCGGCACCAAAAAACGCCCTCGGAGCCTTGAAATAATGAACAGGTGTAGCCGTTCGCGGCAAAATACCGTCCGTTTATAGAACCCACCCCCATCGCGCGTCATCCTTACGGTTGAATAAATACACATCTATGGAATTACGTAAGAGAGGACCGTTCCATGAGCTACAAGACCGTTTGCGTTGCCGGCGGCGGCGTGTTGGGAAGCCAGATTGCCTTTCAGGCTGCCTACTGCGGCTTTGATGTGACGATCTGGCTGCGCAGCGAGGGCAGCATCTGCCGCACCCAGCCCAAGATCGATCATGTGCGCGAGGAGTACATCGCGGCAATCGAGGGCATGGCGGATGGCACAGGCGAGTGGTGCGCCGGTATCGCCGATAGCGGCCAGCCCTTCGACAAGGAGGCGGCACTCGCCGCCGTCGAGTGTGCCTACTCCACGCTCAAGCTGGAGCTCGATCTTGCCAAGGCCGTAGCCGACGCCGACCTGGTCATCGAGTCTATGGCCGAGGACACCCAGGCAAAGATCGACTTCTACAAAAAGCTTGCCCCGGTTCTCCCGCAAAAGACCGTCGTCGTGACGAACTCCTCTACGCTGCTGCCGAGCACCTTTGCCAAGTACACTGGTCGCCCCGAGAAGTACCTGTCGCTGCACTTTGCCAACTCCATCTGGAAGAACAACATGACCGAGGTCATGGCGCAGGATCAAACCGACAAGCGCTACTTCGACGAGCTCGTCGACTTCGCCAACGACATTCGCATGCTTGCCCTGCCCGTCAACAAGGAAAAGAACGGCTACCTGCTCAATTCCATGCTGGTGCCATGGCTGCTTTCGGGCCTCGACCTGTATGTCTCGGGCGTGAGCGATCCCAAGAGCATCGACCTCGCATGGACGCGTGGCACCGGCGCCCCCAAGGGTCCGTTCCGCGTATTCGATACGGTTGGTATCCAGACGGCTTACAACATCGTTATGCAGTACCAGAAGGTGCCGGGTCTGGTGAGCCCGCTGCTCAAAAAGATGATGATGCCCTACAACTTTAAGGCCATGGCATCCGTCCTCAAGCAGATGCTCGACGAAGGCAAGCTGGGCGAAAGCTCGGGCGAGGGCTTCTTCAAGTACTAAAAAATGATCCCTCGGGGACGGAGGAAAACGGATCATCGCATTCCTGCGTCCCCTGTGCATCTTGCGGCTAACAGCTCCGGCTGCCTCGAGCCTAAGCTAGCCTTAAGAGGCGTTTGTTAAGCTTCGAGTCATAATTGGACAGAGCTTGGCAAGTGCCCTGGAATATGAAGGAAACGGCAGCGATGGAATTCTTCGATGGTGACGACATGGGATCGAGTAGCGAAGACGGCTGCGACGAAACTGCCCCGTTTGTCAAAGTCGACCCCTTTGGCACCGATACCCTGAGCTGCTATGTGCGCTTTGCAACATCCCGCGCCGGCATCACTCCACGTCAAACTCCACGCGATCGAGTTCGGGCACGTTGAGGTCGATGAGCTTGCGGGCAACGCGGCGGTCGTGCGCCCCGAGTGCCTCGCTTGTCGTCACGTGAGCGACAACCTCGCGCTCGACAAGGCCCTCCTTGTCGCCTTCGGTAGCCGAAGTCTCGACGGCGACGGTGTAATCCTTAAAGCCCGGCAGCACCGCGGCAAGTTCGCGCGTAGTTTCGGTGACGCCGTAGCCGTCCTGCACGCCGGCTTGCGCCGAGCCAATGGACCCCGCGGTCATAACGATGCAGGGGATGGCAAAGATCACCGTACCCACGATGATGCGGCGGCGCACCTTGTGCGACAGCTCATCGACCTCGGCATTTTCCTCAGCGGTCACAATGCCGTCGCCGTTGAGGTCGCGCTTGAGCGGTACACGTAAAAGAAGCAATACGGCTTCGGCCGCCAGTGCGATAAAGACGACGTTGATGCCAAACTCGTAGAGGGCCGAGAGGAACAGCGACCCGCTCGCGATGGCAATGCCGTAGCCCGCCGCGCACAGGGGCGGCATGAGCGCGGTCGCCACCGCTACGCCGGCAATGAGCGTCGAAGGCTCCTGATCGCGCGAGTTGCCCAGCCCGCCCGCAAAGCCGCCCGCGAGCGCGACGGCAAGGTCCCATACGGTGGGTGTCGAGTTATCGATGATGGCGGCCGTGGTGGTGCCAAGGGGCGAGAGCTTAAAATACAGCGTGGAAGTGATCAGGCAAAGGACCATCTGCAGCGCGAGGCCGGCAATTGCCTCGAGGGTAATCTCGCGGTCGAGCGTGGCGATGCCGTATGCCATGGCAAGGACCGAGCCCATGAGCGGGCAGATGAGCATGGCGCCCACAATGGCGATGTCCGAATCGATATCGAGGCCGACACTCGCGATCAGCATGGCGATAATGAGGATGCACAGGTGCGAGCCGGTTAGGCGCGCCCCGTTTACAAAGCGCTTACGAATTACGTGATAGGGGGCGCGACCCTCGCGAATGTTGAATGCGCGCCTCAGGAAGCGGCCGGCGTTCTCCATGACCTCGCTATAGGCAGGGCGGATGCCGTGGCGCCGGTGATGGCGCTCGCGCAGTCGCTTGAGCTGCTGGTTATCGAGTTTCATGTTCACCTCGCTTCGCCGCGGGCTATGCATCGCGCCCGCTGCCTCTACTCTACACCGCGGCAGGCGGGGTGGTCATCTTGACGTGAAACTTAGACGAGTAGGTAAAGGGGGCGCGTCAAATGAGGTTGAAGCCGAGGGTTTCGGCAGATACAAAAAAAGCGCGGGGCCGGATGGTCTCCGACCCCGCGCTCTGCACGGATACGTTGTTGTTGGGTTTAGCCCAGCAGGCTCAATCCCACGGAGACAAACGCCAGGATAACGCCGACGATGGACTCGCCGCCGAGCAGGCCGCTGGCGACAACCAAGCCCTGCTCCTGGAAGGCGGCATCCTTGGCAGCCTTCTCCTCGTCCGAAAGACCGGCCTCGGCGTCGCGGCGAGCGGCCCACTTGTCGTAGGCGAGCTTGACGCAGGAGCCCAGGAAAGCCGTGAGCGACATGTAGAACGGCAGGTACACGCCCAGACCGATCATCATGGCCGGAATACCGAGCCAGTACATGATGATGCCGGCGATAAAACCACCTGCAAACCATGGCACGCTCGGGATGCCCGAGACCATGGTGGCGACCACGCTTGCCTGCGCGGCCACAAAGCTCTTGTCGGGGCCGAAGGCGTCCGGACCATAGGCGGTGACGAGCGCGACCATGACAGCGGCAGCGACCAGGGCGCCCACGATGCCGCCGATGGCCTGGCCGACCCACTGTGCGCGCGGGTTGGTGCCCAGCACGGCGCCGGCCTTAAAGTCGTTCATGACGTCGCCTGCAAGGCCGCACGCCACGGCCACGATGCCGGCGATAAAGAACAGCTTGACCTGCGCGATCTGCGCGAAGGCTGCCACGATGAGCATGACGATGAGGCCAAAGATCTCCATGGGGTCGATACCCGTCTGGCCGCAGCTCTGTGCGCTCATGATGGTGGTGACAAAGGTGAACAGCGTGACGATGACGGCCGGGACGGGACCGAGGTCGAGCGCGATGGCAACGATCACGGCGATGGCTGCGGTGCCCAGGCCGATGATGCCGGCGTCGAGCTTAAGCGAGCCCGAGATGAGCGACTGCTCGTCGGTGTCGGTGGAGCTGTCGGCGGCGAGGCCACGGACGATACCGGCGACCTGCGGCAGGATGTCCTTAAGGACGACGGCGACGCCAAAGCCCATCATAAGGCCCATACCTAAGGACTTGACGATACCCTGCGCGGTCGCAATATCGAACAGGCCGGCAGCGGTGCCGCCGACGATGATGCCAAAGTTGCCCAGCAGCGCGCCGGCAAACCAGAACGCGACGGGGGCGAAGCCCACCAAAAAGCCAATGGACAGCAGCATGGGCGAGTTGTAGATGGCAAAGGTCACGCCGGGGATATTGAGCGTGCACAGCATGCTGGGCACCACGCCCAGAGCGTCGCGCAGCACGCTGTAGATGCCTGCGATGGCCATGGAGCCAAAGAGCTGCTTGCCGGTCTTGCCGCCGGCCTCGGTGGCGCGCAGGGTCTGAGCTGCGGCGTTGCCGGTGGGGAACTCCAGCGCGGCGTCCACGATAAAGTGACGGTGGATGAGCGCTGTCGCCAGAAGGCCCAAGATGGTGCCGGCGAGCGCCACGATAAACATGTCGAGCCAGCTGATCTGGTCGGCATAGCCCAGCATCCAAGCGCCCGGGATGGTAAACGCCAGGCCGCCGGCGACCATGGCGCCCGCGGACATGATGGTGTGGGTGACGTTGGCCTCGTTGAGGCTGGCGTTGCCCATGAGCTTCAGGAAGAACAGCGAAATGACGGCAGCGAAAATGATCGGCCAGGGGAGCGCACCCATTTTGAGGGCGGTATAGGCCGAGCTTGCCGTGATGATCACGCAGCCAAGGACGCCGATGACGACGCCGCGCAGCGTGAGTTGACCGCGCATCGAGGTGCGGTTCGAGGGATTGCTCATATAGAACTCCTTTGCGTATATCCGCTTCCCCCGCAAGCGCCGCTACGGATACGGCGCGGGAAGTCGGGTTACCAAGGGCCGCCGCGTGAGCTCGCGCACGACCGCGCATCAGTATAGCCGCAAGGTAGTCAATTTGGGACGGGGCTTTTTAGCTGGTTTGGGTAGGCGATATACTGCTGGGCAGACGAAAGGAGCGCCGACGATGCTTAATGGCTGCACATATATATTGACGGTCGACGTGGGCAACACGTTCATTCGCTTTGGCCTGTTTGCCGAGGATTCGGCCGCGGCACAGGAATGCCCGCTTGCGACGTGCGAGATCACGACGCCGTCGAGCATCACGGCCGACGAGGCGCGCATGAGGCTCGTGCAGGTCATGGGCGCGCTGGCAATCGATGCGGGCATGCCGGGTGTACTCGTTCCCGCGGCGGCCGTGCTGAGTTGCGTGGTGCCGGCGCTCGAGCGCCCGTGGAAGGCGGCGCTTTCCCGCACCTGCACGGGGCGCGTGCTCACCGTGGGGCCGGGCCTCAAGACCGGCATGCCCGTGCACTACGACGATCCGGCCGAGATCGGCCCCGACCGCATCGCCGACGCCGTGGCGGCCCGTGCCGTCTACGGCTCTCCGTGCATCGTGATCGACCTGGGCACTACGACCAATATCGAGGTCATCGATGCGCGCGGAACCTTTGTCGGCGGCGTCATCGCGCCGGGTCTGGCACTTGGCGCCCGCTCGCTTTCGGCCGCTGCGGCGCGCCTGCCGCAGGTCGAGCCCTCGGCACCCACACATGTGATCGGTCGCAACACGCGCGAGGCCATGCGCTCGGGCGTGGTCTTGGGCGAGGTGGCCCGTATCGACGGCATGCTCGACATGGTGCTTGCCGAGATGCGCGCGACCAAGGCGGCGGGGGAGGGCAGCGTGCCCATCGTCATCACCGGCGACGATGCCGAGGCGCTCGCGGCGTTGGTCGGCCACAGCCTGACGGTCGATGACGCGTTGACGCTTCGCGGCCTGGCCGAGCTCTACCACATCAATCAAAAGCCCCGTCGCGCGTAGCGATGGGGGCGGTGGGACAAAAACGTCTCCACCTTTCACCTGCTACAATGTGTCAAACTATTGCGATTTCGGAGGTGTCTGCCATGTCGGACGATCTTCATCAAACCGCGTCGGGCAAGCGCCGCGACGTTATTAGCTGGGACGAGTTCTTTATGAGCGTGGCCATCGCCGCGCAGCGCCGCAGCAAGGACCCCAATACGCAGGTGGGCGCGTGCATCGCCAGCACCAACCACCGCATCCTTTCGGTGGGCTACAACGGTACGCCCTCGGCACTCAACGATGACTTTTTCCCGTGGGGAACGAGCGACGACCCACTGCAGGACAAGCATAACTACGTAGTCCATGCCGAGGCCAACGCCGTGCTCAACTACCGCGGCTCGCTCAAAGACCTTGAGGGTTCCACGGTCTACGTCACGCTGTTCCCGTGCCATGACTGCGCCAAGATCCTGGCGCAGGTGGGCGTGGGCGAGGTTGTCTACCTGGACAATAAGTACGCCGACACCGACGACGGCCGCATCAGTCGCCGCATTCTCGACTCCTGCGGCATCAGCTACCGCCAGGTCATCGTCGATGTCCACATCGGCACCGGGGAACAAACTCAGCAGTAGCGGCAGCGTGTGCTAGCGCCGGGCGTCGGCAAAAGCAGCTAAAAAAGCCCCGTCCCAAATTGACTGCTCGTGAAAGTCGTGTCCGCGCGCATGGACGGCTCGTGAGCGGGTACATGGCTGTAGTAACATAGCTCTGTCCGCGGGCGCGCCCGCGTTATTGTGAGAAAGGAGCCCCTGTGGCTGTTAACGAAGAGCTGCTTAAGAAGGTTCTTGAGGAGATCCGCCCCAACCTGCAGGCTGACGGCGGCGATATGGAGTATGTGGGCGTCGACGACGAGGGCGTCGTCCAGCTTGAGCTTCAGGGTGCCTGCGCCGGCTGCCCTATGAGCGCACTGACCCTGTCCATGGGTATCGAGCGTATCCTCAAGGAGCACGTACCCGGCGTTACCCGTGTCGAGCAGGTCAATGCCTCCGGCGAGACCGAGGACCTGTACGACGAGTACGCGCCGTTCTAAGATGCGAAAGCTGCGGACGGCGTACTCCGCATAGACGTCACGCCCAAATATGCGGCTGCGAGCGCAAGGCCCGCGGCCGCATTTGTATGTAGGGAGCAAGGGGACCGATATGCTCAACGACCTCTACCATATGCTTGATCCCGTCGCGATTTCGGCGGGGCCCATCACCATCTACTGGTACGGCTTGGCCTACGTGGTCGGTGCTCTGCTCACGGCGGTCGTCATGTATCGCACGCAGCGTCGCTGGGGTTTCGACATTACGGTCGACGACCTGACGAGCGTCGTGGTCGGTGTGGTCTTTGGCCTTATCATTGGCGCCCGCCTGTTCTACGTCATCTTTTACGGTGACGGCTACTACTGGGCACATCCGCTCGAGATCTTTGCCACCAACGAAGGCGGCATGAGTTTCCATGGCGGCTTGGTGGGCGGCATCATCGGCGGCGTGCTCGTGTGCCGCATGTACAAGCTCGATGCGTGGACTTTGGCAGACCTCGCGGTCATCGGTGCTCCGTTGGCCCTGTGCCTGGGGCGCTGCGCCAACTTTGTCAACGGCGAGCTGTGGGGCAAGCCGACCGATTTGCCCTGGGGCGTGATCTTTGGCGGCACCGCGGGCGATATGCCGCGCCATCCCTCCCAGCTCTACGAGGCATTTCTCGAGGGCATTGTGCTCTTTTGCATCTTGCAGGTGCTCAGCCGCAAAAAACCGCTGCTGCCCCAGGGCACGTTTATGGGTGTGTTTGTGATGGGTTACGGCATTGTCCGCTTCCTCGTTGAGTTTGTGCGCGTGCCCGATGCCCAGCTGGGCTATCTGCTGGGCGGCGTCATCACCATGGGTCAGCTGTTGAGTCTGCCACTCGTGATTGCAGGCCTGGCGCTCATCATCTTCGCCCGACACCGCAATCGCCCCCAGCGCATCTACCTCGACGCCTAGCCACCACATACCACCATAAAGGGGACAGGCACCTTTGTGGTGGTTTTGCCGGGCAACGATGGCAGAACCGTAACGTTTCCCCAGATAAAACCTGCCAAAATAAACCTGTCCCTTTTTGGCAGGTTTCTAGAAAGGCTATTCGGACTGTGAAGGATTCCGACCTCTCAGCAACGGCTGCGCGCGACGCCGCCCGCATCGTTTGGTTTAAGCGCTATCCCGCCAAGCAGACGCTCATCGCATTTTTGCTCGCCCTGCTGGCGACTACGGCGTTTTCCATCGATCCCGCCCCGGTGTCGAGCAATGCGGTCCTGGCGATCGACCCCAAGGCGACGGGCACGCTCTACGTGTGCTACGAGGTACTTCTCTCGTTTGCCGGCCATACCGACGCAGTGATGCTGCTCGCGCTTGCCTGCTTGCTCACGCTGCCGTTTCGCTATGTGTTCTTTGGCCGCGGTGACGCTTGGCGCCCGTCGGTCGTGCTGCCATCGCTGTTCTTTGCCGTTTGCATGGTGTTCGGCCGTAGCTACGACCTTACCGATTCGGCAGAGATTGTGCTGGGCGACAAGGCACGCGTTATCTGCGCCTGGATTGGCGGCGCGGGCTGGATGCTTCTGGCGATTGTGGCCTTCTATCTGGCTTTTGAGTTTTTAGATTGGCTGAGCTCTCGGCGCATTCCGTTTTCCGAAGCGCACTTTGGCCGCGTATGGCGTGTGGCTCACGCCGTGCTCTCGGTCCATCCCTTTGCCGGGCCCTTCCTGGTGCTTATGATCGCCTGGGCGCCCACGCTCATCGCTTCGCTGCCTGGCCTTTTTATGGGAGATACGGGTGCGCAGATTCGCCAGTGGTTCAACTACCCCAACGGCACGAGTGACTACTTGCGTCTGCTCAATCCCAATGTGTTACTCAACGGACATCACCCCGTGGCGCACACGGCTATCATCGGTTCGTGCGTCCAGCTGGGGCTTTCGCTGTTCAATAGCGCCAACGCAGGTCTTGCCATCTACACCTGCGCCCAGTTCGTCATTACGGCCGCCTGCATGGCCTATTCCATCTCGTCGCTGCGCAAGCTGGGCGTGAGCCTGCCGGTCCGCGGCGTGATCTTGCTGTTCTTTGTGTTTATGCCCATGTTCTCCAACTACGCGGCGCTGCTTACCAAAGATGTGCTGTTTGCCGACGCGTTTTTGGTGCTGTTGGTGCAGACCGTGAAGCTCGTGGCCTGCGGCCTGCCCCGTCGCGATGCCAATGCCGAGCGTGCGGGCGAACAGAGGCCCGTGCTCTTTGCGCGCCATGACTGGCTGCTGCTCGCTCTGGGCGCCATGGGTTCCACGTTTCTGCGTAACGGCGGCCTGGTGTTTCCCCTGGCGGCATGCGTAATCGCGGCGGCGTTTTGCGCATGGGACGCGCATGTGGCTCATCGTGCAGCCAAGCAGGCTGGTGCTGCGCCTTCGGGCGCCATCCCGCGTTTCCGCTGGGTGGGAGTTCTTGCGGTGCTTGCACTCTGCCTTGCCTCCAACATGTACTTCACTAAGGTCTTTATGCCGGCGCACGATATCACGCCTGGTTCCAAGCGCGAAATCCTCTCGATTCCGTTCCAGCAGACGGCTCGTTTCGTCCAAAAGCACGATGGCCTCAACTCGGGCGTCAACCCCACGGTTAAGGAGGACGGCACCATCGTGGAGGCTCCTTGCGACGGCTTGGTGACCGACGAAGAGCGTGCCGTGATCGACCGTGTGCTCAAGTACGAGAACCTGGGCCGCCGTTACAACCCAGATAAGTCGGACGCCGTTAAAAATTGCTTTAACGAGTATGCCTCGCAGGAGGACATCAAGGCCTATTTTGAGATGTGGGCCCAGATGTTCAAAAAGGACCCCGGGTGCTATATCTCGGCGCTCATCAATAACTACTATGGGTATTTTTATCCGAGCGCTCGCGACGCATGGGTCTACAGCACGGCGCGCAGTGCCGAGATCATGGCGAAGCCCGATAACCTCAAGTACTTTGACTTCCATCCGGTCGATAGCAAGGTTGTGCGCTGGTGCGACCACCTGATCAACCTGTATCGCGTGGCAGTACAACGCATCCCGTTTATCTCGCTCACCATGAGCTCGGCCACCTATGTGTGGATCATGATCGCCGTGGTGGTCTACCTGTTGCGCCGCCATTCGTGGCGCGGGCTGGCCATTTGGGTGCCGCTGCTGGGCGTGCTCGCCGTGTGCCTGATCGGTCCCTGCAACGGCTCGACCTACATGCGCTATCTGTATCCGGTCATCGCCTGCATGCCCTTTGCCGTCGGCGCCACCATCACCCGCAGCGATCTCCTCTGGTCCTAATTTGGTGCAAAGGGGGCAGGTTGCTTTGCACCAAGGGGCTGTATCATCACGACGCCTTCATTTTGGGGTTTATCTCGCAGGCCAGTAGGTATATCATAACGACGTTTGTTTATATTGCCCGAGCATCTGCGCTGGGCTTTAGGTCGAAACCGATAGGAGACACGTATGTCCGGACACTCTAAGTGGGCCACAACCAAGCATCGTAAGGGCGCGCAGGACGCCAAGCGTTCCGCCCTCTTCTCCAAGCTGAGCCGCAACATCACCGTTGCTGCCCGTCTCGGCGGCGACCCGCTGCCCGAGAACAACGCCAGCCTCGCCGCTGCCGTTGCTAAGGCCAAGGCTCAGTCCATGCCCAAGGACAAGATCAAGTCCGCTATCGACAAGGCCTTCGGTTCGGGTGCCGACGCCGCCGTCTACGAGAACATCGTGTACGAGGGCTACGGTCCCGCCGGTGTCGCCGTCTACGTTGACTGCCTGACCGACAACCGCAACCGCACTGCCGCCGATGTCCGTTCCGCCTTCTCCCACGCTGGTGGCAACCTGGGCACCTCCGGCTCCGTCGCCTTCCAGTTTGAGCGCAAGGGCCAGATCGTCGTCGCCAAGGAGATCCTGGACGAGAACGCCAAGAAGGAGACCATGATCGCCAACGGTGCTGCCGGTGACGAGGATGAGTTCATGATGGCGATCGCCGAGGCCGGTGGCGAGGACTACGAGGACGCCGGCGAGGAGTGGATCGTCTGGACCGCTGCTAACGACGTCATGGCTGTCTCCAAGGCGCTCGAGGAGCAGGGCGTCCAGGTCAAGGGCTCCGAGACCACCATGGTCCCGACTACCCCGACCGAGGTCTCCGGTACCGACGCCAAGAAGGTCCAGCGCCTCATCGACCGTCTTGAGGAGCTCGACGACGTCCAGGATGTTTACAGCACCATGGACATGACCGACGAGGTCATCGCTGCCCTCGAGGAGGAGTAGCGCCCACACGGGTTAAGCCGTGCATATCTGGGCATAATGAAGCGAGCATGCAAGCCTCGTGGAATAGATGAGCCGGATCCGCGTGCGTATGGCACCGGACCCGGCTCTTTTATAATGATGCGAATCGTTTTGCATTCTGTGGACCGAAACCTGAAGGGAGCGCGCGTGCGCGTACTCAAACGAGCCCTAGCGATCGTGTATCTTGCCGCCGCCATCGTGGCGCTGGGTACGCTTATCTGCCAGTTCTGGGGACCGTATACGTATCGCTTTATGCTGCTGCTGCGTGACGCCATGCCTCGCGTCGTCGTTACGGTGTGTGCCGCTATCGTGGCGCTTGGCGTGCTCATCGGTTTTTTCCGCCTGATGTTCGCGCGTCGCGAGCCGTCCTGCGTGCATCCGGCGGGGGAGCGTAATATCGAGGTCACGCTCGCTGCCCTCTCCTCGTGTGCTCGCACCGCGGCAGAGCGCGACGACCGAGTGATGATCGAGCATGTCGAGGCGCGCGTGCAGGGCTCCGACGAATCGCACGTCCGTTTTAAGGTCGACGCCATCGCGCTCGACGACCGGGACGTGGCTTCCCTTGCAGCCGCGATGCAGCAACGTATCGAGGAGGCCTGCGACACTATGCTCGGCACGCCGGGCACGACTGCGCGCGTTCGTTTTTTGCCGTCCAAGACTACCGTCCAGACCGTGGAGGTTTCCGGTGAGTGATACCAATCAAGACAAGACCGTCCGCACCCCGCGCTTGACTATCGATCAGAGCGCCGCGCCGGCAGGCGAGGTCGTCGATCCTAAGGTGGAGGGTACCGAGTCACATGACGCGGTCGCCGATGATTTTGATGAGGCCATGGGTCTCATCAAGGGTACGGGGGCAGCCATCTGGAGCTATGCCGTCCGTCATCCCAACACCACGCTTGGAGCCGTCGCTGGTTTTGTGCTCGCCGTGCTGGTGCTCACGCTCGGCCTGTGGGATACGCTCGTCATCGCTTTCTTTGTGCTGATCGGCGCCGTGATTGGCCAGATCCGCGACGGCGAGAACGGGATCGTCAACTTCTTCGGCCGTCTGTTTAGCGGCCGCTAGCATGTATTCGACCGCCGCGTGTGCGGTGGGCATAAGGAGGAACCATGGCTTTTAACACGAAGGTCGATGTGGCCGATACCGAGCTCGAGGTAGACGAGACCGTCACCGCCGAGGCCGAGGACGTAACGCTCGAGGACGAGGCGCTCGTCGAGGCCGAACCCGCCGACGATGCGGATGAGGATGATGGGGAAGCGGACGAGTCCGAGGACTCGCTGACCTATTCCAACGGTGTGATCGAGAAGATCGTCGCCATGGCCACCCGCGAGGTACCGCACGTCCTGGGCATGAAGGGCAACCTCATGCACTTTGTGCAGGAGCAGTTTGGTGCCGAGAATCTGACCAAGGGCGTGACAGTCGAGGTCACCGATGACAACCGCGTGGTCGTTAACATTTCCGTCATTATCGAGTACGGCGCCTATGCGCCCGCGATTTTCGACGACGTTAAGGCGCGCGTGACCGAGCGTCTGGCTGCGATGACCGGCCTTGAGGTGGCAGGCGTCAACCTGCGCATCGAGGATGTTATCACCCCCGAGGAGTACGAGCACCGCACCAACCAGCACGAGTAACCTACCAAAAAGGGATGTTTATTTTGGCAGATTTTATCTGCGAAAACGTCAAACGGCCGGTCGCACGGATGTATGTGCGGCCGGCCGTTATTTGTATGCCCCCGATGTAGGCATACCACTCGTCTAACTAGGGGTTGCAATCGTCGCGTTCCGCGTTACCCTAATGGGCGCATTGTTTCCAAATTGTTAACGAGGGGTTGCCGTAATGGCTGACGAGCGCGAAACAGAAAGCAAGGCATGGGCGATTGAGGCCGCCGCGGCAGAGGCGGCATCGCGAGCTGCCGAGGAGCTACATCGTCCTCCCGTGGTGCCGATGGAGCGCGTGGTCGATCGCACCGATATCGAGCGCGGCGAGCGTGCCGGCCAAAAGCGCAGCCAGGAGCCAGGCTTCCCGCGCTTTTTCGCCGAGCTCAATCTGGGTCTGATTCTTACGGCCTTTGCCATCGTTGCGTTTAAAACCCCTAATCACTTTGCTTTTGGCGGCACCTCGGGCGTGTCGGTCATTCTGTCCACGCTGTTCCCGACCCTGCCCGTCGGTGTCTTTATGTGGATTATCAACGCGGTTCTCGTCGTCTTGGGCTTTATCTTTTTGGAACGCAAGGCAATCCTGTGGAGCGTCTTCGCCTCGTTTGCGCTGTCCGCCTATGTTTCGCTTTTCGAGCTCTTTATCCCGACCAGTGTCTCGATGACGGGCGATATGTGGCTCGACCTGTGCTTTGCCGTGATTCTGCCGGCGCTCGGCAGCGCCATCGTCTTTGATATCGGCGCCTCGACGGGCGGCACGGACATCCTCGCTATGATCCTCAAACGCCGTACCACACTCGAGATTGGTCGCGCGCTGTTGCTGGTCGATATCGGCATCGTGACCATCGCGGCCTTTTTGTATGGTCCGCGTATCGGTCTGTATTGCGTGCTCGGCCTGTTTGCCAAGACGCTTGTGGTCGACAAGGCCATCGAGAGCATTCATCTTCGTAAGGTCTGCACGATCATTTGTTCCGAGCCCCTTAAGGTCGAGGAGTTTATCGTCAAGCATCTCAACCGTACGGCGACCATCAGTCGCGGCTACGGTGCCTTCTCGGGCAAGTGCGTGACGGTGATCATGAGCGTGCTGAGCCGTCGCGAGGCCGTGCAGCTGCGCCGTTATGCGCGCGAGGTCGATCCGGGTGCCTTTATCACGATCGTCGACAGCTCCGAGATCGTCGGCAAGGGTTTCCGCGGAACGAACTAACGCGGACGCACTCATCAAACAATCGAAAAGCGCCTCGCGCGTTGCAAATACGTCATCTAAGAGTATTTGTCCCCACATTGGGCGATAATGATGCCAATGACATCGTTTGCGATCCAGGTGATTCGCTCTAGATACGAAGGGATGATTTCGATGTTCTGTTCGCAGTGTGGCGCCCCCATGGGCGATAACGACAAGTTCTGCGGCGTGTGTGGTGCCCCCAATGCCGGTGCTGCAGCTTCCGCCCCTCAGGGTCAGCCTCAGCCTCAGCAGTTTGTTCCTCAACCTGTCGCGAACGCGTCCAAGGGCTGCACGGCTCAGGCGTTTGAGGATATGACCAAGACTCCGGGCGTGCTGCAGCGCGTGTGCCAGATTGCCTTTTTGCCGGCGCTTATCTGTGTCGTGTCGGTACTCGTGCTGTTCATCCCCGTTATCGGCGGTATTGCGGCTGCCATCGGCTTTTTGGCTGCCTACGTGGCGAGCGTGTGCGGTTCGGGCTTTGGCATCGAGTGGGGTCGCGACCTGTCGCTTAAGATCGATGACGGCATGGGTCGTCCGTTGATGCGTTCCACGTCGTTTGGTCTCGGAATCTTTTCGAGCGTTATTTCGGTCGTGCTCGAGGTTATCGCTGCCATTCCCATTATCGGTGTAGTGCTTTCGCTGGTGGAGGGCGTGGTAATTGGCGCCGCGGGCTCGTATTCTTATTACGGCTCTTATGCGCTCGAGGCTGCGCTGTTTGGCTCGCTTGGCCTGCTTGTCCTGGCTATGATTGCCACGGCGGTCCTGGGGGTCTTCTTTAAGATGTTCGCCGACATTGCCGTGATGCACTTTGCGGTGACCGGTCGCGTCGAGAGCGCGTTTTCGCTCGATAAGGTTTGGGCAGCCTTTAAGAACAATAAGACCAAGCTGTTCTGCGCTTCGTTCCTTCCCGAGTTTTTGACGGGTCTGGTCGCCAACGTTGTCACATGGATCTTGACGGTCGTCTTTGGCGCCGTTGCCTCTGTCGGTATGTATAGCTACTACTATCGTCCTACGGGTATTGAGGCGATTGTTGCCGGCGGTGGCATCACACTCGTGCTGTTCCTGGTGCTGGTCGCTTTTGTCACCGTGTTTCTTACAGTCTTTGGCAAGATGCTCAAGCACCGTGCCGTTGGCTATTGGGTCGCGCGTTATGCAAGCGAGTGGGCCGACGAGGACAAGGATGACGTCCTGACCTTTGTATTGCCCTTCGAGAAGAAGTCCACTCCCTCGGGTTACAGTGCTCCGGATGTCGCGCCCGAGCCGGCGCCCGTGCCTGAGCCTGCGCCTGCGCCTGCGCCTGAGCCCGAGTCGGCACCTGCACCTGAGCCGGCGCCCGCGCCCGAGCCGGCGCCCGAGTCAAGTTCCGACGAGGACCCTCAGGACGAGTAGCATGCCGCCTGCCATTTGGGGACGGGGTAGAAATGGTAGAAATAACGCTTGACAGATGAGCGGGGGCGGACGTTTCGACGCGTCCGCCCCTGCTTTGCTTTAGCCAGGCTGTTATGGATGGGTGTGACGACTACTCGTCGTGTTTCTCCTCGCGGCGAGCGGCGGCGCGGGCTTCGTGGATGCCCTTGATTGCGGCATGGCGAGCCGTGCGGGCGTCGTGGATGGCGTCACGAGCCTCGGCGGTCGTCGCCTTGGCAGAGCGCAACTTGGCGGCCAGATCGGGGTTGGTTTCGGCGACCGCGGTGATCGCGGGGCCGTCGAGCTCCTCTTGCGTGGGCTCGGACAAAAAGTCGATAGCATACTGGGCGGCCACCATGGAGCCCTTTGCCAGCACGGTCTCGTCGATCTTGTAGAAGCAGGAATGTTGGGCGTACGTGGCGCCAATTTTGGGGTTACGCGTACCTACAAAGGCGAGCACGCCCGGCACACGGCGCAGGTACTCCGAAAAATCCTCGCCCGAAAGTGTGCCGCGATAATGGCCTTGGCCGGCGGGACCCAGACACTTAATTACGGCCTGACGGCAGCGCTCGCTCGAGGCCGCGTCGTTTTCGACCTTGTAGTTGGCGATGGTGTAGTCGGTGAGCTCTGCCTCGGCGCCCAAGGCGGCCGCGGTATGCTCCACGATGCGGCGCATAAGTTCCGGCATTTCCTCGTGGGTTGAATCTCCGTAGGTGCGCACCGTGCCGGCGAGGTAGGCCGTGCCGGCGATAACGTTGCGCGCGGTGCCGCCATGCAGCTCGCCGACGGTGATGACGGCCGGCTCGTAGGGGCTTATCTCGCGCGAGACGATGGTCTGCAGGGCGTTGACAATCTCGGCGGCAACCATAACGGCGTCGTGGCCGCGCTGGGGCATGGCGCCGTGGCACGAGGTACCGCGGACATCGATGCGGAACCAGTCGGTATTGGCCATGCGCGGGCCGGGCTCGCAGCTTACGGTGCCGGCGTCGACCTCGCTCCAGATGTGCGCGGCGTAGGCACCATCGACGCCGTCGAGCACGCCCGTGCCGATCATGAGTTTGGCGCCTTGGCCGTTTTCCTCACTGGGCTGGAAGACGATGCGGACCTCGCCGTGGATGTCGTCTGTCATATGGCGCAGAATCTGCAGCGTGCCGAGCATCATGGCGATGTGGCAGTCGTGGCCGCAGGCGTGCATGCAGCCCTCGTTGACGCTGGAGAAATCCTCGCCGGTCTGCTCGGTGACGGGCAGGGCGTCGATATCCGCACGCAGCAGGATGCGGCGGCGCGGCGTGCCGTCCTCGCGATAGGCGTCGGGCGCGGTGCCGCGAAGGGTCGCCACCAGGCCCGTCTTAAGGGGACGCTCGTAGGGGATATTCATGGCGTCGAGCTGGTTGGCGATGTCAGAAGTCGTGCGCTCTTCGGCGAGGCTCAGCTCCGGGTGCTTATGGAAGTGCCGACGCTGCTTAATGATGTAGGGTTCAAACTCGGCGGCGATATCTTGGATGGCTGCGGTGACGTCGTCAGCCGCGCGAGCCTCGGTCGCCGCCATAATCTGCTGTGCCTTGGTCTTCGTCATGGTCGATTTGCTCCTTACTGGTTTATCGCAAAATCGTACAGGCTCTTTCCAGTATGCCACCTGCCACTTGGCCTGGCAAAGCTGCCGTTTGCCGCTTGGCATTTTGTAACCGAGGCGGGGGAGTACACTCGGGGGTGTTGAATTTTCTGCCAGAGATGGGGATGTCCATGCAACATATCGATCGGATTATCCGCTCCAAGAACGTCTTTACCGCGCAAGACGGCATCGATACCGCCCGCGAGCTGGCGATTGCCATCGCAGGTGACCGTATCGTCGCAGTCGGTGCGCCCGATGACGTGATCGCCGCCGCGCCTGCCGCCACGCCGGTTCTCGACTACGGCGAGCAGTTTGTCTGCCCCGGTTTCCATGACGCTCATCTGCACTTCTTCCATACCTCGGTCGGTTCCTCGCCGTACATGCTCATGGATATGGGCACGTCCGAGGCGGCACTGGTGCAGCACGCGCTCGAGTTTTCCCAGGACCTGCCCGACGACGCCTGGGTTGTGACGCAGGGCTGGCGCGACTACCGTTGGGACCCGCCCGAGCATCCTACCAAGGCGTCGCTCGATGCGGCATTCCCCGATCGTCCCTGCGTTATGTATTCGGGCGACGGGCACACGCTTTGGCTCAACAGCCGCGCACTCGAGGCGCTCGGCGTCACGCGCGACAGCGAGCCGCCAGCGGGCGGCAGTTACGACAAGGACGCAAGCGGCGAGCTCACGGGCATTGCGCACGAAGCGGCTGCCATGCAGCTGCTGCCGCGCTGCCTTGAGTGGCTGGGCGAAGGTCGCATCGCAAGCGCTTACGCCGATCAAATGAGGCGCATGGCCGAGCAGGGTATTACTTCGATCTGCGATATGTCGCTCATGCCCATGCCGGGCTGCGATTTTATCCGCGACGATGTCTACGACAAATTGCAGACGGCCGGTAGGCTGGGCATTCGTGCCCATCTGTTTCCCACGCTGCTGGATGACCAGTCGCGTCTGGAAGAGCTGCAGGTACGTTACGCGAACAACGCGCTGCTTTCGGCGCCGGGTTTTAAGCAGTTCTTCGACGGCGTGTCGAGTGAACACACGGCATATCTCACTGAGCCCTATACCAATCCGCGCTTCCCGGGCGACCAGGGCCGTCTGACGGTCCCGGCTGAGCGCATGCGCAAACTGGTTCTGGCGGCCGCGGAGCGCGGTCACACCGTGCGCATCCACGTCATTGGTGACGGTGCGATTCATGCCGCGCTGGATATCTTCGAGGAGGCGGCCGATCTGTACGGCCTGCCCCAGCACGGCCATAACACGCTCGAGCACCTGGAGAACCTTCTGCCCGAGGACATCGACCGCCTGCGCAAGCTCAACGTGGTTGCTTCGAGCCAGCCCTGCCATATCACGCTCGACCCGGGTGGTCCGGAGCGCGATCTGGGCTTGGAGCGCAGCCGCATCATGTGGCCGTTTGCGACCTGTAAGCAGCGCGGCATCCGCCAAGCCTTCGGCACCGATAGCCCCATCACAGCCGTTACCAGCATGAACGTGCTCTACACGGCTATCACGCGCCAAGACCCCAAAAGCCACTGGCCCGAGGGCGGCTGGTTGCCGAGCGAGCGCATCGATGCGGCAACAGCCTTGCGCAACTACACCCTGGGCAGCGCCTATGCAGCGGGCGACGAGCAAAACCTCGGCAGCTTGGAGCCCGGCAAGTATGCCGACCTGGTAGTCCTGGACCAAAACCCGCTCACCATCGACCCCCAAGAACTTCAAGCCACCAAAGTCCAAGCCACCTACCTGGCAGGCAACTTGATTTACGAGCGCTAACCCCACATCCCACCCCTCAGTTGCGGTGAAATAGTCCCTAAAATCGGCCTTCAAGCCCAAAAAGGGGGTGCGGACAGAAAGTTGGACCGTGAAGCGGTCCGGACTGGAGGTTCGCATGTACAGCAGGGAGAAGGTCGAGCTCTTCCTCCTGGCGACGGAGGACGGCATGGGGCCCACCGCCGCCGCGGAGTTCGCGGGGGTCACGGTGGGCGCGGCCAAGAAGTGGGCGACGGGGCACCTCCCGCGCAGCTACACCGGCGGGGGCTGTAGAATCGTGGCGAGGAAACCGCCACGGAAGGAGGCCAGCTTGGGCCCCGACAAGTCGATCTACGCCCCGCCCGCGACCGGCCCGCTCGCCGGGCTCAACGAGGATCAGATAGAGAACCTGCTGCTCAGGGCGGTGTTGGCCGACCTAAAAGCGGAAGGGTGGGACCCGGCTTCGATCTCGAACAGGAGCAAGTGCGAGCTCGGCGAGAGATTGAGGCTGGCGACCGCCCTGCCCCTCCGCTCGATCACAGGTTTCTTGAGGATATCGAAGAGCTCCTATGAGTACTGGAGGCCCCGCGTCGCCGCGCCGCGCGACCGCGACGCCGACATACGCGGCCGCGTGGTGCGCATCTTCCGCGAGGGCTCGGGGTGCTGGGGGTACCGCACCGTCTGGGCGCGCCTGCGCCGCGAGGGCGTCCGCGCCAGCGAGAAGCGCGTGGCCCGCGTGATGCGCGAGGAGGGCCTCGAGGTCGTCTACAACAGGAGGCGCGCCCGGGGCTACAGCTCCTACGCCGGCGAGGTCTCCAAGGCGCCGGAGAACCTCGTGAACAGGAATTTCCACGCCGACGAGCCCAACCGGCTGTGGCTCACCGACATCACCGAGTTCAGGCTCCCGGGCGGCGAGAAGGTCTACCTGAGCCCGGTCATCGACTGCTTCGACGGGATGCCCGTCGCCTGGTCGATCGGGCTGCACCCCGACAAGCGCCTCGCGAACTCGAGCCTGCTCAAGGCCTGCGCGGCGAGGCCGGCGGGCGCGCGCACGACGATCCACTCGGACCGGGGCGGCCACTACCGCTGGCCGGAGTGGATCGGGATCTGCGAGGAGAACGGCCTGGTCAGGAGCATGTCAGCGAAGGGCTGCAGCCCGGACAACTCGGCCTGCGAGGGCTTCTTCGGGCGCCTCAAGAACGAGTTCTTCCGCTACAGGGACTGGGAGGGCGTGACGGCCGAGGAGTTCATGGTGAGGCTCGAGGCCTACCTCGTGTACTATCGGGACGGGCGCATCAAGAAGTCCCTCGGGTGGCTGAGCCCGATGGAGTACCGCAGGAAGCTTGGATACGCCTAGGCGCGGTCCAAGAAATCGTCCGCACCCCCGTTTAAGCGTTTCAAGCCGCTAAACAGTCCCTATTTCACCGCAACTTTGTTAAGTATTATGATGTTTGTGCTTGCTATATTTAACGATTAGAATACTTAACGAGGTGATGCAGCAGATGAGTACTTCCAACTATATAACCATGGGTGACGCCGCGCGCCTGCTGGGCGTTACGAAGGCCCGTATATCGCAACTGGCTGCATCGGGAACGCTCGCGTTCGATATCGTCGGTGGGCGGAAAATGGTTCAGTACGATTCCGCGATTGGTTATCAAAAGGTCCGTAAGCGTGGGCGCCGTCCCGCAGCTGACGTAGGGCGCAAGTTCACGTTGATGTCAGCCGACCACGAGGTCGCGCATGTCTCGTTTGATCCAACGCGCGAGTTTTCCTTTGAAATTGCCGAAATACTCGATGCACGAAGGATGCCGTTTGGCACGTGCTCGAGTTCTTCTCCAACGGTGAATAAACGAGCGCTCAACACGTGGTGGAGCCACCGGTCGGTGCCCGACGTCCGCCCCGGACTCATCTCGCGCTATCGCGAGCTGGGAATTGACAGCGGAATTGAAGTGCCCGTTCGTTGCCTGGGTTTTTCGCTTTCGGATTGCTATTGGCTAAGACCGGTCGACTGCGATGGACTCGATTGGCAGCACCTCAATTACTTCGAAAACGATTTTGAACGGTCGGCACCCGAGCATCGTTCAGGCTGGCTTGAGGGCATCGGACTCAAAAATCCTGACAATACGTCCGAGGGTGAGCTCCCCAAATCTTGGATGATCCGCAATGGTGTTCGCATCCTGGTCAAAGGATGCGGAATGGACGATCAGCGACCGTTTAACGAGGCGGTTGCAACAGCTCTACATCGGCGTCTGCTATCCAAAGGTGAGTTTGTTCCCTATACGGTCGAGCGCATGTTCGACGGGCCCGTATGCCTATGCGATGACTTTCTTAATGGCCGTGAGGAATACGTGCCGGCCGCTTATATCAGGGACGCACTCGGTGGCCAGCGAGGAAACTCAACATACGATCGATACTGTCGCTATCTTGGCAGACACGGGGCTGACGAAGCCGCGGTAAGAAAATCCATGTCGCAGATGATTGTCTGCGATGCCCTCCTGGCCAACAGCGACCGCCACTGGCGAAACTTCGGCATCATCCGCAATGTCGACACGCTGGAAATGCGGCCTGCACCGCTGTTCGATAGTGGCAATTGCCTGTGGTACAACGTGCCAACCGCCGTGCTCGTTGCCGGGGAGTTTGGATTTGCCGCCAAACCGTTTGGTCCAGATCCTTCCGCTCAGCTAGCATTTGCTGACTCGCTCGATTGGTTCGATGCGTCGCATCTCGATGGGTTCGTCGACGAGGCAGTCGAAATCCTCTCACAAAGCGCATGGGCAACAGCAGGCAATCGCCTCAAGGCCATCCGCCGCGGTCTCGAGCGCCGCACGATAGAGGTAAGCGCCGCCGTTGAGGTGCTACGGCACGTGCAGAGATAACAGCACTGCCCCCTAAGTTGCGGTGAAATAGGGACTGTTTGGCGGTTTTAAACGCTTAAACAGTCCCTATTTCACCGCAACTTACAGAGGGCGGCCTCGGTCGGTACTGCTGTGTCAGCCGAGGCCGCTGCATCGTTAGCGCTGAACGTAGGCGCGAACCAGTTCAAAGGTGTTGCGCACGCCGTCCATGTGGCTGCGCTCGTAGTTGTGGCTCGCGTACACGCCGGGGCCGATCAGGCCGTGACGAATATCGTAGCCGGCAGAGAGCGTGGCCTCGACGTCCGAGCCGTAATGCGGGTACACGTCGATGGCGTAGTCGAGCTCAAGCTCGCGCGCGATATTGGACAGCGTGGTCACCAGGTCGTAGTTGTACGGACCGCCCGAATCCTTGGCGCAAATCGAAACCATGCGCTCGGTGCAGCCCAGGTCGTCACCCACGCAGCCCATGTCCACGCTGATCATCTCGCGCGTGTCAGCCGGCACAAAGGCACCGCCGTGGCCGACCTCCTCGTACACCGTAAAGAGCAGCGAAACCTTGCGCGAAAGGGTCACCTCGCCGTCAGCAACGGCGCGGGCCAGACCCAGCAGAATCGACGCCGACAGTTTGTCATCCAGGAAGCGACTCTTAATGTAGCCGCTTTCCGTCACCGTGGTACGCGGATCCATAGCGATGATGTCGCCGGTCTGAATACCCAGCTCAAGTACATCGTCCTTGCTGTCAACGTTCTCGTCGAGCAGGATTTCCATGTTCTTCTCAATGGCCTTGACCGGCTCATCGGCCACATGCGCCGAAGGCTCGGTGTTGAGGACCACACCCGTAAAGACTTTGCCGTCCGCGTGTAGACGGTGCAATTCTCGCCATCGGCCGTAGACCACTGGTGCCCGCCGAGCGTCGTGGGACGCAGGCGGCCATTGTCCTTAATGGAGCGCACCATGGCGCCCAGGGTGTCGACATGGCTGGCCAACACAAGCGGCTCGCCCTCGCCGCCA
Organism: uncultured Collinsella sp.; assembly: GCA_900549085.1. Lineage (GTDB taxonomy): Bacteria > Actinomycetota > Coriobacteriia > Coriobacteriales > Coriobacteriaceae > Collinsella. Next base: position 415 of record URMO01000017.1, on the reverse strand, counting down.
AGCTCAACCAGCACGTTGCCCTTATTGGAACGCTCAGGGCCAAAGCCCATATCGCGCAACGTTTCCATTAGATAATCAGTCGCCGCACGGGTATAGCCGGTAGGCGAAGCAATCGAGGTAAGCGCCTTCAACTGGTCAGTAATATAGGAGAGCGTAGAATCCATCTTGGACACCAAAGTCACCCTTTCATATCGAATTAAACCCACAGCAACAATACCACCGCGAACCATCTATTTACCTAGAGAGATGACCCATCGAGCTCCCCAGAACTGCGCCCGCCACGATAACGAGCCGGCGGTCCCCCCTGCCCGTTAGCCCCACAATCTTTCCGCAGGACGGAGGACGCCCCCGCCGCACGAAGTGCGCAGCGGGGGCTTCCGACATGTCCGAGGACGATTGTGGGGCTAACGGGCAG
>URMO01000016.1 GCA_900549085.1 uncultured Collinsella sp. | reverse complement strand
ACGAAGAAGTTGAGGCCCTCGACTGGGGCATGACCTTTAACGTGGGTCGCGAGGTTCCCGATAATGTGGCGTACCTGGGCATTCGCGCAAGCTACTTCCATGTTGACAATCGCGCGGAGCGGGGCCGTAATAGCTATGATTTGCACGTGGTCCGTGTGAGCGATTCGCGCTTTGAGCGGCTGGTGCTGCTGGACGTGCCGCGTGTTGATGCGCCTGCGCGTCTGCAGTGGAAGGTCAACAAGGTGGGCGTGCCTGTCGACGAGCTGCCGCAAGCAGGCGAGATGCTGCGCATGCACTTCGATGCGAGTAAGATCCATTTGGTTTGTCGGTAGCGCCGGGTAATGCCTTCGGGGATATAAGCCTCGGCGGCTTTATCTTGTCGCTCGCCGAATGAGGGATGACAAACTCTTATCAATCAAGATAATTATTTATTAAACGCTGGCACACGACGCTGTCGTACGAATGTCTACGGTGTTCGTCTGGACGATGACCGTTGATATAGTTGACCTCAACTTGTAAAGGAGGGTGCGCACATGCCGCAGACGACATACATTCGCCGCGTTGCCGCGCGTGCCCTATACATGGCTCGGAGCCGCATATGAGCAAGTATGTTCACGGCTCCGGGAGAGACGACGCACAACTAAATAATCGACCGCAAAGCAGGTTCCCTAAAATTCCGGGTTTAAGCACGGCCGGGTTTTCGCCACCCACCGTGCAGTAATACCGTAGCTGTTCATTTTTGGTTCGAGAGGGGAACCGTCATGGCTGAAGAATTTGATTTCCATCCGATGTGGGAGAGCCTCGGCATGAATCTTGCCGACCACGACATGCTGCTGGGCGCCGTGGGCCAGATGTACGGTGATATGTTCCTGACGCAGAACAATCGCCCCAAGTCCACGTCCTACCTGGACTTTGTGGCCACCAACATCCACAGCGGCCGCATTAAGGAGATGCTCGACAAGAAGGAGGCCGGCGAGGCCACCAAGATCGTCGGTTCGTTCTGCGTGTACGTGCCCGAGGAGATCGTACTTGCCTGTGACGGCATCCCCGTGGGCCTGTGCTCGGGTGCCGATTGGGCAACCGATAAGGTCGAGGAGCACCTGCCGCGCAACACCTGTCCGCTCATCAAGAGCTTTGCCGGCTTTAAGCTGGGCGAGGTCTGCCCCTACATTGAGTCGAGTGACCTGGTGGTGGGCGAGAACACCTGCGATGGCAAGAAGAAGGCTTATGAGTTCTTTGCCACGCAAAAGAACATGTACGTCATGGATATTCCCAACGTACACGACGAGTCGACGCTCGTGACCTGGAAGGCCGAGGTTAAAAAGCTTGCCGCCAAGATCGAGGAAGAGTGCGGCGTCAAGATTACGCCCGAGCGCCTGAAGGCTGCCATCCACGCCGTCAACGAGAAGCGTCGCGCCCTGCAGCGTCTGGCTGCCACGCGCGCTGCCGATCCGGCGACCATCAGCGGTCTCGATAGCCTGCTGACCGTTCAGGCCGCCTTTATGGACGACACGCCGCGTCTGACCGGAGCCATTAACGATATGGCGGCTGAGTGCGAGCAGCGTGTCGAGGCCGGCGAGGGCGTGGCGCCCAAGGGGACCAAGCGCATCCTGTACACCGGTACGCCCATGGCCGTGCCTAACTGGAAGCTGTTCAACCTCATCGAGAAAGCCGGCGGCGTTGTGGTGGGCGAGGAGTCCTGCACGGGCTCGCGCTACTACAAGGACCTGGTCGACGAGTCCGGTGAGACGGTCGACGAGATGCTCGACGCCATCGCCGAGCGCTACTTTAAGATTAACTGCGCCGTCTTTACGCCCAACGACCAGCGTATGAAGGACATCGTCCAGATGGCGCACGACCTGCATGCCGACGGCATCGTCGACGTGGCCTTGCAGTTCTGCACACTCTACGAAATGGAGTCCTTCGCCGTGGAGAAAGCTGCCGAGGAGGCGGGCATTCCGTTTATGCATATCACCACCGACTACGCCGGCGAGGACGCGGGGCAATTGCAGACGCGCATTGAAGCTTTCTTGGAAACCATTTAGGGCTATCCGTCTCGGTGACTTCCCCAGGCACCCGATCTTGCCGTTCAAACCGTCGCTTGCGTACCAAAGTACGCGGTGCTCCTCATTTACGGCAACCTCGGGCACCCGGGAAAGCTGTTTCCTTGGTTGGTTAAAAGGTTTAGGAGTTATATGTCGGAAAATATTGAGCAGCCGTTGCCGCGCACGTTTGAGGAGTTCAACGAGCAGCGCAAGGCGGCGTTTATTCGCGTTAAGGAATATAAGCAGGCGGGTAATCGCCTGGTCGGCTTTTTGTGCAGCTATACGCCACTCGAGATTATCGATGCCGCGGGGGCCGCAAGTGTCGCTCTGTGCGGTACGTCCGATGAGGTGATTCCCGAGGCCGAGAAGGTGCTGCCGGCAAACCTCTGCCCGCTCATCAAGTCGACGTACGGTTTTGCCTATTCGCAAAAGTGCCCGTTTACGTACTTTAGCGACATGATCATCGGCGAGACCACCTGCGACGGCAAGAAGAAGATGTACGAGCTACTCAACGAGCTCAAGCGCACGCACATTCTGCACCTGCCGCAGGGTCGCGATCGCGCCTACGAGCGTGAAGGCTGGTACGAGGAGTGCCGCCTGCTCAAGGAGGAGCTCGAGAACTTCTACGGTATTACGATTACTGATGACGACCTGCGCGCCGCCGTCCGTCGTCGCAATCGCTTGCGTGCGGCCCAGCTCGAGATGTTCGCGCTGCAGGCCAACCAGCCGGCGGCTATGAGCGGCGTCGACCTGATGAGCACCATGTTCGCCGGTACGTTCAGCTTTGATATCGAGGCCTATACGCAGCAGCTGGAGCAAAAGGTCGCCAAGCTTCGTGAGTCCTACGAGGCTGGCGAGCGCCCGATTGCGGCGGATGCCAAGCGCATTCTGATCACTGGCTGCCCGGTGGGCGGCGTGATCAACAAGATCGGCCGCACCATCGAGTCCAACGGCGGTGTGGTCGTGTGTATGGACGACTGCTCGGGCGAGCGCACGGCGGCCATGATGATCGACCCGGAGGCTCCCGACATTCTGCGCGCCATCGCCGACCGCTACCTGGACATCAACTGCTCGGTCATGACGCCTAACGAAGGCCGCATGGAGAACACACTGGCCATGTGCAAGAAGTACCACGTCGATGGCGTGGTGGAGAGCGTACTCCAGGCGTGCCATACCTTTAACGTGGAGAGCGCACGCATGCAGGAAGCTGTCGAGGGTGCGGGCATTCCGTACATGAAGATCGAGACCGACTACAGCAACGGCGACATGGGCCAGATTGAGACGCGCATCGCCGCCTTCATCGAAACCCTCTAGCTTCCTCAGGCACCGGATCTTGCCCCTCAAACCGTCGCTTGCGTACCCAAAGTACGCTGCGCTCCTCTTTCGGGGCAATCTCCGGCACCTGAGAAACCTAGAGCTAAGGCGCCTGAACGCGCCGCTGTCTTTGATGTTTAGATTGGGAGAGAGCCATGATAGGGATCGGGATCGATATCGGGTCTACGGCGGCTAAGGCTGCTGTGGTCGACGGGGAGGGTTCGGTGGCGTGGACGTGCGTGCAGCCAACCGGGTTCTCCTCGGTCGATGCTTCCGAGCGGCTGCGCGAGGCACTGGCAGCGGCGGGTTATGACGTGGCTGCCGACGACGTGCGCGTGATCGCGACTGGCTACGGCCGTGTTGCCGTGCCCTATGCGCACAAGGTCGTGACCGAGATTACCTGCCACGGCACCGGTGCCGTGCGCCTGTTTGGCGATCACGGCACGGTGATTGACGTGGGCGGCCAGGACACCAAGGTCATTCAGCTTAAAAGTGGCCGCGTGGCCAAGTTTGCCATGAACGACAAGTGCGCCGCCGGCACGGGGCGCTTTCTGGAGATCATGGCCGACCGCCTGGGCATTTCCCAGCAGCAGATGGCCGACCTGGCGCGTTCCGGCGAGCCTACCAAGATCAGCAGCATGTGCACGGTGTTTGCCGAAAGCGAGGTCATCAGCCTGATCGGTCGCGGTGAGCCGCGCGAGAACATCGCCCGTGGCGTGATCGACAGCGTGGTCTCGCGCGTTGCGACCATGGCCGGGCAGGCCGCGGGCGCCCCGTACTACCTGACCGGTGGCCTGTGCGAGAACGCCTTCGTGGTGGAGCGGTTGGGCGAGCTACTGGGGTCGCCGGTGACCACCTCGCCCCAGGCTCGCTTTGCCGGAGCGATCGGCGCGGCGATTCTCGCACAGGCGCTCAATTAATGCATCCGCCGTAGGCTCGCATTCATGCGTATACTGGGAGAAAATGATTGACCGATGAGAGGAGGTATCGATGGCTGACGATCAGATTAGGCTCACGTCCATGACGGCCGCGAGCGGTTGAGCCGCTAAGTTGGCTCCCGGAGCCCTCGCCCAGGTCCTGGGCGATTTACCCAATGTGCATAACGACAACCTGCTCGTAGGGTTCGATACCTCCGACGATGCGAGCGTCTTCCGCGTAGGGGAGAACCTGGGGCTCGTGCAGTCCATCGACTTCTTCCCACCGATGGTCGACGACCCGTTCCTCTTTGGCCAGATCGCCGCGGCCAACTCGCTGTCGGATATCTACGCCATGGGCGGGCGGCCGAGCCATGCCATGAACTTGCTGTGCATCCCGAGCTGCCTGGGCATCGAGGTCGCCGGCCAGATTCTGGCGGGCGGCGCCGACAAGTGCGTCGAGGCGGGTTGCTCCATCGCGGGCGGCCATACCATCAACGACGACGAGCCCAAGTACGGCCTGTCCGTGAGTGGTTTTGTCGCGCTCGACCGCATGCTCGCCAACAGCGGCGCACGCGTGGGCGATGTTCTGCTGCTGACCAAGGCGATCGGCTCGGGCATTATCACCACGGCCATTAAGGGCGAGCTCATCGAGCAGGACGAGGCCGCAGCCATGTTTGACTCGATGCGCACCCTCAACGAGGCTCCGATTCGTCTGGCCGAGGGACTTGAGCTTCACGGCTGCACCGACATTACGGGCTTTGGTCTGATCGGGCATGCGTGCGAGATGGCCGAGGGCTCGGGCGTGCAAATCGAGCTCGCGTCGGGGGCGGTGCCGCTCTTTGACCAGGTGCTCGACATGGCGCGTCTGGGCATTATCCCCGCGGGCTCCTACCGCAACCAGGACTTCTTTGGCCCGCGCGTGGCTGCCGACGAAGATCTGGAGCCGGGCATGCTGGATGCGCTGTACGATCCGCAGACGTCTGGTGGCCTGCTTATCGCGGCACCTGCTGCCGATGTGGATGAGCTTGCGCGTCGTTTACATGCCGAAGGGCGCGTTGCCGCCACAATCGGCCGCGTGTGCGAGCCGGTGCCGGGCGGTCCTGCCGTTCGCGTTGTGCATTAAGGAAAACCGTTTATGCGACTGCCTACTGTTCTGGGCGGTCTCTTTTGAAAGGATGTAACTATGTCTACCAAGATTGAAGTCAATGCCATGGGCGATGCCTGCCCGCTGCCCGTCGTCAAGACGCTTAAGGCACTCAAGCAGCTCGATGGCGAGGGCGCCGTGGTGACCTCGGTCGACAACGAGACCGCCGTCAAGAACATCTCCAAGATGGCGCAGGAGAAGGGCTGCACGGCCTCGGTCGAGAAGGTTTCTGATGCCGAGTGGCACGTGACCGTGGCGACCTCTGGCGCCGTTGCCGTGGCTGATCCCGAGCAGGATGGCGCTGCCTTCTGTGATGCCAGCGCCGGCAAGGGCAAGCTCGTCATTTCCGTCTACACCGATTGCATGGGCCGCGGCGACGACGAGCTGGGCCACAAGCTCATGAAGGCCTTCATCTTTGCCGTGACGCAGCAGGAGGAGCTGCCCGCGACCATGCTGTTCTACAACGGCGGTGCCAAGCTCACCGTCGAGGGCTCTCCGGTGCTCGACGACCTGAAGGGGCTGGCCGAGCAGGGCGTCGAGATCCTTACCTGCGGCACCTGCCTCGACCACTATGGCATTAAGGACCAGCTTGCCGTGGGCGAGGTCACCAACATGTACGTGATCGTGGAGAAGATGGAGCAGGCCGTGCGCGTCGTGCGCCCGTAGCGTATTGGTTGGAGTTGCCATGAGGGAGAAGCGCCCTGCGCTTGTCATCACGTTTCCTACCACGGCGGCCGCCATGGGGTGCGAGACCCTATGCATCGAGCGCGGCCTTCCCGGGCGCACGATTCCCGTGCCCGGGGAGGTCGCTGCCGGCTGCGGTTTGGCATGGAAGGCGTTGCCTGCGGATGAGGAACTGCTGCGCGGCGAGCTTGCCGCGGCGGGCGTTCCCACCGAGGGCTTTACCGTGATCGATATGTGGGAGGTCGTGCGATGATCTACCTGGATAACGCGGCGACGACCATGCACAAGCCGCAGACGGTCATCGATGCCGTGACGCAGGCGATGTGCTCGCTCGGCAATGCCGGGCGCGGTGCCACGTCGGGTGCCCTCGATGCCGCTCGTACGATTCACGCTTGCCGTGCCAAGCTCGCGCGCCTTTTGGGTTGCCCGAGGGCGGACCATGTGTGCTTTACGCCCAATTCCACCGCGGCGCTCAACACCGCCATCAATGGCGTGGTGCGCCCCGGCGACCGTGTGGTCACAACGGTGCTCGAGCACAACTCCGTGCTGCGTCCGCTTAACCGCCTTGCGGCAGAGCAGGGTGTGACCGTTGAGCATGCGGGTTGCGACGCGAATGGCGTGCTCGACTACGATGAGCTCGATCGGTTGGTCACGCCCGGTACACGTGCCGTGGTGGTGACGCATGCCTCTAATGTGACCGGCAACGCGGTCGACATTGCGCGCGTGGCGGCCATAGCCCATGCGGCCGGCGCGCTTGTGATCGTCGATGCCTCGCAGTCTGCCGGCACGGCGCATATCGATATGCAGGCCATGGGGCTCGACATTGTGTGCTTTACCGGCCACAAGGGATTGATGGGCCCGCAGGGGACCGGCGGCCTGGCCGTGGCAGAGGGCATTGACGTGGCCCCGTGGGCCATGGGCGGCACGGGCGTGCACAGCTTCGATGCGCTGCAGCCGCTTGAGTGGCCCACGCGCCTTGAGGCGGGCACGCTCAACGGTCATGGCATCGCTGGACTTTCTGCCGGTCTCGACTTTATCGAGGCCCAGGGTGGGGTGGAGACGATTGCAGCTCACGAACGCGCGCTCGCTGATCGCTTCCTTGCCGGTGTGCGCGAGATTCCGGGGATTAAGCTCTACGGTGCCTTTGACCAGCCGACGCGCTCGGCGATCGTGTCCCTCAACGTGGGCGATATCGACTCTGCCGAGATCTCGGACGCGCTCATGCAAGGGTGGGGGATTGCGACGCGCCCCGGTGCCCATTGCGCTCCGCTCATGCACCGCGCGCTCGGAACCGAGCGCCAGGGTGTTGTTCGCTTCTCGTTTGGGTATTTCAACACGGACGAGGAAGCCGACACGGCTATCGATGCTCTGTGCGATTTAGCCTGTTAAAGCTGCTAGAACGTTTATACTTGCGGGACGGGTATTTTGCCCGTCCCGTTTTTGTTTCGACCCGAAAGGTGGTCCCATGGCTTCATCCGCCCCGCGCGGCCTGCGCCCCGACCATGTTGTCACCGTCGGCATCGCCCTGTTCTCGATGCTCTTTGGCGCCGGCAACCTCATCATTCCGCCGCTGCTGGCGCTGCAGGCAGGCTCTGCCACGCCGGTCGCCATGCTCGGCTTTCTGATTGCCGCCATTGGCCTGCCCGTCATGGGTTTTATCGCCGTGGCGCTTGCCGGAACGGCGCGCGAGCTTGCCGGCCGCGTGCACCCCAAGTTTGGTGAGTTCTTTGTCGCGGCAGTGTATCTGGCCATCGGCCCGTGCCTGGCTATTCCGCGCACGAGCTCCACGGCCTTCGAGATGCTGGTGCCGCTGCTGCCCGAGGGCGTCTCGCTCGGCACGGCTCGCTTGGTGTTTGCCGTTGGCTTCTTTGTCGTCGCGTTTGCGCTCACACTGCGTCCGGGCGTCATCACGCGCGTGCTCGGTCGCATTACGGGCCCCGCGCTCATTGCGCTCATCGTGCTGGTTGTGGGTGCCGCCGTGATCTCGCCGCTGGGTCCCGCTGCCGCGCCGCAGGCTCCCTACAATGCCGGCGCCGCCGTGCAGGGCTTTTTGACCGGCTACCAGACCATGGACCTGCTCGCGTCGCTCGCCTTTGGCATCATCATCGCCGAGACCATCCACGAGCTGGGCGTTACCGATGACAAGCGCGTGGCCTTTGAGATTTCGCGCTCCGGTGTGATCGCCGGCGTGCTCATGGCCATCATCTACTGCGGCCTGGCGCTTGCCGGCGCGCAGCTCAGCACCGTGATGCCCGATGCCACCAATGGCGCCGCCATCCTTGCCCGCTCTGCCTCCATGCACTTTGGCCTTGTCGGCACGGTCGTGGTCTTCGCGATCTTTTTCCTTGCCTGCATGAACGTGTGCATCGGTCTCATCAGCTGCTGCTCGCGTTACTTCTGTGAGACGTATATGGTCGAAGGGGGAGCGGAGGCCTCCGAGGAGGCCATGCGCCGTCCCTTTGCGGTTCTCGCCTTTGTGTTCGCGGCGTTTTCGTGCGTGCTCTCCAACGTGGGCCTCGACATGATCCTCATGTTCTCGGTGCCCATGCTCAACGCCTTGTACCCCGTCGCCATTGTGCTGGTGCTTATGGGCCTGGTGCACGGTTTTTGCGACGCCCATCCGCTGGTGTGGGTTTGGGTCGGCGGCGTGGTCGCGGTGCAGAGTGTGATCACCTCGGTCCGCGACGCGTTCTTTGCGGGCGTGTGGCTGCCGTTCGATGCGCTGCCGTTGGCGGACATTGGAGCCGCGTGGGCGCCGGTCGCCGTGGTGGCGTTTGTGATCGGTCTGCTCCATAGTCGTTTTGTTGCACATTCGAGGAGCTAAGGCATCAATGCTTGCACAGGCGGGGAGTCTCCCCTATAATTTCCTTCGCTTTGGGACACGCAAGGTTTAGACCTTAGCTGCTCAACACCTTCGGGACGTGGCGCAGTTTGGTAGCGCGCCTGCTTTGGGAGCAGGATGTCGCAGGTTCAAATCCTGTCGTCCCGACCATATCTTGCGGGCGTAGTTCAATGGTAGAACCCCAGCCTTCCAAGCTGATGACGCGGGTTCGATTCCCGTCGCCCGCTCCACAAGATAGATGAACGGCTCTGATTCCTTTTAGGACCAGAGCCATTTTCATATACATGCCGGGACCCCACATCCCCTCCTAAGTTGCGGTGAAATACGGACTGTTTTTCGGCTTTTATGGCCCATGTAGTCCGTATTTCACCGCAACTAATTGTAAGGGTGGATTTTGATGCCGTTGGGAGGGTCGTAGCGACCGTCTACCGAGAGTGGAAATATATTTTGATGCTCTGACCTGCGACGTCAAGCTTTTGGTCAGCTTTTGGCAAGGTATTTAAATGCCGTTCTGCGATAGCGTAAAGGCGTTCACTCGTTCTTGATTGTTATGGTGCGGGTCATGTCCAATAAAGCTAAACATTTTCCGAAGTCATATGCCAAGATGCTGTTTTCCGCTCTCGGGATTCATCATGACGAGCAGCTATTGATAACGACTGATCCTTGGGATGAGCGGCGCGCGCGTGAGCTTATGCAGGAAGAGCTTTTAATTCGACTCTATAACCATGTGTACGCCGATCCTGTTTATTGGAGCCACCTTGACGTGGAAGCCCGCATTTTCCAGCTTGCATCTGCTATTGCGGCCGTCGAACCGGATGCCATTTTCTGCGGTTCAACGGCGGCATTGCTGTACGGTATCGGCTCTGCTTACTCGCTGCTTAATGCCGTTCAGATGTTGTTGCCGAGATCTACCAGGCGCGATACATATGAGTTCGTTGAGTATCGTCGATGGCGCCCGGGCGAGGTATGGCGTCTCGGCCCGTTTACGCTTACAGACCCCTATCGGACGGTGGTCGATATTGCCCGCACGAGTGCATTTCGGTATGCGCTTGGCTACGTCGATGGATTGGCTCGTGAGTACGATGTTGACCGCGAGGAGCTGCGTGCGTATGCACAGGCCAATTGTCGCGGTTTGCATGGCATCTCCCGTGCGTTTGGCGTGTTCGAATATATGGACGGAAGGTCGGATAACGGGGGAGAGTCCGAGGCGCGAGCGGCAATGATCCTTGCAGGCGTCGTTGCGCCCGAGCTTCAGGTTGAGATTGATCGGCCAGGAAACGCCTGCTATTATCTGGCAGATTATGGTTGGCAGATGCCAGATGGGTCATGGATGTTGGCAGAGCTTCATGGTTTGGGTAAGTTTGAGGATGAAACTCAAAAAGATTCGGAACATGCTGCGGCAAAAACCTATCGAGCCGCCTTATTGCGCGATGCGAACTTGCGTGCCATGGGTCATAACGTCATTCATTTCAAGCTATCGGACGCCTACGACGTAGAATCGTTCGGTGCCATGATGCGCGGTTACGGCATTCCGACAACAAAACCCTACGCCGACTCCCGATAGCGAAATCGTTCGCAGCCAACCTTCAATATGTTGCGGTGAAATACGGACTGTTGAGGCCTTTAAAGGCATAAAACAGTCCGTATTTCACCGCAACTTAGGAGGGGATGGGGTTAGCTGCGGGGTTGGTGGCGGAGCTTGTCGATGGTGGAGTCGGTGCCGTGGCCGCGGGCGTCGGTGCTGCGGCTGTGGGCTTCGGCAGCGGTTTGGCGCTTGCGGCGGTAATCGATCATGCCTTGGATGATGGGCTTGCCAAAGCTCACGACATCATCGTTGTAGATGGCGGTTCGGGCTGCGAGGAGGCAGTCGGTAAAGTCCATATGCGTTTTGCCGAACAGTTTGATGGCAAGGGCGACAACGGTGGGCTCGTCGACCATGACGTCATCGAGCAGCCTTTTCATGGCCGCAGCAATCTCAACGCGGGGAACCTTATAGACGTCTCGCAGTGTGACCACGACGCGCGTGATGATTTCGGGATAGACGCGAGCGGTGCGCGTGGCGATGACCTTGGCGGCGCGCGGTGAAAGAACTTCGTCGTCGTCAAGCAGGTAGCGCAGGATGACGGTCTCGTCGATGATGGTGCTACTCATGGATATCTACTTCCTCGGGGCCCAAAATCGAATCGTCACTTTCTGTGGCAAGGTATTCAATCCAGGCATTGCGCTCCTCGGCGCGGCGGTTGGGGTCACCATATGCTTTGAGCGATCCATAGGCGGCGGTGCCGTCCTTTGAGCGCACGGCGACCGGCTGAAAGGGAAGCTTGCGCATCAAAATGCTTTGCGCGACAAATAAACGGACAGCCTCGGCGAGCGATGTGCCCATGGCGTCGTAGAGACGTTCGGCATGCTGCTTGTCTTCCTCGCGAATGCGCACCTGCAGGATGGCTCGTTTTTGAGTCGATGACATCACTGGCCCCCTTAATGAGCGTGCAATATAGTCGGTCAAATGCGGCATGTGCCGATACTTGAGCATCTTATAACGATTACTTTATTTCGCTCAAGTAAATAACCATTAACTTGAATACAAGCGTAGTACATCTAAAATGAGAGCGCGTAAAAATCTCTGAGGCGTACGCATGTAATACACTCACCTTTATAGCCTCTAGAGAATAATTCCAACCTGCCAAAACCCCTGCAATACACCCGTATTGCAGGGTCTATGCTCAAGTTTGCCCCCTGCAACTGCGTATATTTAACCTGTATATCGTTGGAGGAATTCTATCGAAGTGCCTGTTTCGCCGCATGCACTCGATACGCCGATGCCGGACCACGGGCGGTCCGGGGCAACGTCGGCAGGGTCTCTCCGGCATGGGATTCAGGAGGGAGTGAACAACATGGGCAATAAACGAGTCGTGGCTGATTCTTCACGCTGCATTGGGTGCCAAACCTGTATGGCGGCGTGCATCGAGGCACACGATATTCCCGGCAACATCGCCGCACCTCGCTTGCGCGTAACGCGCACCTACGAGATCTCCGCGCCGGTGGCATGTCACCACTGCGAGGACGCTCCGTGCGCCAAGGCCTGTCCTACGGGCGCCTTGTTCTTTGATCCAAAGAACCATCGCATCGGCGTCAACGAGGACAACTGCATCGGCTGCAAGAGCTGCGTCATGGCCTGCCCCTTTGGCGCCGTGAGCGTGGCGACCACGCAGGTCCCCGTCTTGATGGGCGACGTGCGCGTGGGTTCGCAGACCAAGAGCTTCGTGCTCAAGTGCGACCTGTGCGTGGACCGTCCCGGCGGTCCGGCGTGTGCCGAGGCTTGTCCGACCAAGGGCCTCACCCTGGTAGACGAGGAGCGCCTGGCGGAGCTGACTGCCGAGCGTGCCCGCGCCACCATCGAAAACGAGGCGTAGGCGGGCGGCCATACAAGCCCAACGATTGTCAAATACGTACCGATTAATCGGTAGCAGAGAAAGGAAGGAGGGTGTCATGGAGAAGCATAAAGTGATCTGCCCGTATTGCGGCGCCGGTTGCCAGTTTAACCTCTTGGTCCAAAACGGCCAGGTCGTGGGTACCGAACCGCTCAACGGCATCACCAATCAGGGCGAGCTGTGCCTTAAGGGCATGAGCGGCTACGACTTCATCAACGACACCAAGATCTTGACTCCTCGCGTACTGCACCCGATGATCCGCCGCACTAAGGGCGCGGATCTTGAGCGCGTAAGCTGGGACGAGGCACTAGATTTCACCGCATCTAAGATGCAGGCCATAATTGACGAATATGGTCCTAACGCTGTCATGACCACCGGCTCTTCGCGAGGCGGCGGCAATGAGGCGAACTACGTCATGCAGAAGTTTACGCGTGCGTGCATCGGCACCCACAGCGTGGACAACTGCGCCCGTACTTGACACGGCCCTACTGTCCTCGGTCTGATGGACACGGTTGGTTCAGGTTGCATGTCATGCTCCATCCCCGGTATGGAGGATGCGGGCTGCATTTTCCTCTTCGGCTATAACCCTGCCGATTCGCACCCCATCGTCGCAAGGCGTATCGTGCGAGCCAAAGAAAAGGGTTGCAAGATCATCGTCGCCGACCCGCGCCATATCGAAACCGCGCGTATCGCCGATCTCTACCTTCCGATCAAGAACGGTTGCAATGTTGCGTTCCTCAACGCCTTTGCCAACTGCTTGGTCAACGATGGCCTCTACGACAAGGAATTCGTCGCCGAGCACACGAACGGCTTTGACGAGTGGTGGGAGACCATCAAGAACTACACTCCCGAATCCGTACAGGACATCACGGGTGTCGAGCCCGCGTTGATCCACCAAGCTGCCGAGATGTACGCCACGGCGAAGCCCTCTGCCATCATTGGCTGGGGTATGGGCGTATGCCAGCAGAAGCAGAACCTGAAGACGGTGCACACCATCGCCTCCATCGCCTGCGTTGCCGGCCAGATCGGCAAACCCAATTCCGGCCTCGCGCCCGTGCGTGGCCAGAATAACGTCCAGGGCTCCTGCGATATGGGCATGCTGCCCAACCTGTACCCTGGCTACCAGAAGGTCACCGACCCGGCAGTGCGTGCCAAGTTTGCCAAGGCTTGGGGCGTGCCCGAGGAAAAGCTCCCGCTCGAGGAGGGCTACAAGCTCACCGACCTGGGCCACCTGGTCGACGAGGGCAAGGTGCACTGCTTCTACAACTACGGCGAGGACCCGGTGCAGACCGAGCCCGATTCGGCCGGTATGCGCAAGACGCTCTCCGAGCTGGATCTGTTCATTTGCCAGGACATCTTTATGACGCAGACGACCATGCTCGCCGACGTCATTCTGCCCGCCACCTCTTGGGGCGAGCACGAGGGTGTCTTTACCGCATCCGACCGTAGCTTCCAGCACTTTGACGCGGCTGTTCCGCCCAAGGGCGAGTGCCGTCACGACTGGGAGATCTTCGCGGACCTGTCCACGCGCATGGGTTACCCCATGCACTACGACAACACCGAGCAGATCTGGAACGAGTGCATTAGCCTGTGCCCCAACTTTGTGGGCGCAACCTACGAGAAGATGGCTCCCGAGGGCGGTTACGCCCAGTGGCCGGTCAAGAGCACCGATGTGAACGACCACGGCACGGCCGACATGTTCGCTGGTGGCAAGTTCACCACCAAGGACGGCCGCGCCAACCTGATGGCGCACGACTGGGAGGCGCCCTCCGAGCTTCCCGACGATGAGTACCCGCTCATCCTGTGCACCGTCCGCGAGGTCGGCCACTACAGCTGCCGTTCGATGACCGGCAACTGCAAGACGCTGGCGCTGCTCGCCGACGAGCCCGGCTTTGTCCGCATGAATCCCGCGGATGCCCAGGCGCGCGGCATCAAGAACGGCGACATCGTCTCGATTCACAGCCGCCGCGGCCAGGTATACAGCCGCGCCGACATTAGCGATCGCATCAATAAGGGCACGGTCTATATGACCTACCAGTGGTGGATCGGCAAGTGCAACGAGCTGACCATTCACAAGGTCGACCCGGTCTCGCATACGCCCGAGGACAAGTTCTCCGCCTGCCAGGTCGACGCTATTGCCGACCAGGTCTGGGCCGAGGGCGAGGTCGAGCGTCAGTACACCGAGCTCAAGCAGGCTCTGGTGGACGCCGCCGCTCCCCAGGACATTGAGCCCGGCGCCGCCAAGTTCGACGACGAGACGCACGTGAATCAAATCGTGTAGTCCCGTTCTCGTTGGCTTTTTGGGCCGGGCGTCCCGTACGTTCGGGAGCCCGGCCCGTTATTTTGAAAGGAAGTGGGGATGAACCGCTTCATCGACATCAACCCGGAGAGGTGCATCGGCTGCGGAACATGCCAGTCCGCCTGTGCCGACGCCCACCGGATGCAGGGTCTTCAGGATACGCCGCGCCTGGCGCTCGTGAAGACCGGCGGTATTTCGGCCGCCCTTGCCTGCCACCATTGCGAGGGTGCCCCCTGCGCCGAGGTCTGCCCGGTGAATGCCATCGAGCACGATGGCGACCGCATCCACGTCAAGGAGCAGGAGTGCATCGGGTGCAGACTGTGCGCCATCGCGTGCCCCTTCGGAGCCATCCATCCCGATGGCACGTCTATCGCCGGCGTCGCAGGCATGTGCGACCCGACGCCTTCGTATCCTAAGTCCCTGAGCAGCCTGCTTACGTGGGCTCCCGGCCAGTACACCTGCGCCGTCAAGTGCGACCTGTGCGCCTTCGATCCGGACGGCCCGCATTGTGTGGCGGCGTGCCCCACCAAGGCACTGACCGTCATGGGCGGCGCGGCCGATCGCGAGCTCGACGAGGCCAAGCGCCTGCGCTCGATCGAAAACGGTCCGGTCGTCGACGTTACCGCTGTGGCCCAGGGCCTTTCCGAGAAAGCAGAAGGGAGCGTAAACAATGGATAGCATGACGCTGTTTATCGCATCGCTTGCCGTCTCGTGCATCGGTGCGCTCGCCTCGGTTCTGCTGATCAAGGCCGATAACGCCGCCAAGACCGCCGGCTGCCTTATCGGCGCCGTCGCCGCGGTGCTTTCGTTTGTGGCCGGTATCCAGGCCGTGCTGGGCGATGTCACGTCGGTCGACACCATCGTGTTTTTCCCGTTTGCCCATTTCCAGCTGCTGCTCAATCAGCTGTCCGGCCTGTTCGTGGCGCTCATCTCGGTGCTCGCGTTTGCCGGTTCGATCTACGGTCTCAACTACTTTGATGAGTACCCGGGCAAAAAGGGCCGCGCCGGCTTCTTCTTTAACACCTTTGTGGCGTCCATGATGCTCGTCATCACCGCCGACAACGTGTTTTGGTTCCTGGTCGCCTTTGAGCTCATGTCGCTGACCTCGTACTTCCTGGTCGTGATCGAGGAGAACGAGAACTCCATCCATGGCGGTTGGCTCTACTTTGTGATCGCGCACGTGGGCTTTGTGCTCATCATGGCGAGCTTCCTCACCATGACCAACTTCGCCGGCGGCTCATTTGCCTTTGCGGATTTCCGCGCCACGCAGTTTAGCCCCGCGGTCGCATCCGTGTGCTTCGTGCTCGCCTTCTTTGGCTTTGGCGCCAAGGCCGGTATCATTCCGCTGCACGGCTGGCTGCCCAAGGCACATCCCGAGGCACCGTCCAACGTGTCGGCCCTCATGTCCGGCGGCATGATCAAGATCGGTATCTTTGGCATCCTCAAGGTGGGCCTCGACCTGCTCTCCGCCTCGGGCGTTCAGGTCTGGTGGGGCCTTATGGTCATGGTCTTCGGTGCGATCTCGTCGGTCCTCGGCGTGGCCTTCGCCCTGCAGGAGCATGACATCAAGCGCCTGCTGGCCTATCACTCCGTCGAGAACATCGGCATCATTCTGCTCGGCGTCGGCGCCTCCATGGCCGCCATGGCGCTCAACTCGGTCGGCATTGCCGTCCTGGCTTTGATGGCCGCCCTCTACCACACGTTTAACCACGCGATGTTTAAGGGCGAGCTGTTCTTGGGCGCCGGTGCGCTGCTGTACTCCACGGGTACGCGCAATATGGAGAAGATGGGCGGCCTGTTCCGTCGTATGCCGGCAACGGCCATCTGCTTCCTCGTTGGTGCGCTTGCCATTTCGGCCATCCCGCCCTTCAACGGCTTTGTGTCCGAGTGGTTTACCTACCAGTCGCTCTTTAACGCCGCCATGCAGGGCGACAAGGCTGTCATGATCGTGGCCGTGTTCGCTGCCGTCGCGCTTGCCATTACCGGCGCGCTGGCTGTCACGTGCTTCGTCAAGGCCTATGGCGTCTCCTTTGCCTCCGCGCCCCGCTCCGAGTCCGCGGCCAATGCCAAGGAGGTTCCCGCCCCCATGGTGTTTGCGCAGGGCCTGCTCGCGGCCATCTGCGTCGTGCTGGGCATTGGCGCTCCCGTGATCGCGCCCGTGCTGGTCGATGTCGCCGCGTCCGTGCTGCATCCGTACGGTGGCGTGTTTGCCGCCGAGGGCATGGAGCTCATGAACCAGTACTCCGGCGCCGCCACCTCCACGCCCGCGATCGCTATTGCGCTTGTGGTGCTCGTCGGCCTTGCCTGCGGTTATCGCAAGCTCAAGACCGTCGGCAAGGTGCAGAAATCCCAGCCGTGGGCATGTGGCTATGCTCCCAACGAGCATATGCCCGTCGTGGCCACGACCTTTGCCTCCGAGGTGTCCTGGTTTATGCAGCCGCTCTACACGCTGCGTGACCGCTGCACGGCCGTCTGCTGGTCCATCGCGCACTTCTTCCAGAAGCTCACCGGTGTGGCCGAGGCTGTGGAGCCCGTACCCGACAAGGTTCTCGTCGATGCCCCGCATAAGGGTGTCGAGAAGCTCGCCGACCTCGCGACTAAGCTCGAGGGCGGCAACTACAGCATCTATATCTGCTACATCGTCGCGGCACTCGTGGTGTTCCTCGTGCTCGCCGTGCAAATGGGTTAAGGAGGGGAGAGCATGAACAACATCGTACTTGCCGTTCTGCAGGGCGTGGTCGTTATGGCCGTCGCGCCGTTCTTCTCCGGTCTCGGCCGCGTGATCCGCGCCAAGATGCATAACCGTCGCGGCCCCAGCATCATGCAGGACTATCGCGACCTGGCCAAGCTCTTTGCGCGCCCCGAGTCCCAGAGCGAGGACGCGAGCTTTGCGCTGCGCATTATGCCGCCGCTGTTCTTCGCCGTCGCCTTTATGCTTGCGATGGGCCTGCCACTCTTTACGGCGCAAAGCCCCATCCCGGTCTTTGGTGACGCCATCACCATCATGTACAGCCTGGCGCTCGCCCGCTTCTTCTTCGCCCTCTGCGGTGTGGATTCGTCTAACGCCTACGCCGGTATCGGCGGCGTCCGCGAGCTGCTCATGAGCGTGCTCATCGAGCCGTCCATGCTGCTGGCGCTGTTTGCCGCCGCCCTGGTGTGCGGCTCCACCGACATCGCCACCATGGGCCAGCACATCATGACGGGTGCCATCGACGCGCCGGTCGCCGTGATCCTCGCCGGCATCGCCTTTGCGATCGCCTGCTACATGGAACTCGGCAAGCTGCCGTTTGATCAGGCCGAGGCCGAGCAGGAGCTTCAGGAAGGTCCGCTCGCCGAGCTTTCCGGCCCGTCGCTTGCGATGGCCAAGCTCGCCATGTCCATGAAACAGGTCCTGGTCGTCGCCTGGTTCTGCGCGATCTTCGTCCCCTGGGGCGAGCCCGCGGCCGTGGGTATCGCGGCCGTTCTGGGCGCGGTCATCTTCCTGGTGAAGTGCCTGATTGACTTTGTCGTATGCGGCGTGATCGAGAACTCCTGCTCGCGCTCGCGTTTTAAGGTGCTTGGCAATCAGACCTGGGCCGTCGTGGGCATCGCCGTCCTGGCGTTTGTCTTCGTGGTCGTCGGCGTGTAGGAGAAGGGAGAAACAATGTCATTTGCAGTCAGCCTGTCCCTTCTCGGCTTGGTCGCTATTGCGGCCCCGATGGTGGCCTCGGTGCTCGTCGCCCTGTTCCCCCGTCCGTACGCCAAGTGGTTCAGCGTTTTGGGTGCCGCCGTTTCGACGGTCTGCACCATCGCCCTCGCCGCGAATTTCGCTGGCGCCGGCATGCCCGACACGCAGGTCCCCCTGATCTCGTTTGGGCAGACCCTCGTCATGGGATTCACCTTCGATCGCATGAGCACGCTGCTCGCGCCCGCCTTTGTGGGTATCGGCCTGCTTGTCGTGATCTATTCGATTCCCTATATGAGCGAGAATAACCGTGAGCATCCCGACGCGCCGCGTCGTCGCTTCTACGCGTACCTCGCGACCTTCATCGGCGCCATGGCCGGCCTCGTGTACAGCTCGACCCTTTTGGGCCAGCTCGTGTTCTTTGAGATCACGGGTGCGTGCTCTTGGGGCCTCATTAGCTACTACATGACGCCTACGGCCAAGAAGGCCGGCATGAAGGCCCTGATCATTACGCATATCGGCGCGCTCGGCCTGTATCTGGGCGCCGCCATCGTGTTTGCCCACACTGGCACCTTCGCCATTACCGCGATTGCCGGCCTCGACGCCAAGCTCAAGGCTATCGTCCTTTTGCTCGTGCTGTTTGCGGCCTGGGCCAAGTCCGCACAGGTCCCCATGTACATGTGGCTGCCTTCGGCCATGGAGGCGCCGACGCCTGTTTCGGCCTACCTGCATGGTGCCTCGATGGTCAAGGTCGGCGTGTGCGTGTTCGCGCGCGCACTCGTCTCTGCCGGCGAGATCCCCGAGATCGTGGGTTGGGTCGCCATTATCGACGCCATGGTCACCATGCTCTTTGGCTTCCTTATGTACCTGCCGCAAAAGGACATGAAGCGCCTGCTGGCCTTCTCCACGATCGCCCAGCTCTCCTATGTGTTCTTTGGTCTGGGCCTTTCGGTCTTTGGCAGCCAGCTGGCCTTTGACGGTGCCGTGTGCCACATCTTTAACCACGCTTTCGCCAAGACGCTGTTCTTCCTGATCGCCGGTTCGTTCTCCTTTACCCTCGGCACGCGTATGCTGCCCAAGCTTCGCGGCATCGTAAAGAAGTACCCGATCTCGGGCGTGGGCTTTGGTGTCGCGGCGCTCGCCATTGCCGGCGTGCCGCCCATGAACACGTTCTTCTCGAAGTTCCAGATCATCGCCGGCGGCTTTTCTGTGGGTGCCGGCAACGTCGCGATCCTGGTGCTCGTGTGCATCATGGTTGCCGAAACCGTCGCTACCTTCGCCTGGTTCCTCAAGTGGATGGGTTATTGCTTGCCCGGCGAGCCGAGCGACGAGGTTGCTGCGGGAGCACCGCTTCCCCGCGCGATGGCGTTTGTGTTCATCGTGCTCATCATCATGGTTATCGTCAGCGGCCCGCTTTCGGCCAGCTGGATCGGTTAGGAGGTAGAACGACATGGGTTATTCGATCGTCAACATCCTTGGCGGCCTTCTGATCGTTACGTCCACCATGGTGGTCGTCTCCAAGAACATCAAACATTCCATCCACTGGTATGCGGTGCAGTCGCTGGTGCTCGTGGGGCTTCTCGCTACGCTCGGCGTCACCACCGGTGCGCAGGAGCTGCTTATGTGGGCCGGATCTGCCTTTATCACCAAGGTTGTCCTGGTCCCTTATATCCTCAACCGCGCATACAAGAAGATGGGCGAGCCGAGCGACGCATCGCTCAAGGCCGGCCTTAAGCCCGCGTGGGCCATTTGCATCATCGCCGTGGAGGTCGCGATCTGCTTTGCCGTCGTGACGCAGATCAGCCTGCCCACGGCCGAGGTCGCAACGCCTGCGCTCGCTATTAGCTTCGCTCACTTCTTTGTGGGCCTCACCTGCATCATCTCGCAGCGCAACATCATGAAGCAGATCTTTGGATACTGCCTTATGGAAAACGGCAGCCATGTGACGCTCGCGCTTTTGGCCCCCACCGCTCCCGAGATCATCGAGATCGGTATCGCCACCGACGCCATCTTTGCCGTCATCATCATGTCCATCGTCGTGCGTCGCATTTGGGACGACTCCCACTCGCTCGATGCGCGCGACCTGTCCGAGCTGAGGGGGTAGTCCATGGAAACGTTGATTCTCGCCCTGCTCGCGACTCCTTTGGTGTTCTCGCTGGTCATGGCGTTTTTGCCCAAGAACACGTCCTATAACGTGTTTGCCGGTCTCAACCTGGTCTCCGTCGCAGCCGTCCTGGTGCTGTCGATTATGACGGCCGGCGATGTCCTTATGAGCGGCGAAACCGCGAGCGCTCTTGGCCTGTGGTTCCACCTCGATTCGCTGGGCGCCATCTTTGTGCTGCTCATCGGCTTTATCGGTTTTCTTACCGGGCTGTTCTCGCTGCCCTATGTAAAGGCCGATATCGAGGAGGGCTCCATGCCCGCCGAGCGCGCCAAGCAGTATTTTGCGCTGTTTAGCCTGTTTGTGTTCACCATGCTGCTCGCGTGCCTGTCCAACAACATGATCCTCACGTGGGCCGCCGTGGAGGCAACCACGCTTTCCACCGTGTTCCTCGTGGGTATCTACAAGAACAAGACGGCCCTCGAGGCTTCTTGGAAGTATGCGATGGTCTGCACCGCCGGCGTGGCCTTTGGCCTGTTCGGTACGCTGCTGATCTACGCCAACGCCGCCGACGTGATTCCCAACGCCCACGAGGCCGCATTCCTGTCGTGCGTGCTGCCGTATGCCGACCAGTTCGATCCGACGCTCATGCGCCTTGCCTTTGCGTTTATCGTGATCGGCTTTGGCACCAAGGCCGGCCTGTTCCCCATGCACACTTGGCTGCCCGATGCCCACTCCCAGGCCCCGAGCCCTGTCTCGGCCCTGCTCTCGGGCGTGCTGCTTAAGTGCGCCATGCTTGTGATCATGCGCTTCTACGGCTTTACTATCCAGGCCGTGGGTGCCGAGTATCCGCAACTTTTGCTGTTGATCGTCGGCACGCTGTCCATTTTGGTGGCGGCACTTTCGATGTTTCGCCAGGACGACCTCAAGCGCCGCTTTGCGTACTCGTCTGTGGAGAACGTGGGCGTTATCGCCCTGTGCCTGGGTATCGGTGGCCCGCTGGGTATCGCCGCGGCCCTGCTGCACTGCGTGTTCCACGGCTTTACCAAGACGCTCGCCTTCTGCGTGTCCGGCAACATCCAGCACGCCTTTGGCACGCGTAGCCTGGCCAAGATCCAGGGCGTCGTCGAGGTTGCCCCCGCAACCGCCGCGCTCGCCGTCCTGGCGCTGCTCGGTCTTGGTGCCTTCCCGCCCTTCGGCATGTTTATCTCCGAGTTCCTGACTTTTGTCGCCGGTGTCACCGCCGGTCCCATGTGGCTGGTCGTCGTGGTCGCCCTCGGTCTTACCGTGGCCATCTCCGCGCTCACCCGCATCGCACTCAAGTCGGTGTTCGGTCATGCGCCCCAGGGCATGGGCAAGCATGAGGCCCCGGCGCTCATGCTTATCCCCGAAATCATCCTGGCTGTCATGATCTTGTGGTTTGGCATCGCCACCCCGCTGCCTCTCGTGCACGGTGTGGAGACCGCGACCGGCATCGTGCTCGAGCAGAGCACCGAGGAACTTCACGCGACGCCGATGTACCGCGCTGTGTTCGGTACCGAGACCGCTCAGAGCGAGGTGGAGTAACGAATGATTGAAACTGAGAACAAGGTGTACGCCCGTCGCTGCGAGAGCCATGTCGAGGCCCTGCGCCGCGCCGTTCCGGGCTGCATCGAGAAGGTCGAGTGGCAGTGCGAGGACCAGCTGACGATCACCGTCAAGCAGGACAAGCTGCCCGAGGCCGTCCACTACCTGTATTACGAGCGCTACGGCTGGATTCCCGTGATCATCGGCAACGATGAGCGCAGCCTGTGCGGCCGCTACGCCGTGTACTACGTCATCTCCATGGAGGGGGAGGATCCCGGCTGGGTGACCGTGCGCACCGAGGTCGATCCCGCCAAGATGACGTTCCCGTCCGTGACACCGTTCGTCCCCGCCTGCGTGTGGGGCGAGCGCGAGCTGCGCGACATGTTCGGTCTGATCCCCGAGGGTCTGCCCGATCGTCGTCGCCTGGTGCTGCCCGACGATTGGCCCAGCGGCCTGTATCCGCTGCGCAAGGACTCCATGGATTACCGTTTCCGTCCCGCTCCCGCGAGCGACATGGAAAACTACGAGTTCTTGGCCGACACCAAGGGCAAGGAGACCACGCTCGTCCCCATGGGCCCGTTGCACATTACCTCCGACGAGCCCGGCCACTTCCGCCTGTTCGTCGAGGGCGAGACGATCGTCGACGCCGACTACCGCCTGTTCTACGTGCACCGCGGCATGGAGAAGGTCGCCGAGACGCGCCTGAACTATGACGCCGTGACGTTCCTCGCCGACCGCATCTGCGGCATCTGCGGCTGCGCCCACTCGGTGGCCTATGCCGAGGCCGTCGAGCGCGCCCAGGGCATCCATGTCCCGCCGCGCGCCCAGTACATCCGCGCCATCATGCTCGAGGTCGAGCGTCTGCACTCGCATCTGCTCAACATTGGCCTGGCGTCGCACTACACGGGCTTCGACTCCGGCTTCCAGCAGTTCTTCCGCGTCCGCGAGAAGTCCATGGACCTGGCCGAGAAGCTCTCCGGTCACCGCAAGACCTACGGCCTCAACGTGATCGGCGGCGTGCGTCGCGACATTTTGGCCGAGCAGAAGCTTTCCACGCTCACGACCATCCACCAGCTGCGCTCCGAGGTTCAGGAACTCGTCGACATGCTGCTCTCCACGCCCAACTTTATTGAGCGTACGAGTGGCATCGGCATTCTGGACCGCAAGATCGCTCGCGACTTCTCGCCGGTCGGCCCGCTCATGCGTGGCTCGGGCTATGCCCGCGACGTGCGCTTTGACCATCCCTTCGACGGCTACGCCGATCCGGATGTTCGAAAGATGCACGCCGCTACGGCCGACACCTGCGATGCCTTCGGCCGTACCGCCGTTCGCATCCAGGAGGTCTACGATTCGATTGACATGATCGAGACCATGCTCGAGAACTGCCCGTCGGGCCCCATCCTCACCACGGATTGGGAGTACACCCCGCACAAGTACGCCATCGGCGCCACCGAGGCGCCGCGCGGCGAGGACGTGCACTGGGCCATGCTCGGCAACAACCAGAAGTGCTACCGCTGGCGCGCCAAGGCGGCCACGTACAGCAACTGGCCGGTCCTGCGCTACATGTTCCGCGGCAACACCGTGGGCGACGCGGCGCTGATCGTCGGCTCGCTCGACCCGTGCTACTCCTGCACCGACCGCGTGACGGTGACCGATGTCGCCGCCAAGCGCGACCACGTGCTCGACAAGGAGCAGTTCGAGAACGTCTGGCGCGACAAGTCGCCGCTTGCGGGCGAGGGCACCATGGCCGCTCCGCTCGATGAGGAGGCGCTCTAATATGCTGAAGCTTTGGAAGGTTAACGCCAAGGCCGGCGACGCGACGGTCAAGTACCCGTTTGCGCCGTTTCCCACCAACAAGGACATGCGCGGCAAGCCCGAGCACAACGCCGAGCTCTGCATCGCCTGCGGTGCATGTGGCGTGGCATGCCCGGCCGATGCCATTCGCATGGACACCGACCTTGCGGCCGATACCATTACCTGGTCGATCGACTACGGCCGCTGCATCTTTTGCGGCCGTTGCGAGGAGGCCTGCCCCATGGAGGCCATCAAGCTCACCGAGGAGTTTGAGCTGGCCGTCATGAGCAAGGACGACCTCACCAGCAAGAGCGTCTATACGCTCGAGCACTGCTCGCGTTGCGGCAAGCCGTTTGCCCCGCACAAGGAGATCGACTACGCCAAGCGCCTGCTGCAAAAGGCCGGCGGCATGGAGGCCGAGCAGGCCGCCCGTATCGTCGGTATGTGCCAGGAGTGCAAGCGCGAGCTCGATGCCCTGCGCGCCGCTTCGGCCGTAAAGACCGGCAACGCGCACGGCATGGCTGCCAACGAGACGCTTGCGTCCGGTGAGCCCCAGGGCCCCGGCATGGAGTATCTGGGCGGCCACGGCGTGAACCCGGAGTATATCGACCGCGAGCTCAACCCCGATGCGCCCGAGATTCCCGCCGGTCCTGCACCGGTCGAGGGCATCATCATGGATTTTGATACGAAGGAGGAGTAACCATGGCCGAACCCACGCTTTTGCCCGAGCGGCTTCAGTACCGCCCGACCAAGATCGAGCTCGACGAGAGCATCGAGAAGGCCAAGGCGACCCTTCTTAAGAAGATCAAGCGCTCGGTGTACGTCTACCGCGTTGACTGCGGCGGCTGTAACGGCTGCGAGATCGAGATCTTTGGTTCCATCACGCCCGTCTTCGACGTCGAGCGCTTTGGCATCAAGGTCGTGCCCTCGCCCCGTCACGCCGATGTGCTGCTGTACACCGGTGCCGTGACGCGTGCCATGCGCATGCCGGCCCTGCGCGCCTTTGAGGCCGCACCCGATCCCAAGATCGTGGTGTCCTATGGCGCGTGCGGCTGCACCGGTGGCATCTTCTACGACAACTACTGCGTCTGGGGCGGCACGGACAAGATTCTGCCGGTCGATGTCTATATCCCCGGCTGCCCGCCCAGCCCCGCGCAGACCGTCTACGGCTTTGCCATGGCGCTCGGTCTGCTGGACCAAAAGCTCCATGCCGAGACCACGGTGGAGGCCGCCGGCGAGCAGGCCGATATCCTGCACCCCGGCGTGCCGTACAAGCTGCGTGTTGCCATCGAGCGCGAAGCTCGCGCCATGAGCGGCTATCGTTACGGCCGCGACCTGGCCAATGAGTTTATGGATACGCTCGAGGGCGCGCCCAAGGGCGATATCCGCGGTGCCATGGCGCTGCTCATCGACAAGCAGGACGATCCACGCCGCGTCGAGGTGTACTCGGCGCTGCAGGATCTGGTGCTGGCCGGAGGTCGCTAGATGGAGCTCACGGACCGCTCTGGTTACTTTGCGGGCCCCGGTATGCTCGGCGGCTCCTTTGGCGATGCCTCGCGCGCAAGCGACGAGGCCGCCGAGGGCGTCGCCGACCCCTGCCTGGGCCATGCGCCCGACCAGGTGGTCTTCTATGAGCTCACGCGTAAGTTTGTGGAGACCGAGGAAGACGTTCCCCAGGAGGCCTGCGACGTGCTGTACTACACGCTCGCCGTGGGCCACCACACCGGCGTGCTCGACTGCTTTGAGCCGCGCCTGTCGGTGCCGGTGAACGTGTTCTATTCGCTCGTCGACGCGCTGCCGGAGGGGGAGGCCAAGACCAAGTTCGAGGCCATCCGCTCCTTTGGCGAGTGCCAGCTCGACAAGGCGGCGGTGCCGTCGCTGCTCGAGGCCTGCGACATGCTGCTCGACGATCGCGGTTTTCGCGGTTCGGCCAAGGCCGGCATCTCGGTGTTCGATGACGACTTTGGCCTGCATGCCCAGCAGGTTGCGTTTCTGATGAAGTTCCGCGATTTGGTTGAGCGCGTGCGCGATGTGTCGGGCGTGTATCTGACGGGAAGGTTGCAGTAATGGGTCGCGTTGTGGATGGACGTGTGAACGGCGCCCCGTTTTCGGGTATCGTGCTCACGGCGGGAAGCGTGCTGCGTGCCGACGATGCCGCCGGCCCCGTGCTCTCCAAAAAGATGGAAGACGCACCGATCGCCGGTTGGTACACCATCGACGGCGGCCAAACGCCCGAGGATGACATCATCGAGGTCAAGCGCGAGCGTCCGCCGCGTTTGGTTTTGGTCGATGCCGCCGACATGGCGCTGCCCGTTGGCGCCATCCGCTTGCTCGACAAACGTGATGTGGCCCGCAAGTCGATGTTCACCACGCATTCGCTTCCCTTGTCGATTCTGATCGAAGAGATTGAGCAATCGTGCGAAGATATCGTCTTCATAGGGATTCAGCCGGGCGATACGGAGTTCTATAACCCCATGTCCCCGGAGGTCTTTGACGCCGTCGACGCCGTGTACGACGCCGTGGCCGCCAACGACTTTTCCCACTTTGTCCGCTTGGGGCAAGAGCAATAGGAGCGCTTGTCCCTGCTGATTAGGAAAGAAGTGATTGACATGGCAGATTCCAAGGTGGAGTACCCCGCTCCCGATTGCCTGGCGCCCGCCGCGATTGAGGCCAAGACCGAAGCCGCCGGTGTGACCAAGGCTAACCTGCCGGTCGCTAAGGCCTTTCTGTTGGCAATGTTCGCCGGTGCGTTTATCGCCTTCGGCGGTCTGTTCTTTACGGTGTTTTTGAGCGACAGCACGCTGGGCTGGGGTGCCCAGCGCGTCGTGGGCGGCCTGTGCTTGTGCCTGGGCCTGGTGCTCGTGCTGGTGTGCGGCGCCGAGCTGTTCACTGGCAACTCGCTTATGGTCTGCGCGCTCAAGAGCAAAAAGATCACTCTGGTCCAGATGCTCAAGGCATGGCTCGTCGTGTGGCTTGGTAACTTTGCCGGTGCCCTGTTCATCGTCTTTTTGGTGTACATGGCCGGCATTTACAAGCTCAACGGCGAGGCGGTCGCCAATTCCATGGTGAGCGTCGCCGCCGGCAAGGTGACGGTCGACTGGGTGACGATCTTCTTCCGCGGCATCCTGTGCAACATCTTTGTGTGCCTGGCCGTGTGGATCGGTACCGCCGGCAAGACCGTGGTCGATAAGGTTGTGGGCATTCTGCTGCCCATCGCCGCCTTTGTGGCCTGCGGTTTTGAGCACTGCGTCGCCAACATGTACTTTTTGCCCATGGGCGCCGTGATGCATGCATGCGGCTATGGTGCCAAGGTCGCCGGCGCCGATGCGCTCAACGCCGCGGGCATTGCGTTTAACCTGTCCGCCGCCACGCTGGGCAACATCGTGGGCGGTGCGGTTCTGGTCGCGCTCGGCTACTGGTTTATCTACGCCAAGAAGTCCGAGGCGTAATAAGCCGAAATGACGTACGGGCCTCCCGAGGGGCGTTTGCCTTTTGGGAGGCTCTTCGTGTCTTGCTGCGGTAAATGCTGCGGGCTTTGCGTCGCGGCAGCTGGTGGCAGAGCTGTGGTGCGGTGGGGTTGAGCCCCTGAGCTGGAAGGAATAATCGAGATGGCATCGAGAACTATGCATGACGGTCGCTC
Organism: uncultured Collinsella sp.; assembly: GCA_900549085.1. GTDB lineage: Bacteria > Actinomycetota > Coriobacteriia > Coriobacteriales > Coriobacteriaceae > Collinsella. The sequence goes on along the minus strand of URMO01000016.1, from coordinate 10,088 downwards.
CGTGGTGACGACATGCGGGGGATGCTATGCCGATTGCGCCTTTGCGGCACACGTTGAGGACGGTCACGTGGTGGCCGAGTTGCCGGTGCCGGGACATCCGTGCGCGGCGCGTGCCCTGTGCGCCCGCGGGCGCCATCGCCTGGCAATGCCGTTTGACGAGCGCGACCGGATTTTGCAACCCATGCGCCGACGAGCTGATGGCTCGGGGTTCGATGTGATTTCGTGGGACGAGGCGTTTGCCCAGATTGCCGATCGTCTTTTGGGGATTGTTGACGAGCATGGGCCCCGTGCGCTGGGCATGACGCTCGGCGTTCCCTCGTTCGATCGCTACTGGGCCTATCGCTTTATGCATGCTCTGGGTTCGCCCAACGTGTACGGTGCCGACGGCGCCTGCGAGGTGAGCCGCCTGACCGGCTGGGAGCACAGCCTGGGCTACAGCCCGGCGTCCGACCTGGCCCACACCGATTGCATCATGTACCTGGGGCGCTCCATCGTGGATTCGTCGACGATGGGGGCCGTTGATGCGCTCAACGATGCCCGTCGCCGTGGGGCGAAGATTATCGTGGTCGATCCCCGGCGCAGTGGTTCGGCTGCGCTTGCCGACCGCTGGCTGCGCGTACGCCCGGGCTGCGACCTGGCCTTGCTGCTGGGCATTGTGCATGTGCTGGTAGCCGAGGGCCTGTACGACCACGAGTTCGTTGCCCGCTATACCACAGGCTTTGACGAGCTGGCGCAGGCGTCCAGTTCTTGGACGCCCGAGTGGGCCGAGTCGATGTGCGACGTGCCGGCCGAAGAGATTGTCGCGACGGCGCGCGATCTAGCTGCCGCTGCGCCTGCCGCCGTGGTGGATGCGGGCTTTCATGGCGGCATCGGTATCGCGTATGCCAACAGCACCCAGACCGCGCGCGCGATTTGTCTGGTCGATGTGCTGCTGGGCTGCATCGGACACGCGGGCGGTGCCCTCAACCCGCCCACGCCGCTTGCGTTGGGCGATTTGGACCCTGCGCGTTTTGCGACGCCGTCGATGCCACGTGAGCCCAAGTTGGGGTCCGAGCGCTATCCACTGGTCGATCCGGTGCGCGGTCTGTGTACGACCATCGGTCAGTCGATTCTTGCCGGGGACCTGCGCGGGCTCATCGTCTATGCCAGTAACCCCGGTGCGGGCTATGGCAATGCACAGGCTTGGTTGGGTATTTTGCAGCAGCTCGACTTGCTCGTGACGATTGACATTCGCTGGTCCGAGACGGCGCGCGCTTCCGACTTCGTGCTGCCCGACGTGACGTATCTGGAGGCCGACCGCGGTGTAGGCACGGTCGTGGGCGCTAACGATGCGCGCGTGTTCTACCGCAACGCCGTGCTGCCTGTGCAGCATGACGACACGCGTCCCGGTCGGGAGATTTTTGCCGGTCTGGCGCAGGCGTGTGGCGTGGGCGAGTACTTCCAGTTTACGTCTGACGATCTGGCGGCTGCCCAGGTGGCGCCTTTTGGGATCGATCTGGACGAGTTCAAGGAGCACGGCTGGGCCGACACCGGCGTGGCGCTGCCGACGCGCACGGGCGAGCCGGCGATTCCCTTGGATGGCGGCAAAATTGCGCTGGCAAGTGACGTATGGGAGCGTGCCGGCCTGGGTCGTGTACCCAACTGGATCGCACCCATGGTGGAGCCTGGCCCGGGGATGTTTCGCCTCATTAGCGGCAACCGTCCCTTTGAGTCGCACACCTCGCGAAGGCTTGCAGCCCAAGGTGCCGCCGAGGCTGGGTCGGACCTGGATGCCGTGCAGATGAATGCCGATGCTGCTGCGCATATGGGTATCGCCGATGGCGAGGTCGTCGAGCTTGTGAGCGACATGGGCCGCGATCGCGTGCGCGTGGAGACGACGCCCTATCTGCATCCGGCGTGCATCTTCACCTCGGCCGCTCCCGGCGGACGTTCGTTTGGCGCCGATGCCGGTGGCGCTCAAGCCTTGGGCGTGGGCCCGCTCGACCATACGCCGTTGCGTTGGGACCCGTTGACGGGCGCCGCGCTCACCCAGGAAAACGCCGTTCGCGTGGAAAAGATTGTCGCGCGCGGGGATAATGACGAGTAATTGACTCAGCTGATGTATTCGACTGATCCACGTTTCTTTTGAAAGGCCGCACATGAGCGATAGCCAGAACATGTCCGATGAGGTGCGCGTCCGCCTGCGCGCCATTCCTTCCGTCAACGAGCTGCTTGCCGAGTGGCCGGTGGTGAAGGCGGCGGGGGAGACCTGCGACGCGGTGGGGCATGCCGCCGTCACGGCCGAGCTCGACGAGGAGCGCGCCGCCATTCGCGCCGGTGCCGCCCCGCGCTCTAAGCGCGAGCTGGCCTCGGCCATCGAGTGGCGTGCGCACCGCTCCGCGCTGCCGAGCCTGCGCCCTGCCGTCAACGCTACGGGCGTGGTCATCCATACCAACTTGGGTCGCGCCCCGCTCGCGGAGTCGGCCGCCAAGGCCGTGGCCGATGTCGCGCGCGGCTACAGCACGCTCGAGTACAGTGTGGACACCTGCTCGCGCGGGTCGCGCAAGGAGCATGCCGCGCAGCTCATCCGCTCGCTTACCGGAGCCGAGGACGCGCTGGTCGTTAACAATAACGCGGCCGCCGTGCTGTTGGTGCTGGCGACCCATGCCGCAGGCAAAGAGGTCATTGTCAGCCGCGGCGAGCTTGTCGAGATTGGCGGCAGCTTCCGTATCCCCGATGTTATGGAGGCCTCGGGTGCCAAGCTCGTTGAGGTCGGGGCTACCAACCGCACGCATTTGAGCGACTACGAGCGCGCCATCACGCCCGATACGGCGATGATCCTCAAAGTCCATCCTTCCAACTATCGCATCGAGGGTTTCCACGAGGAGGTAGGTTCTCGGGAGCTTGCCGCCCTGGCCCACAAGCATGGCCTGCTGTTCTACGAGGACCAGGGGTCGGGCGCGCTTTTGCCCGATGACATCCTGGTGCGCGGCGGCGAGGAGCCCACGCCGGCTTCGGTCGCGGCGGGGCTCGATTTGGTGTCGTGCTCGGGCGATAAGCTGCTCGGTGCCGCACAGGCGGGCATTATCATGGGCCGTCGCGATCTGGTCCAGGCTTGCGGGTCGCATCCGCTTATGCGTGCCCTGCGCCCGGGCAAGCTCGCACTGGCGGCGCTCGAGGCTACACTGCGCATTTATATGGATGGGGCGGATGTGGCCCATCGCGAGGTACCGGTGCTCAACATGCTCACGCTTCCGCAGGCTCATCTGGAGCGCCGCGCACGCAAGTTGCGCGATCGTATGGTCGCCGGGCTCGATAAGGCCGGTTGCCCGTGCGCCGTGCAGGTGGAAATCGTCGAGGAATCGTCAACCCCCGGCGGTGGCTCGCTTCCTACCATCGAGCTACCCACGATGTGCGTGGCCGTCTGCCCGGTCGACGGGCGCCTGTCCGTTGACGCGCTCAAGCGCTCGCTTGTCCAGGACTTCGACACGCCGGTCGTCACGCGAACCTCGCACGATCGCATTTTGTTTGACGTTCGTACGCTTGTGGGCGACCGCGATATCGAGACGGCGGCATCAATGCTCGTCGCGTGCGTTAAGAAGGCGATTGCTCGATGAGTGAGGTTAAAGCGCTGGTGGAGTGTCCCATTATCGTTGGCACGGCGGGACACGTCGACCACGGTAAGTCGGCACTGATCGAGGCGTTGACCGGCAAGAATCCCGACCGTCTGGAGGTTGAGCGCCGTCGTGGTATGACCGTGGAGCTGGGCTTTGGCGAGCTGGCGCTGCCAAGTGGCAAGATTGTTGGCCTGGTCGACGTGCCGGGTCATGCGCATTACTTGCGCGCCATGGTGCAGGGCGCCACGGGTATCGACGTGGCCGTGCTGGTGGTTTCGGCCGTCGAGGGCGTGATGCCGCAGACCCGCGAGCACGTGCATGTGCTGGAGCTGCTGGGCGTTACGCATATGGTGGTCGCGCTGACGATGTGCGACCTGGCCGATAGCGAAATGATTGAGCTGGCCGAGCTCGACGTGGACGATTTTCTTTCGGATACCGTGTTTGCGGGCGCGCCGACGGTGCCGGTGTCGTCCAAGACCGGCGCGGGGATCGATGACCTGCTGACTGCGCTCGACGAGCAGGTTGCCGCTTGCTGGGATGCCTGCCGTGCCCGCGCCGAGCTCACCGATGCCGCACCGCGTCTGCCTATCGACCGCTGCTTTACGATCAAGGGCGCCGGTACCGTGGTGACGGGAACGTTGCACGATGCGCCGGTTGCGGTGGGCGACGAGCTGATGGCCTTGCCGTCGCGTACGGTCTGTCGCGTGCGCGGGATTCAGGTGCATGGCGATACGCCGCGAGCACTGCCCGGACAGCGCGTGGCGCTCAATTTAGTGGGTGACGGTGTCGCGGCACTTGACCGCGGCGAGATGCTGGGCGTGGCGGACCGTTTTGGTCAGACGTTACGCTTTATGATGACGTTCACCTACCTGGGCCGCGAGGGCGCCAAGCCGCGCGTACTCGAATCGGGCGCGCGCGTGCATGTGATGGCCGGCACGGCCGAGGTCGTCGGCCGCATCATGCTTTTGGAGGGCGAGGCCCCCATGGCGGTGGGCGAGACCCGTACCGTGCAGGTGCGCCTGGAGGAGCCGCTGCCGCTGCGAGCCGGAGACCATGCTGTGGTGCTCTCATATTCGCCCGTTATGCTCATCGGCGGCGGGCGCGTGCTGCTTTCGCGCTGCCGTCGCTCGCGCGAGCTTTCTGCCGGCGAGCGCGCACTGTTTGCGGCGCTCGAGTCCGGCGATATCGCGGGCGGTGTGGGCGCTTGGCTGGCGCTGCAGATACTGCCGGTTTCGGCGGCTGATGTTGCCGAGGCCTTGGATCTTGGTGTCAGCGAGGTCGATGCCGCACTGCGCGGGTTGGTGTCGCAGGGCTCCGTTCGCAAGCTTGCCGTGGGTGATGCTGACCTCTTGGCGGATGCCATGGTGCTCGACACAGCGATGGATGCATTGGCGGCGACCCTGTCAGCCATGCATACGGCGTCTCCCAAGGAGACGGGCTTTACGCCCGGCGCCGTTGCCCATGCTGCGTGGCCTGCCGCTGACGATACAGTTGCCGCGGCTCTGATTGCCGAGGGCTGCTCGCGTGGCGTGTGTGCCTCCGAGGGCGCCGAGGTGTTCGACCCGCACTCCGCTGCCGCCGCGGCGCGTGTGGTGCGCGAGGCCTGCGAACGTATTGTTGCTTTGCTGGACGAAGACGGCCTCGATGCACCGACATTGCCCGAGGTGGGCGAGCGGTTGCAGCTCGATCGCGACACCATGACGCGTGCCCTGCGCGAGCTTTCGCTCAACCGCTCCATCGTGAAGGTCGAGCGCGACGTTGCCTTGTCCGCTGCCGCCGAGGCCCATGCTCGCGAGCTCGTCGCCGCCGCTATCGAGGCTGCCGGCGGTGCCGCCACCACGAGCGCCCTGCGCGAGGCCCTGGGCGTGTCACGCAAACGTGCCATCAGTATCTTGGAGCACCTGGATGCCGTGCGCTTTACGGTGCTCGACAAGGATGCCGGCGGCCTGAGGTCCCTGCGCTAGATCAGCCACCCCGCCCCACCTCCTCAGTTGCGGTGAAATAGTTCCTATTTGGAGGCTTTGGCAGCAAATACAGGAACTATTCCACCGCAACTTCTTGCTCGTCTTTTTGGGATGGAGCCGTTTCGGTTTGGTAAAATACCTCCGCACTTGGGAACGGATGGGCTCCGGTGGGCTCCGCGGTCCTCAAAACTGTTGCGAGGCGTGCAAAACGTCTTGGATGTGTTCGATTCACATACGTTCCCGCCACACGCTACCAGCGCTTTTGTGCTCGCGGTCATGCTGCGTGCCGCAAAGGCGCTGTTTTGTTTTTGCACGAGTTTTTCGTAGCGCCGCTATTTCGGCGGCTGTAGTTAGCATCGTGCACCGGGTTTCGAGCATGCCGATGGAGGTGTTTTGCCGTATGACTACCGTAAGACGTACCGATCTTTCTTGTGTCGTCCAGGCGGGCGGGCTGTCCTCGCGCATGGGCTGCGATAAGGCGCGCATGGCGTTTTGCGGCGAGCCGCTCATCGAGCGCGTACTGGGTCGGTTGGCGCCAGTTGCCGGTGAGTTGGTCGTGACGACGTCGCGTCCCAGCGAGCTTGCCTACCTTGAGGAGCGCACGTTTGGCGGCCTGGTGCCGCGAATAGTGCCGGACCTTGAGGGGCCGGCGGGTGCCATGCGCGGCATCGCGAGCTCGTTGGCCGCGGCCCGATTGCCGCTCGTGGCGATCGTCGCCTGCGATATGCCGTTTGTCTCGCCGGAACTCATCGGCGCGCTTGCCGATCGTGTCGAGGCCGAGGCGCTCGATGTGTGCGTGCCGCACGAGGAACGGGGGATTGAGCCGCTTTGCGCCGTCTGGCGCCGTGACGCGTGTGCGCCGATTGCCCATGAGCTGCTCGCCTGCGACCGCCAGCGCATTCGCTGCCTGATCAATCGCGTTCAGGCTGGTTATATGGATGAACCGCAGATCGTTAAGGCCGCGGGCTCGACGCTCTGCTTCGAGAACGTCAATACGCCCGAGGAGTTTGCGGCGGCCGAGTTACTCGCCTAGACGATTGGAGTTGCCATGTCTCATGATATTTGCCCCGACACGGGAGAGCCTTGCACTTGCGATGGTTCCGAGCCCTGTACCTGCGGCTGCGGTGGCTGTGGGCATACTGCGGAAGAGGAAGCGGCCGCCGCGGCGTATCGTGAGGCACACCGCGAAGGCCCATCCGGTGATGCCCCCGACCACGAGCGCAAGATTATCGTGTCGTTTGACAGCACCTTCGATGTGATGGAATGCGAGCAGCTGTGCCTGGATGCCGGTGTGCCCGGGCGCATTATGCCTTTGCCCGGCTCCATTACCGCAGGTTGCGGGCTGTGCTGGGCCATGCCGTTCTCGGGCGATGCCCTCGCCGCCTTCCGCGCCGCCACCGAGGGCCGCATAACCCCCGCCGACTACCATCAGCTCGTCCTCTAGCCACCAAAACCACCACATTGGGGGCAGGCACCTTTGTGTTGGTTTGGAACACGTGGACGAAACAGGTTTGAAACACGGGTTTTGCACGTCAGGCACTCAAAAACGCTTCTACCTGCATCGTAATCAAAATGAAACATCTGCTCGTCGGCTTATGCGAAACTTTGCCGCAACAGTGCGATATTATCCATAAGCGATAAAGCTCGCGGCGCATAGGGTGCCGCGACCAACATTTTTCGTTTCCCATCATTGGAGGAAGCATGAGCTACACGCAGAAAGTTCTCGACGAGCTCAAGGCCCGCTATCCCGAGCAGCCTGAGTTTATCCAGGCAGCGACTGAGATCCTCGGCACCATCCAGCCGGCGCTCGACGCCCATCCCGAGTACGAGGAGGCCGCCCTGCTTGAGCGCCTCGTCGAGCCCGAGCGCATCGTTATGTTCCGTGTCCCCTGGGTCGACGACCAGGGCAAGGTCCAGGTCAACCGCGGCTACCGCGTCGAGTTCAACTCTGCCATTGGACCCTACAAGGGCGGCCTGCGCTTTAACCCGACGGTCACCCTGGGCATGCTCAAGTTCCTGGGCCTGGAGCAGATCCTTAAGAACAGCCTGACCACCCTTCCCATGGGCGGCGGCAAGGGCGGCTCCGACTTTGACCCCAAGGGCAAGTCCAACAACGAGATCATGCGCTTCTGCCAGTCCTTTATGACCGAGCTCTATCGCCACATCGGCCCCAACACCGACGTTCCCGCCGGTGACCTGGGCGTTGGCGGCCGCGAGGTTGCCTACCTGTTCGGTCAGTACAAGCGCCTGACCAACGAGTGGACCGGCGTCCTCACCGGCAAGGGCCTCTCCTTTGGCGGCTCGCTCGCCCGTACCGAGGCCACCGGCTACGGTCTGGCCTACTTTGTGGACGAGTACCTCAAGAGCCGCGGCGACTCCTTCGAGGGCAAGAACGTCGTCGTTCACGGCTCCGGTAACGTCGCCATCTACGCAGTCCAGAAGGTCTCCCAGCTCGGCGGCAAGGTGCTGGCCTGCTCCGACACCCACGGCTGGGTCGAGGATCCCGACGGCATCGACTACACCGTGCTCGAGCACATCTACAACAAGAAGCGTTCCGGCCACGACAAGGGCGTTACGCTCGCCATGTACGTTGACGAGAAGCCCAACGCCGTGTGGCACGAGGGCGACGGCCGCGGCGTGTGGCAGCTTCCCTGCGACATCGCGCTGCCCTGCGCTCGCGAGAACACGTTGCTGCTCGAGGACGCCCAGGCGCTCGTCGCCAACGGCTGCAAGGTGGTTGGCGAGGGCGCGAACATGCCCACGACCATCGAGGCCACGACCTACTTCCAGGAGAACGGCGTCGCCTTTATGCCCGGTAAGGCTGCCAACGCCGGCGGCGTGCTCGTGTCCGGCCTGGAGATGAGCCAGAACGCCGAGCACCTGTCCTGGACCTTCGAGGAGGTCGACGGCAAGCTCGAGCAGCTCATGCGCGGCATGTTCCACAACGTGGACGACACCGCCAAGGAGTATGGCCAGGAGGGCAACTTTGTAATGGGCGCTAACATCGCCGGCTTCCTGAAGGTCGCCGACGCCATGCTCGCCCAGGGCGTCTGCTAAATCTTCGCTCGACATAGCATCGCAGAAGGCTCCCAGTCATCTTGGCTGGGAGCCTTTTTTGATCCGTCGGGGACGGAGGAAAACGGATCATTTTGTCTCGGCATGAGTTGCGGCCCCTCGTTTGGTACACTTAAAAGTACTGGACAAGTGGAGAGATGGGGGAGAACGTGCTCAAGTTCGGTACCTACGTCCGTGTTGGAAGCGCGGCCGAAGCCTATGAGCTCTTACAGAAGAACCGCAACAACAAGATTGTGGGCGGCGGCATCTGGATGCGCCTGGGCTCGCGTCGCGTGGCGACGGCGATTGACCTTTCGGCCTGCGGACTCGATCAGATCGAGGAGACCGAGACCGAGTTTCGCATCGGTGCCATGTGCACCCTGCGCCAGCTCGAGCGCCATGCCGAGCTCAACGCGCTTGTCAACCATGTCTTTGAGTTCGCCGTCCACGATATCGTGGGCGTGCAGCTGCGCAACACCGCCACGGTGGGCGGCAGCATCTACGGTCGCTTTGGTTTTTCGGACGTGCTCTCGGCCTTTTTGGCGCTCGATTCGTACGTTGAGCTGACGGGTGCCGGCCGCGTGCCGCTCGCCGAGTTCGTGGACATGGGCTATGTACGTGTCGTGATCGAGCACGTCGTGGTCGTCAAGCACGATTACCGTGCGAGCTACGAGGCCGTGCGCAAGGCTGCGACCGACTTCCCCTCCTTAAACGTCACCGCCGCCTGGTGGGACAACAGCTGGCACGTCACCGTGGGTGCCCGCCCGCTGCGCGCGACCCTGCTGCAGGGTGAGGCATGCGGCCTTACCGCCGAGCAGCCTTCCGAGGACGAGCTGCGCGCCCTGGCCGCATCCGTACGCGCGCTGAGCTACGGCACCAATCTGTGGGGCTCGGCCGACTACCGCCGCCGCATCTCGGCCCCGCTGGCGATTCAGGCCGTGCGCCGCGCCGCCGGCATCGAGCTTTCGGCTGCGCTTGCCCACGAGCTCGAGACCGTGCAAGTGCCTAAGTTTGCCACGGACGAGTATTCCTGCCGCCGCGTGCCCGGCGTCGATTCTAGCGAGGTGCGCTAATGGCTGCCAAACTCATCGATCTTTCCTTTACGCTCAACGGCCGCAAGGTCAAGGTTCAGATTGCCCCCGACACCATGCTCTTTGCACTGCTGCGCGAGCAGGGTTGCGCATCGGTGCGCTGTGCCTGCGAAACCACCGCAGAGCCCGGTGCGGTACACATCATGGGAGAAATAACGACTGCGGCCACGGTAAATTACATCGAGATCGCACGCCAGATCATCCGGGAAATTGGTTATACCAAACCGGAGTATGGCTTTGATGCTGATACCTGTGAGATCAGCTGCTCGCTGCACACCCAGTCGGCGGATATCGCCCAGGGGGTGGATCTGGCGCTGGAGGCCAAGGAAGCCATCGATACCGATGGGCTCGGCGCCGGTGACCAGGGTATGATGTTCGGCTAC
>URMO01000015.1 GCA_900549085.1 uncultured Collinsella sp. | reverse complement strand
GGCGCAGCGCAAGGCCGCGAAGAAGAAGTACAGCGACCTGCTCAAGACGTTCGACAAGACCATCGGCGAGATCACGGCGCCCATCGACGCGCTCTCCGATGAGTACAAGGCCGAAATCGACCGATACGACGGCGAGTGCAGGACCCGCCGCCTCGCCGCGCTCAAGGGCCACTACTACGACCTCGCGGGCGAGATGGGGCCGCTGGTGCCCTACGAGCGCATCGCCGACGACAGGTGGCTCAACGCGAGCTTCGGCGAGGTCAAGGCCAAGAACATCATCGAGCGCCGCGTGGGCGAGCTGCTGCACCAGTTCAAGTTCGTCAACGGGCTGGACTACGCGGACGAGTCCGAGAAGGCGTGGGCCGTCGCGTGGTGGACGAGGACGCTGCCGATGGACTCGGGCGAGGTGGCGGCGGCTGTCGCCGCGCATCGCGAGGAGGTCGCCAAGGCCGCCACGCTCGTGTCGACCTACGAGCAGGCGACGGCGCCCGAGCCCGAGCCCGCACCGGAGCCCGAGCCGGAGCCCGAGCCGCTGCCGCTCGACCCTGAGCCGGTGCCTGCCGAGGAACCTGAGCCGCCCTTGGGCGTGCCGAGGTGCGTGCGGGTGGTCCCGTCGCGCCCCGAGCCGGATGCGGCCGAGGATGCGGCCCCGGCACCGCAGAGGGGCTACCGCGTTGTCATCGAGTGCGCCACGGCGGACGAGCTGCGCCGCGTGAGGGCCGTCATGGTCGAGAACGGCATCCACGGACACGTAGAGAGGATGTAGGACATGGAGGAGAAGAACCTTCCGCCGACCCGAACGCCGGAGCAGCGCAAGGAGGCGATGGCGAAGGCCGTCCACACGCGCCGCGAGCGCGCCGCGTTCAAGGCGGCGTGCAAGGCGGGCAACATCCCGCCCGAGACGGCCATCGAGGCGCCCATCGCGGCAAAGCTCAAGGTTGACGAGTTCGCCCGCTCGTTCCCGGGCATCGGCCCGGTCACGGCGCAGAAGATCGTCGAGGCGTGCCATATCCGCGACGGCCGCCGCGTGAGCGGCCTGGGCTACATGCAAGGGCCGCGCCTCGTCGAGGCAATCAATAGCCACATGACCGCGAAGGAGGACGGGCAGTGAGCATCAATCGAGTGAACATCACCGGCAACCTCACTCGCGACCCCGAGCTGCGCGCCACGGCGAGCGGGACGCAGGTCCTGTCCTTCGGCGTCGCCGTGAACGACCGCCGCCGCAACGCGCAGACGGGCGAGTGGGAGGACTATCCCAACTTCGTCGACTGCACGATATTCGGCAACCGCGCCGAGGCCGTTGGCCGTTTCCTCGCCAAGGGGATGAAGGTCGCGATCGAGGGCAAGCTGCACTACAGCTCTTGGGAGCGCGACGGCCAGAAGCGCTCGAAGCTCGAGGTTATCGTCGACGAGATCGAGGTCATGGTGCGCCGTGAGGGTCAGACGCAGGCCCAGCCGCAGCAGAGCCTCGCGAACACGGTGCCCGTGCAGCCACAGGCGCAGGCCGCGCCGCAGTGGAGCGCCCAGCAGGCCTACGCCGCGGTCCCGCAGTCCGAGTTCTACGACGAGGACGTGCCGTTCTGATGAGGCACGTACCCGACATCATCCGCGACCACTGGGAGGCGGCCCTGTTCGCCGCCTCCTTCTCCGCGGGTTTCCTGTTCTTCTCTTCACTTCTATGGGGGTGGTTCTGATGGCCTTTACCGTGTTCGACAGCTTCGCCGAGGTCTACGACGACTTCGACGCGAGCGACCCCGAGGACCTGCGCGACCGCGCGATGCTCGCCGACGCGATCATGATGTACGGGCTGCACGGCGTCGAGGCCGACCTCCCGAAGTACCTCCGCCGCGTTTTCAAGGCGATGAAGAACGCCATCGACAACTCCAAGGACGCGCGCGGCAGGGGTGGCAAGGGCGGTCGCCCGCGCAAGAAACAAGTTTCCGACAAACCCGAAACGCAGGTTTCGGAAAGCGAAAACCTAGGTTTTTCAAACGGGAAACCAGTTTCCGACAAACCCGAAACGCAGGTTTCGGAAAGTGAAAACCCTAACCTAACCTACCCTAGCCTAGCCTGTCCTGAACTGGATTGTGCTGAGCTGTCCTGTGATGGGGGCGATGCCCCCGCCGCGCCGCCCGAGTTCGAGCCGCCGACCCTCGATGAGGCCCGCGGGTACTTCGGCGCCAACTGCCTGAGCGGCGACCCGGACGCCTTCTGGGCCTACTTCGAGTCTCAGGGCTGGGTCAAGGGCAACGGCCAGCCGGTGAGCAACTGGGGCGCCCTCGCGCTCGACTGGTCCAGGCGCCAGAAACGCATCGACGCCGACGACCGGGCGAGAGGCAAGCCCACCGCCTCGGAGGTCGAGGCCGCCACGTTCAAGCCGACGAGGACGCCCGAGCAGACGAGGGCGGAGCTCGAACGCAGGTGGCGAGAGGAACATCCGGGCATCGACCCGGCGAAGGTGAAGGCCCCGAGGGGGACGACCGCCGACCCGGTGGCGCTCAAGGCGTACCAGGACGCGCGGCGTCTGCTGGATGCGAGGGCCGCATGCGAGAGGAGGGCGTCATGAGCTTGGACGCCGAGAGGAACGAGAACATGGGCAGACCGAAGGGGTCTGTGAGCATCTACGACGACGGGCCGCGCAGCGCCCGCTGCGAAACGTGCGGGTTCTGCGCCGTGAGCGAGGCGGTCATGACGGCGTCCGGCGAGGGCCGCAAGCGGTACACGTGCATGCGCTGCCCCGACTTCGTGCACGCTACGCAGGGGCTCGCGAGGTGCAACTACTGGGAGGCGCGACATGAGGGCTGAGTCGCTGGACAGGCGCGGGGGCTACGTGCTCGTGTGCGGGCAGTGCGGCAGGCGGTTCCGCACGGCGTACAGGAACCAGAGGTACTGCTGCGGGTGGTGCGAGAACGTGGCGCGAAGGGATGCGAGCAAGCGGCCCGTGGACGTGTACCTCGGAACGAGGAGCGAGTCGGGCCGAGAGGTCAACGCCATGCGCGCGGCGCTGGCACAGGGGAGGCGCATCTGATGCGGGACGGTTACAGGCTCGCCTTCGGCGCGTTCGACAAGCCGGATGCGCCGAAGGCGCAGGCGCTCAAGCCGCTCGAGGAGGCGGCTGAGGTATACGGCGCTTGGCAGGATTGCGACGACATGCGCCTCAGCCCGATCATGACGGCGCGCAGGGCGTACCGCCAGGACCTTATCGACGAGTGCATGGACGTGGTCCAGGCGGTCGTCAACCTGCTCGACGCCGAGGAGTTCACGCAGGATGACGTGGACGCGGCAATCGAGCGCTGCAACGAGAGGAACCGAGAGAGGGGACGTTTGTGATGGAGACTTTGGAGCAGATCAAGGCAGACGCGGTCGAGGTGTTTCATTTCGACCGCGAGTGCAGGCCGCAGGACAGGGCGCACGCCTACCTGGGGAAGTATCGCGTCAGGCGCGGCTACAACGACACGGCGATGCAGGTCGCGGTGACCGACATGATCGAGCGCGCCTACGAGGCGGGAAGGGCGGAGGTCACCGGCGCGAACCTCGTGCAGAACCTGCGCCGCCAGCTGACGAGCATCGAGGCGACCGTCGGGGATGCCATCGACCTGCTCGACGAGAGCACGGGGGCGGTGGAGTGCGATGAGTGACTCGAGGGTCGGAGGCTACCCGATGGGGGTGACCGACGCCGCCATCGAGCGCCACTTCGGCGGGGCCTGCGAGCCTAGGATGTGCGGGAACTGCAGGCATTTCTGCGGCAGCGACATCCACGTCGACTACGGATACTGCCACCTCGGGTTCGAGCGCGCCTACGACGCAGAGGCGCCTGACCGCAAGGAAGGGTTCTGGCGCCTGGCGAAGTGGGCCGTGGCGTGGCTCATGGAGAACCTGCTGTACTGCGAGGACGAGTGCGGCGAGTGCCGCGACTACGAGGAGTTTGGGCTATGAGTGTCGAATTGCCAAGAGACGCCGAGGGACGAGAGATACCTCTAGATACCGTGGCGCTGTTCAACCGTGTCGGGAACGTATATAGCATCGTGCGCTGGACATTCACCACGGACTTTGATTTGAGTGACGGATGGTCGAACAAATGGCGTGCGATTACCGACCGTGGATTTGCACTCGATCCGGCACTCGTGTACCTCACCACACCCGACACATGGGAGAAGTTGGAGGAAGACTTGGGTAGGGGCTCGGACGCGCTGAATTACGAAGCCTGCGCCTATTTTGGCAAGAGTGCGTGCGACTGTTCATCGTGCATCGCCGACAAAGGCGAAACCTGCGAAAGGGTTGTCATGCATGACATTGCAGATCGCATCCGCAAGCTGAGGGGTGATACCGATGCCTAACGGCTGCGTATTCTGCGGCAATCCGCATTTCAACTTCGGTGATGGCGAGGAGGGCGTCGAGATGTGGATTAACGAGCCAAACGACGGCGAGCATGTCATTGTTGTCGACCCGCCGTACGCATGGAGCATCCCGATTAGCTTCTGCCCGTTCTGCGGGCGCAAGCTGGAGAAGGTGAAGGCTGATGCTGACTAACGACTTGGTGCCGTGCTTCGTCCAGATGTTCAAGACGGACTCGAAGACCGGCTACGAGAAGGCGCTGCTCGTCGGCGTGTTCGACAAGACGACCACCGACCTCGACCGCTGCATATCCTCGAGCAGCAGGGATACGGGTAAAACCCGTCAGCCGGTTGCCGTGGTCATGCAAGAGGATGGCCGGCTGCGTGAGGTGAACGTATCGAATGTCATCATCGACGACTCGTATGAAGTGTTCGACATGTACTCGTGGACGTTCAACGAGAACGACATAACCGAGCAGCTCGGGTTCCAGCGCAAGGAGGACGAATGAGTGAGCTAGAGCTACTTGAAGGGCTGAAGCCGTGCCCGTTCTGCGGCAGGCACAGCACCATCATCAGGAGCGAGCAGGTATCGGCCTCGGGTATGACGCTGTACGCCGTCCGGTGCTACCGTTGCGGCGCAGATGGCCCGAAGGTCTACTCGTACGGTGGAGACGACCAGAACCTTGCGAAGGAGACGGCTGCGGTCTTTTGGAACGGGAGGGCAAGCGATGAGGGCGACGACCGATTACGTGCTCAATAGGAAGGCCATCCAACACTATCTGATTGACCGCGATCTCACGCAAGGCGATTTTGCCAAGACGCTCGGCATCTCGACTTCGTATTTCAGCGAGCTGCTGAACGGTCGTAAGAGTATTTCGTTGAAAATCCTATTCTCCATTGCCGAAGAGACAGGCATAGACATACACGAGCTCGTGATAGAGGTGTACGAATGATTACCGATGATGAGCGCCGCAATGTAGCGGCGAATATACGAAGCGCAGCCAACAGGCGCAAAAACGACCTGCAAGACGATCCCGACTACTCTCCGTTCGCCGCGCTCTATGCCGTGTTCTGCGGAGTCCGCGGTTGGCCTCATTACGAGGACTTGCTGCATCTTGCCGACCTAATCGACCGCCCGACCACTACGCGCCATGGCAAGTTCAAGACCAAGTACGGCAGGGAAACCCCGTGCTGCGAGGTCTGCGGCTACTCAATCGGCGATATGCGGTGGAACCATTGTCCTAAGTGTGGGGCGGCGATTGTCGATGATTAGCAATGAGGATCGGGTTGAGGCTGCGAGGTTCCTACGGAGTTGTAACTGCGATACTGAATCATATGCCAAGTGCTATGAAATATCGGAGGCGCTTTTCGGTAAAAAATACGCCATCTGCGACTTTAATGTGCCGTGCGGAAAAATCGCCGACCTAATCGACCGCCCGACATGCCTCGACCTTGTCGAGCACAAGCAGGATCCGTTCATCCCGGGCAAGCGGATGGTCGACGGCTACTTCCACTGCTCCGACTGCGGATGGGATGGACAGATCTGGGAACATATCGGCTTTGGGGACATGCTGGCGTATGAGGCCGTCCATTGCCCGAAGTGCGGGGCGATAATCGAGCGCCGTGCGTGAGGTGGTCCCCGGCGCTTGGTATGGTAACCGAAGCAAACCGAGCGCGAGGGGGTATGCGAATGGCGTGTAGGCCACCTGTAGGAGATGGGCCAAAAGGCCCATCCACAAAGTCAACACATCCGTTGAGGGACGAGTGGGCGCTCCGGAAGGGGCGCTCCTCTTACGTCCTGTGGACGGACGAGATGATAGGGCGGATGCAGGCGCACCCGGAGCGGACGGCAGCGGAGATCGCGGCGGACCTCAGGGTGACGCCGAGCGCTGTGAGGCACGCGCGGCAGCGGTACGGGCGCTTTTCGACCGGAACGGATGGGCTGTGCATCGTGTGCGACGCGCGGCCCGTGTTCGACACGTCGGCGCAGGCGAAGAAGTGGAGGCTGTGCAAGGGGTGCTATCTGGCGGAGCGGAAGAGGCGGCTCGAGGAAGAGGCGGAGAGCAACCGCATACGACAGGCCGCGCACAGACGGCAGAAGCTAGACGGAGACGTTTGAGAGGCTGGCCGAGGTGATCAGAATCAAGTCGACCAAGGTCGAGTAGCCGAAAGGCCCCGGGAAACCGGGGCCTTTTCTTTAAACGTTACCCCCTTTTTACGCTCGTGGGCAAACGCACGCGCTTGTCCACGTGTGTAAAAAGGTGGGAACGTTCGCGTTTCCATATGGCTATCTACCAGCGGAAATGTGATTTTGTGGCGGGAAAAGGGCGTGAAAAACTGACCAAGGAGGGCATCGAGGATGCCGTCCGCCTGTGCCGTGCCGGAATGACCGACAGGGACATCGCCGCGTATCTCGGGGTCGCACGTGAGACATACAGCCGCTGGATCAACCACCCCAGAACAGACAATCAGCGTCAACTGTGTCACGTTCTAAAAAAGGCCGAAGTCGAGCGCAAAGCGACGCTCGTGGGCCGCATCATGGACGCGAGCGGCGACAGCTGGCAGGCGGCGGCGTGGCTTTTGGAGCGCAAGTACCCGCAGGAGTACGCCAAGGCGCAGCGCATCATGGATACCACCGACACGGCGGTGCTCAAGGCCGCCAAGGAGCTGGTGCTGTCCGTGCCGTCCTCAATCGGCGGGGACGAGTAGCCGATGCCGCTCACGAGGATGCAGCGCGAGTACCTCGCCAACTGCACGCACCGCTACAACGTGAAGTGCGGGGCGACGGGCTCGGGCAAGAGCTACGTCGACATAGCCGTGACCATACCGCAGAGGCTTCTCGCCATGAGGGGCGAGGGGCTGGCGGTGATGATCGGGAACACCCGCTCGACGCTCGAGCGCAACATCCTCGAGCCGATGCGCTCACTCTACAGCGAAGACGTCGTCAGCCAGATCGGGCGGGACAACACGGCCCAGATATTCGGGCGCAAGGTCTACTGCCTCGGGGCGGATAAGAAGACAAGCGTATCCAAGATTCAGGGCGCCACGTTCGAGTGGGTCTACGGCGACGAGGTCGCCACGTGGAGCGAAGATGTGTTCCAGATGCTCAAGAGCCGCCTGCGCTGCGAGCACAGCCGCTTCGACGGTACCTGCAACCCCGACAGTCCCAACCACTGGTTCAAGCGGTTCCTCGACGGCGACAGCGACATCTACAGGCAGGACTACACGATCTGGGACGGTGCGCTGGCACCGGATGTCATCGAGGCCCTCATCAAGGACTATGGCAGCGGCGTGTACTACGACCGCTACATCTTGGGCAAGTGGACGCTGGCCGAGGGCCTGGTCTACCCCGGGTGGGAGGGTGCCCTCGAGAGCCGGTATACGGGCTGCGCCGCCAAGTACGCGGTGTCTTGCGACTACGGCACGCAGAACGCCTTCGCGGCGCTGCTGTGGGCGTTTGACGGCAAGGTGTGGCACGTGGTCGACGAGTACCGCTACAGCGGCCGCGACACGGGGCACCAGAAGACGGACGCCGACTACGTGGCCGACATGGCCGACTTCGTGCGCGGGCTGAGCAAGCCGCCCAAGTTCATCATCGACCCGAGCGCCACGAGCTTCATCGCCGCGATGCGGCAGGCCGGGTTCAAGACCAAGAATGGGCGCAACGACGTCGCGGACGGCATACGAGAGACGGATGTGTGCCTGGGCAACGGCACGGTGCGCATCTCCGACGCCTGCACGGGGCTGATAGGCGAGCTCGGCGGCTACTGCTGGGACGCCAAAGCGGACGGCGACAAGCCCGTCAAGGTCGAGGACCACAGCTGCGACGCGCTCCGTTACGGCGTGGCAACACTGCGCATGTACAAGCCTGCGAAACGGCAGGTAAACCCATTTTTTGAAGGGAGGTAGCGGCTTTGTCTAAGGGTCCTTTGGTGACCGATGGCGACCTCAAGGCGGCGGCGTCGGCGACGGCGTTCGCGGCAGATGCCATCGAGCGGCACATGTCGAGCGAGATGTACCGCAACGCCGTCACCGCGAACGAGTACTACCGCCAGCACAACGTCACGATCAACCGTTTCGTGCAGAAGATCTACTCGTGCTCCGGTGCCGAGGCCGAGGACTTCACGGCCTCGAAGCTGAGGCTGGCGAGTAACCTGTTCAAGCGCCTAAACGTCCAGCGCTGCACGTACTCGCTCGGTAAGGGCGTGAGCTTCGTGGACGTTTCGGCGGGCGGCAAGGACACGACCAAGGAGGGGCTTGGCGACCGCTTCGACGACGACGTCATGGAGATGGGGCTCAAGGCGCTCATCCACGGTGTGTCATTCCCGTTTTGGAACCTCGACCACATCGACGTGTTCACCGCCGACGAGTTCTGCCCGGTGTGGGACGAGTACTCGGGGGCGCTATACGCCGGCGTGAGGTTCTGGCGGCTTGACTCCGACCACCCGTGGCACGCGACCCTCTACGAGCAGGACGGCTACACGGAGATGGTGTCGGGCGGCAGCGGCTTCGACTTCGAGGTGGCCGAGGCCAAGCGCGCCTACAAGGTCACGTATCGGGAGATACCGGCGGACGGGATGAAGCTGGCCGTCGATGCGGAGAACTACTCCCGCCTGCCCATCGTGGCGGTCTGGGGCAGCGACGCGCACCAGAGCACGCTCGTCGGCATGCGCGAGAGCATCGACGCCTACGACCTGATCAAGAGCGGCCTGGTGAACGACACGCGCGACTGCGCACAGATCTACTGGCTCATCAACGGAGCCGGCGGCATGGACGACAGGGACCTCGACCTGTGGCGGGCGAAGCTCAAGCTGACGCACGTGGCCGAGGTCGACGCCGAGCAGGGGCAGTCCGTGACGCCGTACACGCAGGAGGTGCCCGTCGAGGGCCGCAAGGAGACGCTGGCGCAGATCAAGGCCGACATCTACGAGGACTTCGGCGCGCTGGACGTCCACACCATCGCGGCGGGGGCGACCAACGACCATATCGACGCGGCATACCAGCCGATGGACGAGGAGGCCGCCGAGTTTGAGCGCCACATCCGCGAGGGTATCATGGACATCCTTGCCCTCCAGGGCATCGAGGACACGCCCGTGTTCACGCACACTCGCATCAGCAACACCAAGGAGCAGGTCGAGACCGTGTGCCTGGAGGCCGAGTATCTGGACGACGAGACGATCCTGCGAAAGCTGCCGAACATCACGCCCGACGAGAGGGCGAAGATTTTGGAGCGCAAGCAGCGGGAGCAGGAGGAGCGCATGGCAGCGCTGCCGCCCGCCCTGGCGGCGAACGCGAAGGGTGCCCAGGAGGGCGATGAGGACGAGGAAGGTGATGAGTGATGGCGGCATTGCAGGTGCTTGACGGCGAGCTGTGGCAGTGGGACACCGGGCGCGAGGTCGAGGTTGTCGGCTGCGAGCAGGTGCATTTCGCCAAGTCGACCACGGGGACGTGCTACACGGTTGCGGTGGCCGACAGCAAGGCGAAGATTCCCGACGAGCTGCTCCAGGCGGCTGGGCGCGTGTACGCATGGGCCTACATCACGGACGAGGCTTACGGCGGGCGCACGCGCATCGAGGCACTCTGGGACGTAAAGAGGCGAGCCAAGCCCGCCGAGTATATCTACGAGCCGAGCGACCAGCGCACCATCAAGGACGCGGAGACGGCGCGAGACGAGGCCAAGGCCGCGCAGAAGGCGGCGGAGGCCGCACGCGACAAGGCTGTCGCCGCCGAGGTCAAGGGGGCACGCGCCACGACTCTTGCCTCGGGCTCGGAGGCAACGGCGGCGATGGAGGGCAATGTGCTGGTTGTCGGCGTGCCGAAGGGCGACGCGCTGAGATACAGCGACCTCACCGCCGAGCAGATCGCGGAGCTCAAGAAGCCCGCGACGGACGCGGCGGCTGGCGTGAACAAGGTCAACAACGAGTTCAAGCAGCTCAAGGCTTCTGTCGAAACGGCGGAGAAGGGCCGCGCCGACGCCGAGGCGGGGCGCAAGGAAAAAGAGACCGAGCGCGGGCAGAACGAGACGGGGCGCAAGGAGGCGGAGGCGGGGCGCAAGACTGCCGAGCAGAAGCGCGAGCAGGATTCGGCCAAGGCCCTCGCCGACGCGCAGGCGGCGCTCAAGGACGCCAAGACGGCAGCCCTGAACTACCAGTCGATTATCGACTCGGCGGCTGCCGTGACGGCGCTGGGACTCAAGAAGGTAAACGGCAAGATTTGCCAAATGCGAAAGGTAGGTGCCTAAATGGCCGATACGCAGGCAACCGAGCAGGCAACCGAGGGGTTCGAGTACGCGGACCCGCTGGCATCGGACAAGGCGGTGTGGGCGCTTGTCGGCGCGGTGAAGAATCTGGGCGACCAGAAGGCGCTCGAGCGCGACGCCTCGACGGGCCGCTACGCCAACGAGAGCGTCGCCGCGATGGTGGACAAGCACAAGACGGGGCTGGTGTACACGTTCCTCATCCCGGCGGGCAGCCCCACAGACATCCAGCCGATGAGCGCCGCCGCGAAGCGCGTGGCCTCCACCGAGTTCGTGCCAGCGACGGCGACGAGCGCGGCTGTCGACCCGTTCGACACCGAGGGCGGCCCGTGGTTCCACGTGTCCGCCAACGCCGGTGCCGACGCCGACGGCGTGCCGTGGGTCGAGGCCATCGACGGCGTCGACTACGGCTTCTCGCGCGTGGACAACGGACACGGCAACAACGTCTACGAGATCGCGCCGGTCGTGTGGCAGGCGGTCGAGGTGCTGGTGAACGGCAACCTGCTCGTCTCGTGGTCCGACAGCCGATTCAGCGGCTCGCAGCCGAACCCCAAGGCGTTGCTGCCGGACGGCACGCTGCGACCGTACATGCTGACGCCGACGTATCCCATGAGCATCGACGCCGAAGGGCGCCCGCGTTCCGTCTCGGGCGCGAAGGTCGCCAACCGCACGACGTCGCACGACTCGCTCGTCGACCTTTGCAAGACCGCGACCACGGGCTACTCGGGCATGAGCGTCTACGACCAGTGGTATATCAACTTCCACCAGTTGACCAAGACGCTCTGCAAGTCCTCCCAGGTGGACTTCCCGGGCTGCACGGACTTCAACATCCAGATCCACCCCGCGCTCGCCGAGACGGGAGTCACGCGCGTGGTCGTCACCGCCGAGCAGGCGGCGAAGATTCCCGTTGGCGCGTCGATGATGTACGGCACCGACACGGGCACCACGTGCCCAGACCGAGGTGCCGCAGCCGCATACGACGTGTTCGACGGCGCCGTTGTCGGCGGCAAGGAGACGCTCGCAGACGGCAACGTGGCGCTTCTCATGGACGTCACCAAGGCGTTCGACACGACCGTGAACACATGGCTCCAGAGTGCGCCGTGGTGCACGGGCAACACCGATGCCCTCGTTGGCGACGGCCAGGTGGCGAAGGACGGCAAGCATCCGTTCAAGGACGCCGGCGTCGAGACGGGGCTGGGCCTGTGGGAGTTCATGGGCGATACACTCTTCGTCTCCGATGGCACGGGCTTCGGCATCGCGGTCAACCCCGACACCCGCAATGAGAAGAAGAACGCCGTGGCGGACGGGGTGACCCCGACGGCGGCGTGCATGCCGACGGCAGATGGCTACATGCTCGACATCCAGTTCGTCAACGGCCTTATCTTGGGAAAGGGGCTCGGCGGCTCGGCGACGACTGGTGTCGGCGACTACTTCTACTTCGACACATCCGGCGGTAAGGTCAAAGGCACAATCCGTCTGGTTCTGTTCCTCGGCAACCTGTGGAACGGCTCGCTTGCCGGTCTTCGTTACGCGTACTCGTGGTACGGGTCCGGTTGGGCCCCTTGGCACTTCGTCTCCCGGCTTTCTGCTACGGGCCGTAGCCGGGGGTGAATCAGGGCGTAGCCCTGAGAGGGGGCTGGCCCCCTCCTAACCCCAAACAGGGATTCACGGTGAGGGCGGCGCTGGTTTCTGGTTCAGTTCCTCGGCAACCTGAGGAACGGCTCGAATGCCGGTCTTCGTTACGCGAACTCGAGGAACAGGTCCGGTAGGGCCACTTGGAACTTCGTCTCCCGGCAATCTGTCTATAAATCTCTACTCGCACCGTGTCTACCGCGCCCGCCGCTTTCTGGCGGGACGCGGCTCAGCCTGACTCCTTTGAGTGAAATTTGTCCGCAAGGCTCACGGGCTGGTAGCCGCAAGGCGAACGCTCGTATGACAGACAGAAAGAGCTTTGATCTATGAAAACCTACTGCAAGGGCCTCGAGTTCACGCGCAAGAGCGTCGTCGAGGCCCTGCACCGATGGAAGAAAAGCGACTCCGGCAAGGAGAACGGCTGGCGCGTCGCCGACGAATACGGCACCGAAACGGCGTTCGTCGACCGCATCTGGCTAGAGCTCTCGACTGAGACGCTTACGTTCGAGCCGATTCGAACCTACCTGAAGCACGACCCGAACAGCGGCAAGCTGCGCGAGATAAGCGTCGAGAGTATCAAGCGGCAGGTGTGCAACTACCTGTGCGTTGGGGCACTCGAGCCGCTCCTTGCCGCCAAGGTCGGCTTCTGGCAGGTGTCGAGCGGCGTCAAGGGCAAGGGTGCGGCGCTGGGGATGCGCAAGCTCAGGCGCGCGGTTCATCGCTTCGCCTACCACGTACACGTCGACATCCGCAACTGCTACGGCTCGATGCAAACGGCGATAGTGGAGGGTCTGGTGGCGCGCTACGTCAAGAACAGCCAAGTCCTCTACCTGCTCCATTCGCTGCTGTCGACGATGAACGGCGTCCTTATCCTCGGCAGCTACCTGTCGCTTCGGTTGGCGGCGTTCGTGATCTCGTTCGCGTACCACGCGGTCGAGGAGGCGGCGAAGGAGCGGCGCGGCAAGCGCGTGAGGCTCGCGGGATGTCAGGTGTGGTACGCCGACGACGGCTATTTTCTCGGCAACTCAAAGCGCTCGCTCAGGAAGGCCGCGGCCATCGCCGCACGCGTTTTGGGGCGGCTAGGATTGTCGCTGAAGCCGTGGAAGGTGAGGCGCAACGGCGCCGAGCCCATCGACTTCGCGGGCTATCGCATCTGGTGCGCTCGCGGGCGCCGGGTCGACTTGCGAAAGAGGCTCTGGAAACGACTGCGACGCGCGTTCGCGCGCTACATGCGTAGGCGCACCGAGCGCTTGGCGAGGCGCGTGTGCTCTTACTGGGGCTGGCTGAAAACGGCTGTCATGGAGCACCAGATGAACGTCAAGCGGTGCATATTCAACGCGGCGAGGGCCGTGGGTTAGGAGGAAAAATATGGTTGTGAAGTCGGAGCGAACGGGCGAGAGGCCCGAGACGGTCGAGATCGCGGGGACCGACGTCTGGCTGCGCCGCGGCATCGCCGAGGGCGAGCGCGAGGAGCAGGGAGGCGAGGGCGGTTCCGTCAAGGTGAAGGTGTTCACCTACGAGGAGCTGCACTTCACCGACCCGACGGGCGAGCTGATGGTCGATGGTGCAAAGGCCGACTTTGACACCGTCTGGACGGCACACGAGGCGGACGGCATGAGCATGGAGGAGCAGATCGCATCGCTCCAGCAGCAGGTCGCCGACTCGCAAGCGGCCCTTCTCGAGCTCGGCGACATCGTTGGAGGTGAGTAACTTGGCGAAGATCTACTACCGCGCCGTGAAAAGCGGCAAGCGCACGCTCGAGAGCGTTCCCGAGCGCTGGCGCGACGAGGTACGCCAGATGCTAGAGGCAGACGGCGAGTAGGGAAGGGCCCCGGCTTCGGTCGGGGCCCTTTTCCGTTATGCGCGGGCGACCATTCGTGCCGACGATTGGAGGCGGCGCATGGCGAAGGATAGCGCTCATGAGTTCTCAGACGCCGAGATTCGGGCGTTCGAGCGCGAGGTGGCGGGAGTGTACGGCGAGGCGAGCAAGACGGCCTACGCCATCCTCAAGCGCTATCTGGCGCAGTTCGAGGCCGACGACGAGAAGATGCGCGAGCGTCTCGGGGCCGGCGAGATCACCAAGGCGCAATACGGGTCTTGGCGAAGCAGGAAGATAGCGGCTGGCAGGCGCTACCGAATCGTGCTCAAGCAGTGCGCCGAGGCCATGACGCATGCGAACGTCGTCGCAGCCGCCGCCATCGAAGGCAGGCTGCCAGAGGTCTACGCCGAGAACTACAACTACGGCACGTGGCAGGTCGAGAGCGCCGTGGGCGTTGACACGGCCTACGCACTACAGGACGCGTCAACCGTCCAGAGGCTGCTCACCGACCACGACAGCTATCTGCCAAAGCCGTCCGTCAACGTCGCCAAGGACGTGGCGTGGAACCGCCGGCTCATAGCCAACCAGATCACGCAGGGCGTGCTGCTCGGCGAGTCGATACCCAAGATCGCGAAGCGCATCCAGGACGTGGCGGGGTCCAACCGCGCGGCGGCGGTGCGCTTGGCGCGGACCTCGACGACGGCGGCGGAGAACGCCGGGCGCGTCGACAGCTACAAGAGGGCCAAGGGGCTCGGTATCAAGGTGCAGCAGGAATGGGTGGCGACGCTCGACCTGCGCACGCGCTCGAGCCACAGGAAGATTGACCGCGAGAAGGTCGAGGTCGGCGAGAAGTTCAGCAACGGGTGTCGCTACCCGGGCGACCCCGAGGCGCCGTATGCCGAGACGTGCAACTGCCGATGCACACTGGTGGCGTGCTGCGACGGGCTTGACGTGCTCGACGGCGAGCGTTTCAGCCGCCTGCCCGAGGGCATGACCTACGAGGAATGGAAGGCGGGCAAGCCCGCCGTCAACGGCACCAAGCCCGCGAACCGCACCATCTCAGAGTTCATGCCCGGCACCAAGCGCAAGCTGGACGTGGCGGGCGTATCCAAGACCGAGGCGCGCAAGCGGCTCTCGCGGCAGCTCGAGGACTACGGCATACCGTCCGGCTCGTTCCGCAAGATGAGCGCAGGCGACCAGCAGAAGGTGCTCGACACGGTGCTTGCGCCCGGTTCGACGCCCATTGTCAACGGCCGGCGCGTTTTCAAGGAGATCAAGGGCGAGCATTCCGCAGGCTCCGACCTTGCCAAGGTAAACCCGAACTTTAAGACAAAGAAGGACAAAGACGGCAGGTACTCGTACAACTGCCAAAGGTGCGTTCCGGCGTATGAGGCGAGACGGCGTGGGCTCGACGTCGTTGCGAAGCCGGTTAAGATGAACAAGTGGGGGAAAATATCGGCATATGACCCCTTCGCGCGCGCCGAGTCGTACAAAAAGGTGTTTCCGGGGGTCACATGGAAACGTGGCGGCGATAAGCCGGAGAAAGAAATAACGTCATTCCTCCTTGCGATAAACGGGGACGCGAGGGCCGAGGTCTCCGTTGCCTGGGACCAGGGGCCTTGCGGCAAGCGCGGCCGACACGTTTTCGTTGCGGAAAAGACGGGAAACGCTATCAAGTTCATAGACCCACAGAGCGGCGATGAGGACGTGAGCTGGTATTTTGGTATAATCAAGGCCGAGGAGACGGAGTTCGCGCGAGTTGACGACGCCGAGTTTGGCGATCTTATCGACGAGTGCCTGACGACAAGAGGTTGACATGCTCACATTGGAAGAGGCCATAAAGCCGATTCTTGAAGAGGAGGCCGTAGACGGATACGGCCCGGTGTGCGCATACGAGGGCAAATACCATTGGTTCGTCGGGTTCGGTTTCGATGGAAAGATGGCCCCGGGCGACACTCCATATGCCATCGACAAGGAAACGGGGAGGATTGACTTCTTCCCGATTCCATTTTTCCTCAGAGGCGAGAGTCCATCTGCTATCGAGCTTGAGATGGACAAGGCCAACGAGATAAAAGTCAAATAGACCACAGCCAGCCCCGCCACGGCGGGGCTTTTTTCATGCCGCGTGACCGTGCCGCGACACTGCCCGCAGAGAGATTGGGGCAGGCATGAAAGAGCTATTCACTTGTGCGAACTGCGGCGACTGCGCCGTAAAGCTGGGTTTCGGCTTCACGTTCCCGGACACCTACATCTGCACGCAGCGCGGCGACGAGGTCGAGCCCGACGACGGATGCACACTCGGGTGCGAGGGCGTTCCGATGCAGGCCATCGAGGCCATCGAGGCGGACGTCGACGGGCGCGTTGGCTACGGCTGCGAGGTGCTCGACTGATGGCTTACGGGCTCGTCGGCGGCGTCGGCGACCACGGCCGGCACGGCACCCTCATCACCGAGGAGATCGTGAACGCCGCGAAGCTGGATACCGCCGAGTGCATCGAGATACGGCAGAACAACATCGAGCAGGTCGAGAAGGCCCTCCTGCGCGCCTATAAAACGGGCCTAGAGGAGATAGGCCTCGTCGCGGAGGGTTACGCCAAGGCGACGTGCCCGGTCGACACGGGCAGGTTGCGCAACTCCGTCACGCACCTACTCAAAGGCTACGACTGCTTCATCGGAACCAACGTCGAGTATGCGCCGTACGTCGAGGAGGGGACCTCCCGCATGAAGGGCAAGCACTTCCTGCGCAAGGCGGCGACGGGCCACGGAGACACGTACCGGGCGATTCTCGAGAAGCACCTGAGGGGCGGCGCATAGGGCCGCGTTACTCCGTTTGGATACTCACCCTTGCCGCGAGGTATTGCGGCGCGGGCCCGCCGAGGCAATAGGTGGGAACCCGTCCATTCCGAAGCAAGGGAGATTCTGTTGGCACTTACGCGAAAGATGCTCAAGGCAATGGGCATCGAGGACGAGAAGATCGACCAGATCATCGACGAGCATGCCGAGAGCGTGAACGCGCTCAAGGCGCAGCGCGACGAGTTCAAGGAGGCCGCGGACAAGGCGGACGGCTACAAGAAGGAGCTGGACGCACTCAAGGCCAAGGGCGAGGGCGCGGACGAGTACGAGGAAAAGTACAAGGCCGCCGTCAAGAACCTAGAGGACTACAAGGCCAAGGTCGAGGGCGAGAAGGCCGCAGCCGAGAAGCGCGGCCTGTACCGAGAGCTGCTCAAGTCGGCGGGCGTCGACCCCAAGCGCATTGAGACCGTTCTCAAGGTTTCCGACCTCGAGGGCGTGACCGTCAAGGACGGCGCTATCGAGGACGCGGACAAGCTGACCGAGGGCATCAAGGCCGACTGGGCCGACTTCATCGCAACCACGACCGTAAAGGGTGCCGACGTGGCCCACGCCCCCAAGGGCGAGGGCGGCAAGGACATCAACGAAATGAGCACCGCCGAGTACATGAAGTACAAGGCGGCGCAGAGAGGCTAAGGGGTATCTATGTCGAACACCACTCTTACACCCAACATCATCGCCAACGAGGCGCTGGACGTCCTGCGCACCAACGCCGTCATGGCCAACCTCGTCCACCGCGACTACTCCTCCGAGTTCGTCGCCGGCGTGGGCGACACCATCACCATCCGCAAGCCCGCTACCTTCGAGGCCAAGGAGTTCACTACCGAGGTCGAGGTGCAGGACGCCACGGAGGGCAAGGTTCCCGTCAAGATGGACAAGCTGCTCGACGTGACGTTCGCCGTCACGTCCAAGGAGCTGACGATGGGCATCGTCGACTTCTCCGCGCAGTTCATCGTCCCGGCCATGCAGGCCTTCGCCGACAAGATCGACGGCTACCTGCTCTCGCTCGAGAAGGACGTCACGAACCGCGTCGACCACACCAAGGGCGCCATCGCCGTCTCCGACATCATCGCCGCCCGCAAGTTCCTCGTGGACGCCAAGGCGCCCTCCACGGAGCGCCGCTTCGTTTACGGCTCCCAGGCCGAG
The DNA here is from genome assembly GCA_900549085.1 of uncultured Collinsella sp. GTDB lineage: Bacteria > Actinomycetota > Coriobacteriia > Coriobacteriales > Coriobacteriaceae > Collinsella. Next base: position 19,855 of record URMO01000015.1, on the reverse strand, counting down.
GCTGACCTGCTCAACACCGAGGCGTTCACCAACGCCTCTGCCGTCGGTGACAACGGAACCGCCCTCAAGGAGGCATCGCTGGGTCGCAAGTACGGCCTCGACTTCTACTGCGACCAGAACGTTCAGAAGACGACCGCCGAGACGGCCAACTACACGCCCTCAATCGCGTTCCACAAGAACGCCTTCGCGCTCGTGACCCGCCAGCTCGAGATGCCGCTTGGCGCACCCAAGGCGTACTCCACCTCCTATGACGGCTTCGGCCTTCGCGTCGTGCAGGACTACGACCATAAGACCAAGACCGACGTCGTCTCCATCGACATGCTCTGCGGCGTCAAGACCCTCAGCCCCGAGCTCGCCGCCGTCATCACCGATAAGCGATAGGCGCAGAGATGCTCGAGCAGGTGCTTCTGTCGCTGCGCAACTGGTTCGTCGCCGACAAGCGCACGGGGCGCGTCCGCATCGAGGGCGGTAGCCTCGTGCCGCCCGCGGCGCTCGGCCTCAAGGAGGGCCAGTACGTCCGCATCACGGGCTCGACCTTCAACGACGGGCTGCATGCGTGGCCCTACAACGGACTCACGGACGAGGAGTTCGTCGGCACCGTCTGGGCGCTCGCCATCCCGCAGGCGGTGGTCGACCTCGCTGACGAGATCGCAGCGTGGCAGACCGAGCACGTCAAGGAGCTGGACAGCCCGTATGCATCCGAGAGCTTCGGCGGCTACAGCTACACGCGCGTCGGCGGCGACGGCTCGCCCATCACGTGGCGACAGCAGTTCAAGGCGCGTCTCGACCCTTGGAGAAAGCTGTGAGCCGCCTGTACGAGCGCATGGCGGTGGCGTGCGCGAGGCTCGTCGAAAAGACCGAGCCTGACGGCGAGGGCGGATTCAAGACCGTCCTCGCCGTCGGCGACGGCTTCACGGCGGCGATCGTGCGCGACAGCTCGACGGCCTCGCGCATCGCGGAGCACGACGGCGTGAGGAACGTCTACACCGTGACCACCGGAGAGCCGCTGCGGTACGGCGACCTCTTCCAACGTGCGTTCGACGGGCAGGTATTCCGCTGCACGTCGAACACGGACGACGGGGCCGCGCCGCGCTGCGCGTCGTTCGGCTTCGGCCAGTGCAGCGCGGAGGAGTGGGAGGTGCCGGATGGCGACTAAGGCGGCTGCGCTACAGGCGTGGCTCGAGGGCTTCGGCCTTCCCGTGTACCGCGACTCGGCTGTGCCGGGCGAGGCGAAGATGCCCTACATCACCTACGACCTTCCGACCGCGGCGTTCGGCACGCAGTGCAACTCCGAGGTGAACCTCTGGTACCGGACCTCGTCCGAGGCCGCGCCAAACGCCAAGGCCGAGGAGGTCGCCCGTGCGCTCGGGCTCTCCGGCGTGCTGCTGCCGTGCGACGGCGGCGGCATGTGGGTGATGCAGGGCGAGCCGTTCTGCAACGCCATGGCCGACGAGGACAACGCCGTGAAGCGCCGAATCATCAACCTGACCATTGAGTACATGACCAGCTACTAGGAGGTCATATGTCTAAGTTCACGCGCATCCCCGAGAACACGTTCAAGGAGATCGTCATCAACGCGGGCCTTCTCGCCACGAATTTCAACCCCAAGACCGCCGAGGTCGCGGAGTCCGAGCTGATGGGCGCGACGAGCGGCGGAACCAGCTTCGCTGCCACGCCCAACTTCATCGACTACGGCGAGGACATCGACAACTGCCCAGCAAACACGATGGAGCTCAAGCGCATCGACAGCATCGAGGCCAAGCTGAGCGGCACCTTCGTGACGCTGAACACCGCGCTCGGCAAGAAGCTCGCAGCCGCAGCCGACGAGACCGAGGGGAAGATCGTCCCGCGCTCCGCGCTCTCGGAGGCCGACTTCGCCGACATCTGGCTCATCGGCGATTACTCGGGCGAGAACGGCAACGGCTATATCGCCATCCGCCTCATCAACGCGCTCAACACGGGCGGCCTGCAGATTACGACGCAGAACAAGGCCAAGGGCCAGTTCGCGTTCGAGTTCACGGGCCACTACTCAATCAAGAACCCCGAGATCGTGCCCTACGAGCTGTATATCAAACAGGAGATTGGAGCCTAACCATGAAGCTGGACAACCTTAACGCCGACGAGTTCCAGAACGCCATGTGCCTGTTAGCGGACGTGGCAGAGGACGTCATGAACGGCGAACTCGGCGCAAAGGCAAAGGCCTCCTACGCCAAGTTCCGCTCCGATTCCGCCAAGGCCAAGGCCAAGGCGACCGCCAAGGCGAAGGGCGACCCCGAGGCCGCGAAGGCAGCCGCCACCGCCGAGGTCAACGGCCTCGCCGTGGACATGGTGGCGGGGCTTCTACCCGACGTGCTGCGCCAGGGCGGCGAGATCAGCTACAAGCTGCTCGCCGCACTCGACGGCCAGACGCTCGAGGAGTACAAGGCCGACTTCACCGTCAAGAAGTGGGTGAACGACATCAAGGATGCCATCGACGGCATCGACGGCATCAAGGACATCTTGGCTCCTTTTTTTGGATAGCCGCCGAGGACCCATCTCACATATGGCTCTGTCTGGGCGAGTACGTCGGGCCGCGGCGTGCTCGCCCTTTCTGTAGGTACATGGTCGCGCGGTGGCGCGAGCGGGACGAGCGGGAGGCGTTCCGCGTGTACCTGAGCGAGTCGGTGCGCCTCATGGCGCAGGGGAAGTGGCTCAAGGAGCCCTTCCTGAGCATCGTCAACGGCGGTGCGGGCGATGGGTCCGAGGCGGAGGACACGCGCGGCGGCGACGAGATCGCCGCAGACATCATCGAGCGGATGGGATTGAAGGTGGTCTAGGTGAACCTTCTCGACCTGATGATTAAGGTCGGCCTCAAGGACGAGGCCAGCGGCAAGGCCGAGGGCGTGGCCTCGAAGGTCGTGGGCACGCTCGGCAAGGCCGGAGCGACCGTTGCCAAGGCGGTAGGCGTGGGCGTCGCCGCCGTGGGGGCGGGCGTCGCTGCCGTCACGGGCATGAGCATGAACGCATACGCCGCATACGAGCAGAACGTCGGCGGCATCCAGAAGATATTCGGCAACATGGGCAAGTCGCTCGAGGACTACGCCGCCATGACCGGCCAGACCGTCGAGCAGTGCTCCGGTAAGTGGGAGCAGCTCGAGCAGGCCCAGACGACGGTGCTGGCCAACGCCGACCGCGCCTACATAACGGCCGGCCTGAGCGCCAACCGGTACATGGAGCAGGTGACGGGATTCTCTGCCTCGCTCGTCAAATCGCTGGGCGGCGACACGGTCAAGGCGGCCGAGTACGCCAACACGGCCATGGTCGACATGAGCGACAACGCGAATACCTTCGGCACGGCGATGGAGGACCTCCAGAACGCTTACCAAGGCTTTGCCAAGCAGAACTACACGATGCTCGACAACCTCAAGCTGGGGTATGGCGGCACCAAGGAGGAGATGCAGCGCCTCGTCAAGGACGCGCACGCCGTCAACTCCGCCGTGGATGAGTCGAGCCTGTCCTTCGACAACATCGTGCTCGCCATCCACACGATGCAGGAGCAGATGCAGATCGCCGGCACGACATCGCGCGAGGCCGCGACGACCATCGAGGGCTCCTGCAACATGGCCAAGGCCGCCTGGGAGAACTGGGTGACGGAGCTGAGCAAGGACGACGCCGACATGGGCAAGCTCACCGAGGAGCTGTTACAGTCGGTCGAGACGGCGGCTTCGAACGTCGTCCCGCGCGTTGCGACCATCGTCGGCACGGCGTTGTCGCAGCTACCGAGCCTTGTCACGTCGGTCGGTCCCGTGCTCGGCCAGGCGTTCGTCGACATTTTCACTCAGGCGCTCGGCAGTGCGGCTGAGGCCGTGCCCGGGCCCATGGGCGACATCCTCTCCGCCGTGTCTGACGGCGTGGGTGAGATCGGCGAGCGTTTCAAGGGCCTTGGCGAGATCTGGGCGGCGGGGGACAACCCGTTGGAGTCGCTGCACCTCGCCATGGTCTACGGCCTGACGCTGCTCGACGGCGACCTGTCCACGCTGCAGGAGAACATCACCTCATCGCTGCCCGGCATCGCCGAGGGCTTCGCCGACGTGGGCGGCGAGGTCGTCCCCAGGCTCGCCGAGGGAATCGAGATGGGGCTGTCGTTCCTTTTCGAGACGGCGGCGTCGCTCATGACCTCGCTCGGTGGGTACCTGTCCGAGAACCTGCCCTCCATCATGGAGAGCGGTCTGCAGATTCTCACCGGCCTCTCCGAGTCCATAGCCGAGAACGCGGGCGTTCTGGCAGAGGGCGCGGCGAACCTGATCGTCGGCCTGGCGCAGGGTATCGCCGACAGCCTGCCGACCATCATCGAGCAGGCCCCGGTCATCGTGCAGAACCTCGCCAGCGCGATCAACGACAACGCGCCGATACTGCTCGGTGCCGGCATCCAGGCAATCGTGACGCTGGCGCTTGGCATCGTGCAGGCGATACCGACGCTCATCGCCAACATCCCAGCCATCTTCTCGGCCTTCGTCTCGGCGTGGTCGGAGCTCGACTGGCTGAGCCTCGGCAGAAACGCCATCACGTTCCTGGGCAACGGCATCACCGGCATGGCCGGTTTCGTCAGCTCGTGCGGCGCCAACATCGTGTCCGCCATCCGCGGTGCCATCGCCAACCTGCCGTCCACCCTGGCGAGCATCGGCCGCAACGGAATCAGCAGCCTGGGCTCCGCCATCCGCGGCGCGGTCGGCTTCGTGACCTCGGCGGCCTCGAGCATCGGCAGCTCCATCATGGGCGCCCTGTCCTCCATTCCGGGCCGCGTGGCATCCATCGGATCGCAAATCGTGCAGGGCATCGCAAACGGAATCAGCGGCGCGGCCGGCGTGGTCGTGAGCAAGATTACCGGCGTGGTGGGCGGCGCCATCGACGCGGCCAAGAACCTGCTCGGCATCCACTCGCCGTCGCGCGTGTTCCGCAAGATGTTCGGCTACGTCATGGAGGGCGCGGCCCTCGGCATCGACGACACGGCTGACGAGCCCGTGAAGTCGATGGAGTCTGCCGTCGGGAAGGTCGAGCGCGCCGCGAAGTTCGGTGTGAGCGTTACCGGCGGCGGAGCATACGGGGCGACCGCCAACGGAGCCGCGGGCTTCGCGGGCGGCGGCAACGTTTACAACCTCTACCTCAACGGCGACCTGCTGGGCTTCGACGGGCGCGTGGCGTCCGCGTTCAGGGCCTTCGTCGCGGCGGTGGAGCAGAGCATGGCGATGGGGGTCGCGTAGGATGGCGCAGGGAAACTGGGTTCAAGGCGGAAGCGGCTATCGCAAGTACTGCTGGTGCGCGTACGTGGACGTTGCTGAGGTCGGGCGCACGGACACCACCGTGACCTACCGCGTCACGCACGGCTACGGCACGCGCTACGCCATCGACTGCTACGCAAACGGCAGCTCGTCGGCGGGCGGCTCGTGGAACGGCTCGGTATACTCGACGAACAACTCCGGCTGGGTGTGGGTGCAGTGCACGTCGCGCGACGTCGTACTCGCGCGCGGCAACGGCGACGCCTACAACCACACCTTCACGGGCCAGATCAACGTCACGGGCGGCTTCGGCAACGGCACCTCGAACGCCTCCAACACCGTCACGGTGCCGTGCCGCGCCTACCACACGCCGCACACGCCGAAGAACATAAGGGCGGAGCGCCTGAGCGACACCAGCGCGAAGGTCAGCTGGGACGTCGACTACACGGGCATGAACGGCGACTACCCCTGGTCGACCGTGACCGTCGGCGTGGTGAAGAACGGCCCGGGGAAGTTCACCGACGTCGGCACCGTTAGTTGGGATACCACGAGCCACACCTACAACGGCCTCGAGCCGGGCTGCATGTACATCTTCTCGGCCAAGGCGACGGGCCCCGGCGGCACGTCGGACTACGGTGTGAGCGCTCCGGCGATCTACACCACGCCGACGGCGCTCGGCATGCTCGAGGCAGTCAAGGCGGAGGCGGCGAAGGTCGTGCTCAAGGGGCACGACGCGCCGGCCTTCGTCGACAGCTGGGAGTTCCAGCTCTCGACCGACGGCCGCAAGACGTGGGTCGATGCGGACGTAAACGCCTCCTGGGAGGACGAGGAGACGCCGGCGGGAACGGTGTGCTACCGCGTCCGCGCGGTCAAGAGCGGCCTCAAGGGACCGTGGACCGAGTCAAACGAGGTCACGACTATATGCCCGCCGCTCGCACCGTCCATCAGGGGCGTCAGGGCGGCTTATGCCACCCGCTCGACCGCGACACTCGAATGGGTGCCCAACCATCCGGACGGCTCGGCGCAGGCCTCCGCTGAGGTGCAGATCACGACGCCGACGGGTCCCACCACCACGACGGTCGATGGCCCGGGTGCGAGCCTGAAGCTGCCGACTGGCACCAAGGGCCTCTACACCGTACGCGTGCGCACCAAGGGCCTCGACGAGGACTGGGGCGCATGGTCGAGCGCGGCGGCATATACCGTGGCGGACGCGCCCCAGGCATTCTTCACCGACCCGGCTGCGGACGGGGCAACCTTGCGCGCGGTGCCGCATACCTTCACGTGGAAGGTGGCCGACGAGACGGGCGTCAGCCGACAGTACCTGTCTTTATGCGACATCAGGGGCAACCTTCTGTGGAGCGGGGCTGTGGACAAGGACGCGCGCTCCTTCCGCCTGGGCTACGCGCAACACACCTTCGTCAACTTCACGCCGTACAGGGTCATGCTCACGGTCACGGCCGGATCGTCGCTATCGGTCACCGCCTCGAGAGCTTTCCGGACCGACTGGGCACCGCCAGCCAAACCGTCGCTAAACATCTTCGTCGACGAGAGGCTGGGATGCCAGCTGTCGGTATTCCCAGGCAAGGCCGACAGCGACGACACGCCCGAGACGTCCCACTTTACCGTGTCGCGCGTCCTGCCCGACGGCTCGACCCTGCAGCTCGGCTCTCACCTTGCGGCGGGCGAGGGCGCGAGCGACCCGCTGCCTCCGCTCAACAGCGAGTTCGAGTACGTCGCGGTCGCCTACGCCGCGACGGGCGTGAGCACGGAGACGAGGGTCAAGACGACCGTGGCGAGCCGCGCGGTGGCTCTCAACTGGGGAGCCGGCGCTGAGAGGTCGTGGCTCGGGCGCTATCTCAAGAAGGGCTCGAGCCGCAAGGTGACGCACGGGTACAAGATGCTGCACTTCGCCGACGGCGGGGAGGGGCTGCCCGTCTCGTACGGCATCAACGAGAGGGACGTCAAGGACAGCATGGACTTCCTACTGCTCGACGAGGAGGACTACAAGTCATTCCTCGAGATCATGAACACCGCGGGGCGTTTCTGGGTGCGCGACCTCCACGGCGAGCGGTTCCGCGCCCGCCTGAGCTGCGGCGTGAAGCGTTCTGATGGCGCGTGGGTGGCTTCGTGCGACCCGACGTGGGAGACGTGGGAGGAGCCCGCCAATGGCTGATAACTGGACGAGGCCGTTTGACGCCTCCTACGACTTCGTGCGCGTCTCGCGCGAGACGGGGCTCGAGCTCGACTTCGTGCGCGACATCGAGAACGGCGGCTCTATAGAGCGCAACGCGAACACGGCGCTCTACGAGACCGCATCCCTGGACTTCGCCGACAAGTTCGACGTCGGCAACGACTTTCTGCGCGTGTACCTCAACGCCTCCTTCTCGGACGGCAGCGAGAGGCGCGAGTGCCTCGGAACATTCATGCCCGTGGTGGACTCGGTGGACATCGACGGTGCCTACCGCGAGGGACAGATCAATGCCTACGGCCTCCTGAAGCGGCTCAAAGACGACGACTTCGACGGGCCGTACGTGATCGTTGCGGGCAGCAATCTGGTTGATGAGGCCGTCAAGATTGCCGAATCGGTCGGCCTCACCGTCTACGCCGACCCCAGCAGTCTCCTTCTGGGCAGCACCTTGGTTTTCGGCGTGGGCAGGGACAACGACGCCAAGAACAAGCTGGACGCGGTGGACCTGCTCCTCAAGGCGGCCGGGTTCCGCTCGCCGGCGACCGACCGAATGGGCAACGTGATCTACAGGCGCTACGTCGAGCCCGCCGACATGCCCATCTCGGCTGAGTTCACCGAGGGCAGGGACGCGCGCTTCATGTCGGACATGACCGAATCGACCAATCGCGCCGAGGTTTGCAACGTCGTGCACGTGGACTTCAGCACGCAGGACGCATCGGTGCGCGGCACAGCGGTGGACGACTCGCCCGACTCCGACCTGTCGACCGTCTCGGTCGGTCGTCGAATCGTAAAGAGCTACAGCTACGACAGCCTTCCGGGCGTGGACACCGAGGACACCAACCTTGTCGAGGGCGCCGCCAACGCCCTCATCGGCACCGGCAAGAAGTCGGATAAGAGCTTCAGGCAGAGCGATTCGCACGGCAGCATCCAGACCGTCTACGTTCCCGACTCGCCGCAGGTGGGCGTGCTCTTCGGCATCAAGGTCGTCTCGAGTGGCGGGCGCGTCGGCTTCTGCCAGGACGAGGGGCCGAGCGTCAAGAAGGATACGGACTACACGCAGAGCGTGTGGGTCAAGGGCACCAAGGGCGCGACGGGCATCATACAGTCCTTCTGGGATCAGGAGAGGGTGCTTGGCCCGGTGACCAAGGGGTTCACCATGACTGGCGAGTGGCAGAAGGTCAGCTACACCTATCACGCCACGGAGAACCACAACAAGGTCAGCTGGGGCTACTGCTACATCGACGGCGGCGAGGCCATCTTCGTCGCCGACAAGGTCGAGGAGGGAGGCAACGCCACACCTTGGCCCCAGGACGCCATGCAGGCGGCGGCGGACCGCAAAGCGGCGGAGCTGCTCGCCACCGAGCGCGCCGTGACGCGCACGGACGAGTTCAAGAGCGTGTATAAGCCCGTCGAGCCGTGCATGGCGGTGGCGATGAACTACAGGACCGGCGGGGTGGTCGGCAAGCTGGCAATCCAGAAGCAGACGCTGACGCTCGACGCCGGCTGCGTCATAAAACACACGGCGAGGAGGTACGAGCGATGAGCGATTCGGCAGCCGAGATCAAGAGCGCGGCGGCACGGCTGGCGGCGGCGATGCCGTCGGGCGGCAAGCGGCTGACGATGGAGTTCGGCACGGTCGTGGGCGTCCACGACACGGCGCTCGACGTGATGCTGCACGGCGCGGTGGTGACGGTCCCGATGGTGCGCTCCTGCACGGGGTGCGTCATCACCGACCGCGCCGTGATCCTGTCGCAGGGCCCGCTGGCCGTGTGCGTCGGCACGATGGCGGCGGCGTAGGCCGGCGTTACGGGGGGCCGAACCTGCAGTGTGGCGGGGGATGGGCCTCCGCCGCACTGCAGAACGGGAGGGAGGCCGGATGGAGGTGCTCAAGCTCTTCGCGCCGTACGGACCCGGCTGGCTTGGCGGCGCGGCGCTGGTGCTGATCGCCTTCTATTTTGGGCGGCAATTTCTGGACGAATACAAGGTCCAGAACGAGCGCAAGGCGAACATCGACCTCAAGCGCGAGGAGCGAAAGCAGGCCGAAGTGGACGAGCGGGCGCAGCGAGATCGGGAGCGCTCGCAGATGGAAGGGCGAATCGCCGCGCAGATGGAGCGAAGCAACAGTCTCATGGAGGCGATGAAGACCCTCATGGAGTCGGTCGTCGCGTCGAATGACGTGCTGCACGCCGACCTGGTCCACAGCCAGACGCGTAGCCAGGGCATGGCTCAAAAGGTCGACCACATCTGCGACCGAGTCGACCTGATCTACAGCAAGGAATCCGACAGATAGGAGGAATCATGACTACCGAAGACATTATCCGCAAGGTGACAAGCCGAAAGTTCTGGCTGTGCACGGCTGCCTTTTTGGGCTCCGTCGCGACCAGCGTCGCCGGCATCGCCACGGACAACCAGGCCGTCGCCGCCATCGGCACGGTATGCGGGGTCGCGAGTGCGGCCATCTACGCCGCAGCCGAGCAGGCCGTGGACGCCGCGCGACTCAAGGCGGGAGGCGAGCATGACGGAGACTAGTGCCGAGCCCAAGCGCAAGCTGCCGCTCCGTAGCGTCCTTGCCGTTGTCCTCGCCCTCGTGGCTGCCCTTGCCGCCCCGTGCGGCGCTGAGGCCTACCAGAGTGTGGATAGCTATGTCAGCAATGGACATGGATGGCTCAATGCGAGTTATCTCGTAATTCACGAGACCGCTAACCCGGGCGCCAGTGCCCGCAACCACGTGAGCTACTGGAGCGGCAATGATACCTATGTCGTGCACCATGTTATGGAGCTTGACGGTTCCACCGTGTACAACACGGTGCCCGAGAACCGTTTGTGCTGGCATGTTGGTAATGGCAATTACGCCACAATCGGCATCGAGCTGGCGCACGCCACCAATGCCAGCGACTTTGCAAAGCAGTGGACTGAAGCAGTCAAGTGGACTGGCGATGAGCTCCGCACACATGGCTGGGATACCTCGCGCCTGCTTTCCCACTACGAGGCTGCTCAGCGCTGGGGTGGTTCCGACCACACCGATCCCAATGGCTACTTCGCCAAGTACGGAAAGAGCTGGTGGGAGTTCAAGCAGGCGGTCTCAGCCTATCTCGGCAGCGGTTATGTCGCTCCCATCGCGCCGACTGATGGCAATGGGAATACGTACCAGCCGTCCACTTCTGCCACTCGTACGAGTTTTCCGAAGTCCACTGGCAAGAGCGTCAACATCCACTATGCCTTGCACAATCGCTGTGGCGCGTGGAACGATGCCGTAACCAACTTCAATGACAGCAACTCCGAAGGCTTTGCTGGCATGCCCTACGGCTCCCACGACATGCTCATCGCATGGGTGGATAGCGGCACGCTGCGCTATCGCGTCCACACCAAGGAGAGCGGTTGGCTCGGCTGGGTGCAGACCGCCAACTACAGCGACAGCGTGAATGGCATGGCAGGCATCTGGGGCCAGACCATCGACGGTGTTCAGATGTACTACATCACGCCCAACGGTGACTACAAGCAGGTCTACTACCGCTCTCAGGACGTCGCACACGCTGGCTACTGGGACGAGGTCTGCGATGACGGATCGACCTACGGTGGCGATGACTACGCAGGCATGTACGGCTATGCGCTCGATCGCCTGCAGTGCTACGTGTCCGACGGGACTCGCCGATGATCGCGTTGGCATTCGTGCTCGGCTCGCTTTTCGGCGGCACCGTGGCGACAATCGGGCTCTGCATCGTGAGCATCAACCGGCGCTAGCGACAGCGTACGATAACAACAAAAGGGGCCGTGGCGGTTCGTCGCCACGGCCCCTTTTTCGTATCCCTCGAATATCCTAAGTTGCCGCCAAACCCTAAGTACGGTCAGCGTATTGCAGCGCCGTCAGCGAGTTTTGCCTGTTGGTCAGCATCAATAGCGAGCTGCGGCAAACTGTCTCAGTACTGCCACATGTGGTTGACGGGGCCGGAGCCTTTGCCCATGTCAAAGCCAGCGGCGAGAGCACCCGTTAGGTAGGCCTTGCCGGCGTTGACGGCATCGGCAAGATCCATGCCCTGGGCCAGCGCGCAGGCGATGGCGGACGAAAGCGTACAGCCAGTACCGTGCGTGTTGCCGGTCTCGATGCGCTTGTGGCGGAACCACGTGGTGAGCGGATCGCCCAGATGGTTGCCCTCGTCATCGAGCGGCGCGGGCTCTGCTAGCACATCGTTGGCCTCGTTGACAAAATGCCCGCCCTTAACGAGAGACGCGCAGCCAAAGCGACGGGTGAGAAGCATGGCGGCATTTTGCTGCGTGCGCTCGGAATCGACCTCATAATCGAGCAGCGCCATGGCCTCGGGAATGTTGGGCGTGATAACGGTCGCCAGCGGGAACAGGCGGCGGGTGAGTGTCTCAGCGGCATCCTCGGCAATGAGGCGAGCACCCGAGGTGGCGACCATGACGGGGTCGACGACGATATTTTGTGCGTCCCAGGCGCTCAAGCGGTCGGCGATAACCTCGATAATCTCGGCAGAGGAAACCATGCCGATCTTGACGGCGCTGGGTCGAATATCGTCAAAAACGGCATCGATCTGCGCTGCGACAATATCCGGGGAGATGTTCTGCACGGCGGTAACGCCCAGTGTGTTTTGCGCTGTGATGGCTGTGATGGCCGTCTCGGCATACAGGCGGTGCGCCGTGATGGTCTTGATGTCGGCCTGAATGCCGGCGCCACCGCTGGAATCGGATCCTGCGATGGATAGAACGGCGGGTACCTTACTGCGATCCATGTTCGCTCCCTTGTTCGGTCGGATTCAAATGGGTCTTTTACCCCGCATTATAAAGAGGCCCAGGCCGGCGATATGCCGAACCCGGGCGCGAGATGCAATTTTTACGCAAATGCAAGCAAATGTTCACAGGTTAACATTTGGCAGGTGCTGCGGCGAGCCCATAGGCGATCGCGGCGATAAGGCTAGTCCTCCATGCCGAGGTCGATCGTCGTGCCTTCGAACACCTTGTTAACGGTGCGGACAGCGCACATCTTGCCACACATGGTGCAAGTGTCCTCGGTGGCGGCGGGGGATTCCTCGTAGCGCTTCTTGCCGGTGACCGGGTCGAGCGCGCACTTCCACATGGCGTCCCAGTCGAGCTTACGGCGTGCCTGGCCCATCTTGTCATCCATGTCGCGGGCGTGCGGCACCTTCTTGGCGATGTCGGCGGCGTGTGCGGCGATCTTGGTGGCCATGAGGCCATCGAGCACGTCCTGGGCGTTGGGCAGGCACAGGTGCTCGGCCGGCGTCACGTAGCACAGGAAGTCGGCACCGGAGCTGGCGGAGATGGCGCCGCCGATGGCAGCGGTGATGTGGTCGTAGCCCACGCCGATATCGGTCACCAGCGGCCCGAGCACATAGAACGGGGCGTTGTGGCACAGGCGCTTCTGCAGTTTCATGTTGGCGGCGATCTCGTCGAGCGCCATGTGACCCGGGCCTTCGACCATAACCTGGACGCCGGCGGCCCAAGCGCGCTTGCACAGCTTGCCCAGCTCGATCATCTCGGCGGTCTCGGTTGCGTCGTTGGAGTCGTAGAGGCAGCCCGGGCGGCAGGAGTCGCCGAGCGAGATCGTCACGTCGTATTCGTGACAGATCTCGAGCACCTCGTCGTAGAACTCGTAGAAGGGGTTCTCGTTACCGGTGACTTCCATCCAGCCAAACAGCAGCGAGCCGCCGCGACTGACGATGTTCATGAGGCGGCCGGTCTCCTTAAAGGTTTTGATGACCGACTTGTTGATGCCGCAGTGGATGGTCATAAAGTCCACGCCGTCCTCGGCATGAGCGCGCACGACCTCGAGCAGATCGTCCTTGGTGAGCTTGACCAGCGGCTTTTCCATGTAGCCGATGGCGTCATACATGGGGACGGTGCCCACCATAAGCGGCGTCTCGTCGATGAGCTGCTGGCGGAACTGGCGCGTCTTGCCCGAGTTGGAGAGGTCCATGATTGCGTCGGCGCCAAAGTCCTCGGCGATCTTGACCTTCTTCCACTCCTCGGCGGCATCGGCCTTGTCGCCCGAGATGCCCAGGTTGACGTTGACCTTGGTGGACAGGCCCTCGCCGACACCAAAGGCGCGCATGCCCTTTTTGATATGCACGATGTTGGCGGGAATGGCGATGCGGCCGTCTGCCACGCGCTCGCGGATGTACTCGGGGTCGCGATGCTCGCGCTCGGCAACCTCCTTCATCTGCGGCGTGATCTGCCCGGCGCGGGCGAAGTCGATTTGCGTGACGAGCTTGGGCTCGGTCTGTGTGCTCATTGGCACGGCTCCCTTCGTTGGCATTACCCATATCAGGTTTGCGGGTCAGGGCGGGCGCGCCCAGTCTCAGCCTACCGTCTTGTCCTGCAAGCTCCCCGTTTATGTGGTGGGCTCAAGTATAGCCTGAATGGGTACGATTGACGCGATGAGCATGCCCGTGGGGAGGCGAACATGGAAGACAAGCATCTATATCGGGAGACGCAGTGGGATGTGTCGGCCGAGGAGGGCCGTGCCCATCATGGGCTGGTCGCAATTGGTTTTGCGATCCTTGTCGTGATGGCGATCGCCTGTTGTATCTGGACGTTTGGCGGGCGTGGGGGAGCTGCCTGGGCGTTTGAGGCGGACGATAGCCTGCCGATCATGACAGTGAAGGTCACGGGCGGCAATACCGTTGCCGCGCCGGGCGATTATTGGTACCCGCGCGATGAGTTTGTGCAGTTGCAGCTGAGTGGTGGGTCCATTCCAGGTGAAGAAATCGAACGCGTGACGTTTGACGCGACGCTCAAAACGCTGACGGTGAAGCTCAAAGATCAAGGGGATGTGCCCACGACCATGGATATCGCCTTGACGGAATGGCGTCTGGAGCCTCCGACGGGTGTTGCGGTGTCCGAGGTCGAGCACGTCAAGATTGCCTATCAGGACGGTTCGACAAATGAAATTGCCAAAGCCGACGGCTTGGCGGAATAGACGCCGTGCCTAGGCAGCACATTCAAAAGTAGCGGTGGTTCTACAAGGTCTGTTCGTTCAGGAAGACCAAAGTGTTTTTATTTGAAAGCTCGGGAAGGTGACGATAACCAACGTCGAACGCGGTGAGCCCGCTTACATCCTCGAGCTTGTTTTCTGCCATCCAGCGCACCATGGAGCCGCGTGCCTTTTTGCTGGCGGTCGATCGCTGGATGGGCTTGCCGTTGCGGACACCTTCGCCAAAGAGACAAGTGACGGTTGTGGCGTCGCCTGCGAGATGGGGTAGAACGGCCTTGGCGTACTCCACGCTGGCAAGGTTGACGACCGTGGTGTTGGAGCCGGTCGGCGCAATGGCGCATGCAAGTTTGTCGCCCCAAAACGCATAGAGGTCTCGGGCATCGTCGACGGAGAGCTTCGCTCCCATTTCGAGCCGATAGGGCGACACGCCGTGGAAGGGGCGCACGCATCCATAGAGTCCCGAGAGGATCCAGAGATGGCTTTGCAGCCAGTCGAGCTGTGCGGCATCCATGACCTCGGGCGCCATGCTTTGGTATTGGATGCCGTGGTAGGACATGACGGCAGGGGAGAGGTGACGGGCGAGTGCGGGATTGTCGAGATCGCCGTTTTTCAGGATGGGCCCGAACTCATGCAGGGTGTTGAGACAAGGCCCCAGCAGTTTGTCGCTCACGTTCCATAGCGCCTGCAGGCCGCCGCTACCTTCATTTCGTTCGATATCTAGCAGCGCGCGGTGGAGGCGAGCCGCCTCGTGCACAAAAGGTGGAACGCCCAGGACTTCAAAAGCATCTTGGGCCGCGCGCATCTGCTTGGCGGGCGAAATGATGACCTGCAGCATGGACGCTCCTCTGCCAAAGAAGGAAGTTGCGGTGGAATACGGCCTGTTTTGGCCGTTTATGGGCCAGTTTAGTCCGTATTTCACCGCAACTGATGAAGGGTTGGTTAGGCTCGCTCGAGGAAGGCCTTGTAGCCGCGATAGGCCTCGTAGATATCGGCCTTGTTAGCGACCTCCCACAGGGCGTGCATGGACAGGACGGCAACGCCGGAGTCGATGACGTTCATGCCGTACTTGGCCATGATGTAGGCGATGGTGCCGCCGCCGCCCGCGTTGACGCGGCCGAGCTCGCAGGTCTGGAAGTCCACGCCGGCCTCGTCCATGATGTCGCGGACGAGGGCCACGTACTCGGCGTCGGCGTCGTTTGAACCGCCCTTGCCGCGGCTGCCCGTGTACTTGTTAAAGCACAGGCCACGACCCATAAAGGCGGCGTTCTTGGTTTCGAACTTGCCGGCATAGCCCGGGTCGAAGCCGGCAGACACGTCGGAGGAGAGCATGCGGCTGCGGGCGAGTGCGCGGCGTAGGGTCAGCGGGCTATCCTCGCCGGCGAGCGTCATGATCTCGGCGACGGTGTTCTCGAAGAAACGGCTCGTCATGCCGGTGGCACCTACGGAGCCGATCTCCTCCTTATCGACGATGAGCGTGATGCTCGTGCGCTCGACATTGGCCACATTGATCTGGGCGAGCATGGAGGGGTAGGCGCAGACGCGGTCGTCGTGGCCATAGCCCAAAATCATGGAGCGGTCGAGGCCCATGTCGCGGGCGGGGCCGGCGGGCACGACCTCGATCTCGGCGGAGAGGAAGTCCTCCTCCTCGACGTCGTACTGCTCCTTGAGGATGTCCAGGAACATCTGCTTGACGGGCTCCTTGGGGGCGTCCTTGTCGTCCTCGTCAAACTTGACGGGACGGCCGCCCACGATCACGTCGAGGATCTCGGCGTCGACGGCGTCCTTGGCGGGCTTGGACATCTGCTCGCTCGAGAGGTGGATCAGCAGGTCGGAGATGGTAAAGACCGGGTCGTCCGTCTTGTCGCCGATGTTGATGTCGACGGTGGTGCCGTCCTTTTTGCAGATGACGCCTACAAGTGCAAGCGGGGAGGCCACCCAGTGGTAGCTCTTGACGCCGCCGTAGTAGTGCGTGTCGAGGTAGGCCATGTCGCCGGCCTCGAAGGCGGGATTTTGCTTGAGGTCCAGGCGCGGCGAGTCCACGTGGGCGCCCAGGATGTTAAAGCCCTGCTCGAGCGGGGTGGTTCCCAGGTTGACGAGCATAAGGTCCTTGCCGTGGTTGGCGGCGTACACCTTGTCGCCGGCCTTGAGCGCGCGGCCCTCGGCGATCACGGTCTCCAGATTGACGTAGCCCGCCTCCTCGGCCATCTTGATACCGGTCTTGACGCACAGGCGCTCGGTCTTGTTTTCGCTCAAAAACTGCTTATAGCCGCGGCAAAGCTCCTCGAGCTCCTCGACTTGCTGTGGCGTGTACTTTTTCCATGCGCAGGGACGCTCCATGACGCAGGCTCCTTTCGGATCGATCGTGCTGGTTGATGTACCGTGAGCCATCGTATCACGCGCGGGCTCACGGTGGCAGGGGAGCTTGATGTGTGGTGGCCGCGGGGCAGGGAGCGTGTAAACTGGTGTGAGCAAACCGTGCCCAGCCCAAAGCGAGGTATTCAATATGTCTGACAAGCGCCGCACCTTTGCCGTTATTGACGGCAACTCGCTCATGCACCGCGCCTTCCACGCCGTGCCGCCGACCATGAACGCGCCGGACGGTCGCCCCACCAACGCGATCTTTGGCTTTCTGAACATGTTTCTCAAGATGATCGACGCCTTTAACCCCGACGGTGTGGTCGTGGCGTTTGACAAGGGCAAGCCGCGCGTACGCATGGAGATGCTGCCGCAGTATAAGGCGCAGCGTCCGCCCATGGATCCCGATCTGCACGTGCAGTTTCCGATGATCAAGGAGCTGCTCACGGCGCTCAACGTGCCGATTCTGCAGTCCGAGGGCTGGGAAGGCGACGATATCCTGGGAACCATGGCGCGCCTGGGCGAGGAGGCCGGCTGCGACATGCTGCTGGTGACCGGCGACCGCGACATGTATCAGCTCGTGACCGAGCACGTCAACGTGGTCTCGACCCGCAAGGGCCTGTCCGACGTGGCGATTATGACGCCCGAGAGCGTGGATGACCTGTATCACGGCATTACGCCGGCGCTCGTGCCCGATTTTTACGGCCTAAAGGGCGATACGTCGGACAACATTCCCGGCGTATCGGGCATCGGCCCCAAAAAGGCGAGCGCGCTCATTGCGCAGTACGGCAGCTTGGACGAGGTCATCGCGCATGCTGACGAGGTCAAGGGCAAGATGGGCGAGAACCTGCGTGCTCACATCGACGACGCGCTGCTGAGCCGCAAGGTTGCGACCATTCGCACCGATGCGCCTGTCGAGCTCGACTTTGACGCGACGTCCTTCCCGGCGTTTTCTGCTGATGAACTGTCCGCGGCACTGGGCGCACTTGGCATTACGGCCATGCAGAACCGTTTCTTGTCACTGATTGGTGGCGAGGGTGGGGCTGCGGCCGCTGCCAGCACGTTTGAGATTCCCCCCGTTATGCGTGCTGCCGCCGGCGATGCCGAGGCGCTCGCTGCTGCTGCCGACGAGATCGCTCGTGCGATCGAGGCAGGCGAGTGGATTGCCGCCGTGGTGGACGATGACAAGGAGGAGGGCGCGCTTTTTGGCCTGACGCGCACGCTGTGGCTGGCGACGTCCAAGGGGCTGCTTGCGCTTGAGGAGGGCGAAGGCGGTACCACTGCCGCGGTCGATGGCTTCAACTTCGCCCACGGCGTGATCGCCGGCGTGCTTGCGCGCCTGTTTATGGAGGGCCGCGTGGCGAGCCCGGATATGAAAGCACTGCTGCATGAGCTTTCGCCCATCGACTCTTCCGAGCTTGAGCTCATGGATCCGCTGGCAGTCGATTCCACGCGCATCTTCGATACCGTGGTTGCCGCCTACCTGTTGGATTCCGACCGCTCCGAGTTTGACGAGGCGTATCTGGCCGATACCTATCTGCAGATGGCGCTGCCTGCGGTGCGCGGTGCGGAGGGTGCTGGCGAGGATGCTCCTGCGCCCGCCGCTCGCACGGCGGCCTTGACGCTGGCACTGGTCGCACCGCTGCGCGACCGCATGGCACGCGAGAACGCCGCCAACGTGTTCGATGGCATCGAGATGCCGCTCGTGCCGGTGCTTGCCAAGATGGAGCGCGCGGGCATGCTCGTAGACCCCGACCGTCTGCATAGTCTGTCCGAGGGGCTTGCTACCCAGATTGCCGAGGTCGAGCGAAGCATTCGCGACCTTGCCGGTGACGAGACCTTTAACATCGGCAGCCCCATGCAGCTTTCGCACGTGCTGTTTGACGTTATGGGGCTTCCGACCAAAGGCCTCAAAAAGACCAAGCGCGGCTATTATTCGACCAACGCCAAGGTGCTGAGCGATCTTGCCCGTGACCACGAAATCGTGCGCCTGATCTTGGATTGGCGTGAGAAGTCCAAAATCAAGTCCACCTATCTGGACACGCTGGGCCCGCTGCGCCGCGGTGACGGTCGCGTGCACACCACGTACAACCAGACCATCACGGCAACGGGTCGTCTGTCCTCGAGCGACCCGAACCTGCAGAACATCCCGACGCGCTCTGAGCTGGGCCGTACCGTCAAGACGGCGTTTTCGGCAGGCGAGGGAAGCGTCTTTTTGGCGGTGGACTACTCGCAGATCGAGCTGCGTCTGCTGGCACATCTCTCAGGTGACGAGCACCTGGTACGCGCCTTTAACGAGGGCGAGGACTTCCATGCCGAGACGGCGGCACGCGTGTTTGGCGTGCCGGTGTCCGAGGTAACGCCCGACTTGCGCAGTCGCGCCAAGGCCGTGAACTTTGGCATTGTGTATGGCCAGCAGGCCTACGGTCTGTCGCAGTCGCTGCATATCTCGATGGCCGAGGCGCGCGACATGATCGACCGCTACTATGAGGCCTATCCGGGCGTGCGCACGTTCCTCGACAACGTGGTGGTGCGTGCCAAGCAGACAGGTTACGCCGAGACCATGTACGGCCGCCGTCGCCACATTCCGGAGCTCAAGGCCAAAAATCCGCAACTCCGCGGCTTTGGCGAGCGCACGGCCATGAACCACCCCATGCAGGGCACCGCCGCCGACATCATCAAGATCGCGATGGCCCGCGTGAGCCGCCGTCTGGAAGAAGAAGGCTTTGCCGCCCACATGATCCTGCAGGTACACGACGAACTGGACTTTGAGTGCCCCATCAACGAAGTCGAGCGCCTCACAGCTATGGTCCGCGACGTCATGGAACACGTCGTAGACCTACGCGTACCCCTAATCGCCGAAGCTTCGACTGGAGTGACCTGGGCAGATGCCAAGTAAGGGCACACCCACAATTCCAAAGTAAACCAAAAGCAGAAGGGGGCTCCTTGACAACAAGGAGCCCCCTTCATTCAATTAAATTCAGCCAAAGTATCTAGACGCCAAGACGCCATCCAGGCGGCAAGCAAGTCAACGTAGGACCTGGCCGGGCGAGGAGGGTACGTTTTTCCTAGGTTCCGCACGCGCCGGAA
>URMO01000014.1 GCA_900549085.1 uncultured Collinsella sp. | reverse complement strand
ATTTTTAATGAAATGTCAATAGTTTAAATAAAAATAGATATAAAAATAGGATTAGGGGCTTAACTAAACGTTATTGGGTCTGACCCCTGTCCCATAAAATCAATCCTTCCCGAAAATATCTCTGGTATATACTTTAGTCTTGACGTCATCGAGGCATGAATCATACCGGTTGGCAATGATTGTGTCGGATATAGATTTGAATTCGTTCAGGTTTTTTATTATGCGGCTTCCGAAGAAGGTGGTGTCAGGCGGAAGAGTTGGTTCGTAGATTACAACGGTCACGCCCTTTGCTTTTAGGCGTTTTATTACGCCTTGAATGGAGGACTGGCGGAAGTTGTCGGAGTTGCTCTTCATAGTGAGACGGTATACGCCTATGGTGATATTTTTTTCTTTGGAGATATCCCAGGTGCTTCCGGAATTGTATGCGCCGGCAAGCTCCAGAACGCGTTCAGCGATGAAATCCTTTCTTGTGCGGTTGGATTCGACGATGGCTGTTATCATGTTCTGGGGCACGTCCCGAAAGTTGGCGAGGAGCTGCTTGGTGTCCTTGGGCAGGCAGTAGCCGCCGTAGCCGAAGCTGGGGTTGTTGTAGTGGCTGCCGATGCGCGGCTCCAGGCACACGCCGTCGATGACGTCGCGGGTGTTGAGGCCGCGGACCTCGCAGTAGGTGTCAAGCTCGTTGAAGTAGGCCACGCGCAGCGCCAGATAGGTGTTGGCGAAGAGCTTGACGGCCTCAGCCTCGGTGGTGCCCAGCACGAGCTCGGGGATACCCACGGTGCCGTCGGCGTTCACGCGCTCAAGCTCGGCGGCGTCGGCGCCCTGCGCGAGCAGACGTGCGAAACGCTCGGCAGCCGCGACGGCGTTAGCGTCGTCTTTAGGCGCGCCCACCACGATGCGGCTGGGGTGCAGGTTGTCGTAGAGTGCCTTGCTCTCGCGCAGGAACTCTGGGCTGAAGAAGATCTTGCTGTCGCCCAGCCTCTCTCGCAGGCCCGCGGTGTAGCCGACGGGGATGGTCGACTTGATGACGATCCAGGCGTCCGGGTTCACCGAGCGCACAGCGGCGATGGCGGCCTCGACGGAGCTCGTGTCGAAGAAGTTCCTGTCCGAGTCATAGTTCGTCGGCGTCGCGATCACGGCGTAGTCGGCGCCCGTATATGCCTCGGCCACGTCGACGGTGGCGTGTAGGTCGAGCTCGCGCTCCCCCGACTTGGCCTCCGCCAGGAAGCGCTCGATCTCGTCGTCCTGGATGGGCGACTGGTAGTTGTTGATCTTCTCGACCTTCTCGGGCACGATGTCCAGCGCGTGGACCTCGTTGTGCTGCGAGAGCAGGACGGCGAGGGACAGGCCGACGTAGCCGGTACCGGCGACAGCGATCTTCATGTCATTCTCCAATTGTCAAAGAACAATAATTCGCATGAAAAATGGCCCCTGTTACAGGGCCATGATTTCCTAAATGTTGTAGTAGCGCTTATACCACTTGGCAAAGGCCCTCAGGCCGTCCTCGAGCGGCGTCGCGGGCTTGTAGCCCAGGTCGCGCTGGAGCGCCGTGGTATCGGCGTAGGTGACGGGCACGTCGCCCGGCTGCATGGGCACGAGCTGCTTGTGGGCCTCGAAGTCGTAGTCCGCAGGCAGCACGCCCTCCTCCACCAGCACGCGTTGCAGCGTGTCAACGAAGTCGAGCAGGTTCTCGGGGTGCGAGTTGCCGATGTTGTAGACGCGGTGCGCGGCGAGCGGCAGCCCGTCCTCGCCCATTTTCACCTCGGGCGCGGCGTCCATGACGCGCCTCACGCCCTCGACGATGTCGTCGACGTAGGTGAAGTCGCGGCGGCAGTCGCCCATGTTGAAGATTTTGATGGTGTCGCCGCGGCGCAGCTTCTCGGTGAAGCCGAAGTAGGCCATGTCGGGCCTGCCCATGGGGCCGTACACGGTGAAGAAGCGCAGACCGGTCGCCGGGATGGAGTAGAGCTTCGAGTAGGCGGCGGCCATGAGCTCGTTGGACTTCTTTGTGGCGGCGTAGAGCGAGACCGGCGAGTCGACTCGGTCCTCCTCGGAGAACGGAACCTTCTTGTTGCCGCCGTAGACCGAGCTGGAGCTTGCGTAGACCAGGTGCTTGACCGGGTGGTGGCGGCATGCCTCGAGGATGTTAAAGAATCCGATGAGGTTGCTCTCGAGGTAGGCGCGCGGGTTCTCGATGGAGTAGCGCACGCCCGCCTGGGCGGCGAGGTTCACCACGACGTCGAAGCCGTTCTCCGCGAACAGGCGCTCGATGAGGGCGGCGTCGCACAGGTCGCCGCGCACGAAGGTGAAGCGGCCGTCTGTATCGGCCCCGGCCAGCATGTGGAGGCGCGCATCCTTGATGCCGGGGTCGTAGTAGCTGTTGAGGTTGTCGAGGCCGACAATAACGTCGTCAGATTCCTCGAGCAGCTTCTTGACGAGGAACGCGCCGATGAAGCCGGCGGCCCCTGTGACGAGCACTTTTCTAGTTGCCATATATACTCTCTTTCATTAGGTAGGTTAGAGTTCTAAATTTGCACCTTACGATTGATATATCCTTCGGTAGCGTTATTTCTCGAAATTACACGACAGGGATTGCCCAGCACGATCGAGTGGCTAGGAACATCGCAGTTCACGTACGCCCCAGGGGCAATAAGGACATCGTTTCCCACTGAGATTCTGCCGACCAAGGTCGCGTTGACGCCTATCCAGACGCAATTCCCTATTACCGGGGCACCTTTGCGTTTCCCTCGGTTCTCCTGGCCAATAGTCACGCCCTTATGTAGATTGCAATTCGAGCCGATGATGGCAGCCGGGTTCACCGTGATGTTGTAGGCGTGGCCCAGATAAAGGCCCGGACTGATATCAGTTGAGCGGGATATCTCGAGCCCATATCTCTCGCGCATATGCTGCAGCATCAACCTCCAGATAGGATTGGACGAGCGCGGGGCCTTTAAAAAAACCCAAAGAAATCTGAGCGCATGGTCCGTCAGAGGGGAAGCACCCCCCCGTATCGCAACCAATCTGGACACCCCCCGGTTCCGTTTCTCAACATGAGGTCCATACCTTTCCTATCCCATGATTCTCGAAAGAAGCCGATTAAGCTGTGCGCGGGTCGACGGGAAGACCTCGCAGCACAGGGCGTAAACGACAACACAAGCGAATATCCCCGCGATAGTCGGAACACCAAAGTCGGCAAGAATCCAGCCGGCGGCAATCATCACGGCGGAGCAAATGAAGATGGGCAGCAAGCAGGCAATCATCTTGCCTACGGGGAATTTGATGAAGGCTTTGAGGATGAAGACATCGATACCAATAGCAATGAGGCGTAAAAGCGAGCTACACAGAGCAAAGGACTCGAAATCCAGTGTCGCCGCATAGTACGTGACAGGCGCCATAATCAGAAGGTAGGCGGCTTGCGAGGCAAAAGAAAGCTTGGGCCTGCCCTTCGCCCTGAAAACCTCGCTCGCATAGTAGCCAATCGGGATCACGGCGGCGCTGCTCAGAGCCCACAGACCAAACATAAGGGACCCATCGGACCACTGAGGCCCGAGCACAAGCGCGGTCACAAAGTCGCGGTAGAGGAAAATCCCGAAACCGAGCGGCACAACGAACAGAGCAACCTTCTCCTGCATGCGGAAGAAGGCAGACTGGAACGACTCGTTGTCACCCTGCCTTCGGGAAAGCTCGGCGAAAAGCACGGGGGTGGTTGCACTCGTAATGATTCCCATGCCGGTGTTGACCATGGAAATCGAGGTCTTATATAGACCGAGGTAATACGGGGTCAACAGTGAGCCGACGATAAACGTGCCCATCCAGGAAGTGAGCCAGATGGAGAACTGCTCGAGGAGCGTCCACGCGCTGAACGAAATCATCTCCCTCAGCTCGGCGAGGGAATAGAAAAGCGATGGCTTCCAGTCGGACTTGAGAGTAAGGACAAGCGCATTCACAAGGTTACCGACAATCGTCCCGATCACAAGCGACCAGAAGTCGAAGCCCAAAAGCGCCAAGGGGACTGTTACGACAAGGGGAACAAGAGCCACTGCGACGCGAACTACAAAGAGATCCTTAAAGGCGAACGTCCTGTGGAACAGAGCCAGTTGGATACTGCTCAGAGCTGTGAGGGGAAGGGAAGCGCAGGCTACGATGAGCACGATTCCGAGCCCGTCGTTGCCAACGAGAGTCGCTAGAGGCTCATTGAAGATCCCGACGAGAATCCAAAGTGTGAGCGAGACGACCAAGTTCGTTATAAAGGCGACGTTTGCGCTGCGATAGAGATGGTCTTTGTCCTCGAACTCATGTTGAATGAGGTATTTCTGGAAGCCAGCGTCAGAGAGCATGTCGGCGAAGCTCGTCACCATCGTGACAGTCGCGACAACCCCGAAAGCCTCTGGCATTAAGATATGCGCTAAAGCAATCTGAGTTAGCGGCGATATGATCTTAACGGCCACTTCAGTCACAAGCGACCATTTGGTAGCCGAAGAAGCCTTTTTACTTAATTCGTCAGTCATCTTCCTTCAATCATTTTTTCCCAAAAGCTAAGTCGAGATCAGTAAAGGAACCGAGCAGAGAGTCGGTGGCATCATCTATAACCCCGAAACCAGCATCGTTGAATAGCGTAAGCTCGCCGAAGATGAGCCTATCCTCCGCCAAGTACCAATCAGCGCGCATCTCTGGGAACCCCTCAGTAAGAACCGAGCTGAAATTGAGCATCTCCTGGAGTCCAGAGGGGGCGGCGATCTTATCATTAGACTTAGGAATGTCTCCCCATTCGATATCAGGCAGGGAATCCCAGCTAGGAGTGAAATAATCGCACGTATGGTCAGAAAAACGTCCCCGATGAACTTCAATGAGCTTAGGCACGCCGTTAAAACAGTTGACCTTATAATCAGCCGGACAGTCCTCATGTTTCACGATACCATGAATCCACAGTATCGAGGATTCATCTAGGAAGAACCCCCCCCGATTTTATTCGGGAGCTGAATCCAGGAACCGAGCTTTTCATCCCACGAGGATGGGTCGAACTCCTCAAAACCGCCTCCGGGGAAGAACGTCAGTTCTCCGAAGTAATACTGACCGGCAACCTCATAAAAGTCTGCCCGAACGAACGGAATTTCCTTTGATAGCAGCTCAGCGTCAGAAAGCATCTGTTTCAATCTTGCGGGTGCTTTCGGAGGAATATCCGCGTTGGGATAATGTCTGGTAAACGGCAGATGGTTCCATTCGGTGTCGAAGAAATCAACGCGCAAGTCGCCCTCGGAACGATCAGTACAAGTGAACTCGCAGCGGACCTTTCCATCAAAGCACATGATTTTATAATCGGTCAGATCGCTCTTTCCCAGAGCAGGCTCAAGATACTCCTCAGCGAAAATGCATGGCTTGACATCCTTATATGGCCACTCTCGGGTACGCCAGAAGTAATTGGTCTTAAGGTGCTTCGCCAATTTATTTTTCGCAGCATCGAGGTCAAAGGTGCTTCGGTCGTTACAGATGACAACGCCTCCGCTATCATGATTCGTCTTGAGGACGAACCGGTCAGGAAGATCCGTGATATCGATATCCTCAACTTTTTCCCACATCGCATAGGTCTTGGTGACATGTTCCTCGCCGATACGCTCGGCGACCCAAGGCTTCACTCGGTACTTGTCAACAAGGATGTTGTAGAGAGGATTGCGGTCATGAATCTTGAGCCACTGGAGCTTCTCGTTATACGTTTTGGGATTATCCAGGTCAAGCTTTGTCCCGACCGTCCCCCTATACATTGCCTTAAGGTGTGGTTCGTCGGGAATCCAATCAGTTAAGCCAAACCCTGATGCAAAGACGTAAAGAGACCAGGGATTGTGAATGACTTTAGCCAGCTTATTCATAAAAATAACCTCTTTTTAGCAAGTAAATAGCGATGAATGATTATGAATATCCAATCATCACGAACGCCTTTCCCCTGCCCTAAATCGGGGAGTTATCGCTTTCCTACGGTTGACTAGAAAGTCAGAGAAATAATAGATGACGAGTGCGATAGCGAGTGGGAATAAGTCAAGAACGATGTCGTAGAGCATCGCGTAAGAAACAACTCTAAGAAGGTCAGTGAATAGATAGGCGAAAAGACCCATAACAAAGGGATTTCCGATGTTCGGGACGATTTTCTTGTCGGTGAAATGAAGAATCAGCCCATACAAATATGGAATAAAAATAACGCCGACAATACCTAAGTCATATACACTCTGCGCTAAGAGACCGCATGGAATTTCGCCAGTCGTAAACATAGGGCTTACGGCTTGCGTATTGACGGTCCAAAGTCGAAGAGCCCACGAAGGACTAAGCGATTGGGGAAGCCAAGCGAAAATCCCGTAAACAAAATCGTGTACAAGCATAAAGGTAAGCCTGCCATTGAGGAAGTTACTCACTACAGTAAGATCGCTTGCGGGATCGAAAAGAATCTCTTCGATAATCGAAGAACCGTCTTTATCTCCGGCGTACGGGAATTGACCATGCCGAATAAAGTAAGTCACTGAGTCCATATTGAGCATAACGGCAATCAAAAGTACGCAAATTACGACGGCAAGAAGCCCAGCTCTCAAGTCAAATGCTTTCTTCTGTATAAACAGCTTCGTGTAGAGAACAACTAGGAAAAACCCCATAAAGTAGAAGGCCATGGAAAGTCGCCCGTCATTCGCGAAGAGGAACAGCATCGAAAGAAATACCGATGCGATCAACAGAATTGAGTCAATGGAAAAGAACTTTGACCGTTTCGAATAAAGTAGCGCGAAGTAAATATAAGAAGAAACGAGGACGAGCCTAGATGGATGCTTGAACATAGCAAAGGAATTGTGAATGGTATTCCAGCCGCCACGCACTGCATTGCCGACCTCGATAAGATCGAAAATTGAGCCATAGGCACTCGACCAGAGGAATAAGCATAAGGCGCCGACCGAAAGAGAGAGAAAGGCAGCTATACGAAGACGTTTCATCGCATAGCCTTCTCCAGACTCACTCCAATCAGGGGATACGGCAGAGGACGCCAAGCCATTCGTTTTAGTAGTTGCAACAAGAACACAATAAGCAACGAGCGAGAACAAGAACACAACATAAGCGGAAGTCAAGGCGTAGTCGTCATAGCTAATAGATGCGTAACTTGACTTAGCGGGAACGCCGAACAAAAAGTACCTTAACATCAGGTAACACGGAAGACAAAACTGCACAACGATGAACCAAAGCTTGCAGAAAGAGCCGACAGAGAACCTCTCGGATATAAGCAATGAATAACACTCATGCCAGAGCGCCAAAAAAGAAGTGAGCGCATAAAGAACGATAAGTAGCTCCCACACTAAGCATCGCCCCCACAGATGCGATTAAAATATGCTTCCCATCGAGCAAACGTCTCTTCAGGAAGAAATCGACCCATGCTATTCGCAGCTTCTGCGCCGACGGACTCACGCAACGAATGATTCTCAACAACTGAATTGACGCGACCAGATAGAGCGGCTTCATCACAAGTTGCGATAAGAAATCCATTCTCGCCGTCAACAATAAGTTCAGCAGGTCCGCCGCAAGGACAATCTGTGGCTATGCAAGGCAACCCCATGGCCATAGCCTCCATGAGGGCATTAGGCATCCCCTCATAATCCGAGGTCATAAGAAACCCAATTGCACTAGAGAGTACAGATGGGACATCATGGGTTTGGCCTTCAAGCGAAATACTTGAAGAAAGGCCAAGACGTTAAATAAGATTTTCAAGTTCTTTATGCTGTGGACCGGCACCATATAACTTTTGCTCAGGATGGCTTTTTATAACCTCTGCAAAAGCTTTAATCATCATCGGATAATTTTTTTGCGAAGTGAGCCTACCAATAGCAACCCAATAGTTTTCCTCGCCCGATCGCTCAGTCTCAAAAAAGACATGCGCCACCTCGTTGGGAATCACGCTGGACTTTTCTCGAAGGCGCTCTGGGAACCATTCAGATGCCTGCTTGGTTTGGAAAACACAGCCGTCCGCCAGGAGAGGCATGAGAACTTTGCCAACGAATGAGCCAACCTTTCCCGAATGCGCTCAATTCGGGTCATTACACACCGAGATATTATTTTTGCACGTAAGCCCATGTGAAGAGACAATTGCGCTAAAGTTCAGTTACGTCATAAACGATAGGACTATATCGGGTGCTTCTTCTTTTATAATTTTACGAAGCTTTCGGATTCGAGAAACATTTCTTTTAATCCGTGACTGTTCAAGCTGCTTTCTTTCAAGAGAAAACCTGCGAACCTTGCTCGAGAAGTAATACTCATCTGAATGTTCAAATGAAGTCACAAGGATGGACTCATGCCCAGTATCGGCAAAGGATGATGCAAGCTGTGTAATCACACGCTCCGCGCCGCCCTCATAGATTTGATTAATATATAAAAGAATCTTCATCAGCTACTACCTATGCTCTTCTAGCAAAGTAAAGCTTACGAGCAATGAAATCAAAAACGCTTGGTCCGTTCTTCACCTGGCTCGTTGGGAACGGGACGAACTTGTTGAAATTCTTGCTGAGAAATGACTTAAGCTGATTAAAGTCAGATTCGCACATGATATTAGGGTGGTAACAGAAAGTTACCACTGGCATCTTTAAAGACCTGACCCTGCCAGACTGCTGCGGAACAAAAGTAAACCCATACTTAGAGTAAGGGGCAAAAGCGACGGTATCAGAAACGACGCGGATATTACTCTCAATTCGCAATGCTTCAAGCGTGTTCAAATCAAAAGTGTGAGAGGGCGCAAAGAACACTCGCGGATTGATGCCGCGCTCCTCAAGCTCAGAAACACCGCGTGATATCTTCTCGCGCTGATCCTCCAGGGGCAGACCAGCGAACTCCGAGCGCCTGTTAACAGGATTCAAGCCGCCATCTTCCGTAGCGTACACGTGTGTGCACCCATGCAAGGCAAGCTCCCAACCTTTTTTTGCCATCCTTCAACACGATTCCAATACGTATCGTCCTCTGGATATATAACGAGATTAGGATCTTCGACCATGGGAATCAAACCAACTAGAGGCTTAATCCCATAATTATCAAGGATAGATTCGATACGATTCCATTTCTCGGCATCCCAATGCGGGCATGCATCGTCAAGCCGCATGATGTACTTCGTCAACGGCATTCCCTTTCGTTAGCTAAACGTTCTGCCTTTTCATATAAATCAACAAGCTTTTGCGCAGAATCGTGGATATCAAAACCAGCCGCTTCGATATCACGCTTTGCATCAATCCTGAATGGGATCGTTATGGAATCAGCCCACAGCTTCGGGTCATCAATAGGCAAGCGAGTGACCGCATTGCAGATATCCACATCATGTGTCAACGTATCAGAGATATAGCAAGGCAACCCCGAAGCAAGAGCCTCCACAACCGAAACCGGAAGACCCTCCCATTTCGATGGAAAGACAAAAGCGTCCATCGCTTGAAGTAATTCGGGAATGTCAGAACGATTGCCCAGAAGAACAACCGAATCTGTTAAGCCCTCAGCCTCAATTATGCATTCAATTTGACCGTGAAGGGGGCCGTCACCCACCAGTAGCAAAATTGCGTTGGGATACTTCTTCTTTAGCTCCTTAAACACTTCGATCAAGAAGCCGTGGTTCTTCGATTCGTGAAGCCTACCAACATGACCAAAGACTAACTTGCCATCCAACCCAAGCTGCCCACGTAGTCTTGAACGGATCTTCTCGTCAAATGCATATCTATCAATATCAATAGCATTCGGCAGGTATAGATATCGGTCGCTATTAAAAGCGCGTTCGCCGAAAAGCCATCTACCTGCCTCGCTTGAGCATCCAACAAAAAAGTCAGACTCAAAACGTATTGGATACTGAAGCATATCCTTAAACGCAGCCTTAATTCCTCCGTCGTTACGCGTACTATGGCTATGGACGATAGTTGCCAGTCCGGCATTTTTAGCAACTGGAAGCATGAAGGAGGCCGTGGTTCTCATGTGAGAATGGATAACGTTCCACTCGTAATGCGAAGAAAAAAAGGACTTCCAATTTGAATCAAAATGAAAAGGACCCGTCTCTTCAAGAGTAGGAAGATGGTAGATATGACCTCCCATGGCCTTTATTTCATCATCCAACTCGCCTGCCGAAGAATCATGGTCAACAAAATCAAATTGCCATTCGCGACGATCAATCTCACGATAGAGATTTAAAATGGCGCTTTGGGCTCCACCCCTATTAAGACTCCCAATATATTGAAGCACCCTACGCATACTGTTACTTCGCTTTCAAAATGCATGAATGACGCTTTTGAATTAATAAACTGTTTTCTGGTATATCGCCTTTAACCACGCTACCGGCTGCAATAACGCTGTTGTTCCCGATTTTCGTTCCGCGTAAGATAATAGTTCCTGCGCCAATCCAACAATTCGAGCCAATGCTCACTTCGCCATACGCAAAAGAGCCGTCATGCAGAGAACCGCCTTTGAAAATATGGTCATGGTCATAGATAAGAACATTGGGTCCGAACTCACAGCCATCACCAATATGAATTTTGTAATGACAGTTAAATTGGCAACCTTCGTTCAGAAAAACACTCTCGCCAAAAAGAAGCTCGCCTTTTTCCTGCACATTAAAGGTGCAGCGCCCTCTTGTTCTGAGATATTTCCCAAAATCAACTGTTATACGAGCTGCCAAATCAATCTTATCTGAAAAAGAAAGACACGTAATGGGGCTAAAGCGAAGAGACGAACCATGAGTCACTTTCCCCGAAAATAAACGTAGGTTTGTCCAAATAACGCAGGCGAACGCACGAATGTATTTTTTAGGACTACGCACTTTAAATCCCCATAGCTACGCAAATCACGTCATTTACTTTGCGGACATCGAAGAATTTTTCAGCCATTTGACGGCTCTCTTTGCCCATTTTCTCTTTCAAACCCCGCTCCTCGATTAGGCGTGTCATAGCATTGGCAATTGCCGAAGGATTCTGAGGAGGAACTAAGAACCCATTGACACCCTCTTTAACAACCTCGCGACAGCCAACCGCATCAGCAACGATAAGCGGCCGCCCAGTTGACATAGCTTCAAGCGCCGACTTTGGCGTGCCTTCGCCGTAATAAGAAGGCAGTACGAACACCGAAGATGCCTCTTGGAAGGGCTGAACATTCTTTTGCTCACCGTGATAGTCCACGATGTTCTCGTCGATGTAGGGCTGAATGTCATCAGGCTTCACTGCGGTAGGGTTGCTATCGAAGGGACCAACCAAATCGAATCCGACCTCGGGATGGGCTTTCTTCACAATGCGAGCAGCGTCAAGGTAATCGAGCACGCCTTTACCGCGAACTAGACGTCCCACAAAGAGAAAGCGCATCTGCGCAGGAAACTCTGCCTGTGGGTAAGCAGAAACATTTACGCCTGACCCGCGAGTCAGTACAACTTTGTCGCGATTCAAGATGCTCAGCTTCTCGAACAGCTCGACATCCTCCAAGTTCTGAAAGAAGACGTTCTTTGCATAGCGCATGGCATGACGATACTCGGCAGAAACTATGCCTCGGACAAGACGAGATTTGGCGTCAGTCGCACGAAATACGGATCCAAGGCCGCCCATCATTACATAGATGTCCTTAATTCCAATTTCATGGGCCGCTATACAGCCATAGATATTCGGTTTTGCCTGATAGGTCCAAACCTTGTCAGGGTTCTCCTCGATCAATAGCTTCTTCAGGGCCTGTTTGGTATTAAGGTCTACAAATGGGTTCATCCCATTTCGAGAAACTGGATAGGTACGGTAAGCAACGTTGTGTTCCTTGAAAAATTCATCCCAAGCCTCATGAGGTTCATCGCCAAAAACGACCACATCGCATCCGCGACGGACAAACTCGTCGATCATATCGATGCGAAAGCGCGGAATGGAATGAGTGGCAGCAGTGATTACGGCAATCTTCATCGTGCACCGTCTCCCGTGCTCACAACGCCAAGCGTCTTAAGCATAATCACAAGGTCCGTCTTGATATTTCTTGATTTAATGTACTGGAGGTCAAACATGACCTTTTCGCTGGGAAGCAAGTCATAGCCACCCGTTACCTGGGCAAGACCGGAAATGCCCGGACGGACCATAGTGCGGTAATGCCATCCGTGAATACGCTTCTCAAACGCATCGCAGAACGCAGGACGCTCGGGGCGCGGACCGATAAGACTCATATCGCCCTTAAAGACATTCCAGAACTGGGGGATCTCGTCCAGACGCGTCTTGCGCATAAACTTGCCAAACGGTGTTACGCGCGGATCTTCGTCCTGAGCCCACTGGGCACCACGAGATTCAGCATCGGTATACATACTGCGGAACTTATAGATATTAAAGACCTTGCCATCTTTGCCAACGCGACGCTGTGCGTAAATGACAGGGCCTTCGGACTCGGACTTAATCTTGATGGCAATAATAGCCATCGGAATCGCGAGAATAATGAGCGCGCAACCGCAGGAGACAACATCAAAAGAGCGCTTGATAAAGCGGTAGAAGAATCCACCGTTTACTACGGGTTCTTCTAGTTCAATGATGTCGTCACCGGGCAACAACTTTTCCAGCACGTCGGCCGGGATACCGTTCTCCGACAGCTTAGGCTCATGCTTTCCAACGCTGTTAAGCTTTGCAGCCTCGCGCCTGTCCTCAAGCGTAACAGCAAGCGCTGCCGCATCTCCCATTTGAGTTTTTTTCACGTTCTCCTCCAACGCTACGTCCCCGCCCCCGAGGATCCTCTCTGTTCCGTTTAACTGTCGCCAACAGCTAGGCAATCGCCTTTTTAAGGTTTCGCATGACGCGCTGCTCCGCTGAAAGCACAGCAAGGCCAACACGAGTGGTTACGCGTCGGCCGCACAGGTCGAGCTCCAAAAAAGCAGTGCTCTTGCGTCTGTTAATGGTTTTGATAAGGCCTTCGTGGCCCAGCAGCGGACCTGCCGTCACTACGACCTGATCGCCGTCTTTTAGGGCCTCGCTCATGGGTACTACGCGGTCTCCCGCATGCGTAAAGCAGCCAATAAGCAGGACCTCTTCTTTTGCCAGCGGCACAAACTGACCGTCCTGGGCAAGCACCCGGGCAAAGTCGTCCATGCGCAGCAGATACTGTTGCACGGTGCGGGGGGTCTGCTGTATCGCAGATGAGATAACCGGGAAAGAGCGGCTTGGTCGTATTGACCCATTCGCCGTGTACCTTGATCTCGGTTTGAAATTGGGGATAAAAGAGCTCCTGTATGGCACCAGCCGGCACCATACGCTCGATGCGCTCGCGCATTACGTCTTCGCGACCGTTAATGACCTGGATCACATACCACACGAGCACCACCCCCTTTGCTGTCTTACGTGTGGCTCACGGGGTTTGGGTATGGCTTCGCCAGGGCGCTTGTGCGCGAAGGCGCTCCATATTCAAACCCTGAGCCCAGTTAGACAAGCACGTGGCTCTGCCCCACCGTGAACGGTATGTATAAGTGCAGTTGCTAGAGACGCGGACGTGTATCGCAAAATGACCGCGACTCCAGCTGGCTGCGAGCGAACCAGTCAAGCGGGTACAAAACTGGACCGCACGCAAACAGCTGAAGGACTGCTGCGATTTGTCATGAAATATCGAACAAAATTAACTTACACATAGACAAGAACAAAATCATTCGATGCGATACTCAGGACGACGCTATTGGAGCTCGTGGTTTTTCTGGCACCGCCGTTACGGCCGGATGCTGATCTGCCCTGCGCTTCGCGACCGGTTAAGCCGAGAGCGCAGTTGAACCCATGTAACAATAGCCATCCTAGCACAAGGCGGCTAGAAACCGATTTAGGCCGAGCGCGGCAACATATCGTTCACTTGCAGTGCTTAAGGGGGTTATTTTGCAAACTTGTTCACATTGACGCAGGTTTATGCAGGTGTAGTTGTTGGCACACACCGCCCGAGCCGCAACGCTGACGGCGTGAAATTCAAAAAGGAATTATGTTGGGTTAACAAACTATGTACAGAAGTGGGAAATAAATTGCGCAACTTTTTTGGGTATGGGCGTTGGTGTGGCGTCACTTTGATTTGCGCGGTGGCTTCATATGAAAAAAGCCTCCAGTTTCCTGGAGGCTTTGCATTCACGGTGGTGGAGACGAGGGGGATCGAACCCCTGACCTCTTGACTGCCAGTCAAGCGCTCTCCCAGCTGAGCTACGCCCCCGTGACGAGGTAGTACTATAGGGGAATGATTGCGGGGATGCAAGGGGGAATTTTGGATTGATTATCCACCTTACGGGTTTTCCTGGGACGGGATAGAAATAATCACTCTTCGAGCGATTATTTCTATCCATAGTCCCGATAAAACCCTGATGTTATGGCCCTTACTTGTAGAGGTACGCGATGGCGGTGCCGGTGTGGACCTGGATCGTGGCTGTTGACCTGACGACGTTGCTAATGCCCGTGTCGGCTAGCAGGCCTAGGGGGCTGTGGTCTAGTTCCCATTCTAGACCGCGCTCGGTTACCACCGTCCCGGGGGCTATGGCTATGACGGAGAACGTTTTGCCTTCGGAGCCCTCGATGATCCACGATTCGCCTGTGTGAAGGATGCGAGCGACCACCTTGTCCTCGGCGATCCAGACGGGGGCGTCCTCGTAGCCCGCGAGCAGCCCCAGTACGGAAAGGGCCATGTCGGGACGGCCGCCGGTGGCGCAGGTCGCAAACACTTCGGCACCCGGCCAGCGACGGCGGACGGAATCGAGCGCCAGCGCCAGATCGGTATAGTCCTTGTACGGGTCGTGGCACTCAACTTCAAAGTCGGTGGCGGCATCGACCAGCGCGCGGCCGGCATCGCTCACTGTGTCGGCATCCCCCACATACACGTCGCAGCCCAGTCCCGCGCCCAGCAGTGCGTCGAGTCCGCGGTCAACGGCGACAACGTGGTCGCACTCCCCCGCCAGCTGACGTAGCAAATCCGTGCTCGCCACCACGGGCGAGCCGCAGACCACCAAT
The DNA here is from genome assembly GCA_900549085.1 of uncultured Collinsella sp. GTDB lineage: Bacteria > Actinomycetota > Coriobacteriia > Coriobacteriales > Coriobacteriaceae > Collinsella. The sequence goes on along the minus strand of URMO01000014.1, from coordinate 24,228 downwards.
ACCTTGCAAGCCACAGCTCTCGCCTATCCCTCAAACGAAAGCACGCGGGCCAGATCCAGGTCCTCATAGCTATCGATAAAGATGTCGCAGTTGTCGCGAACCTCGTCGCGCTCCATACGGCCGTGCGGGTCGTAGATGCCCACGCGCTTAAAGCCAGCGGTGCCAGAGCTCTTAAGGCCAAAGACGGCGTCCTCAAACACCCAGGCACGATCAAACTGGTGCCCATGGCGTTCCTCCAGACGGCGCAGCGCCAGCTCGTACACATCGGGGAACTGCTTGGAACGCCCGGCCTCGCCCGTGGTGGTCACAAACTCCATGTAGGCATCGAGCCCGGCGCCAGCAAGGGCGGACTGCACCAACTCGGTCGGCGTGGACGTGGCCACGCACATGGCAATGCCGGCCTCCTGCGCCTGCTTCAGAAATGCAAGCAGGCCCTCACGCGGCGGCACCTTGGAGTAGCCATCGATCAGGATGTCGCTCAGCTCGCGATATAGTTCCTCGCCATTTGTGCCAATGCCCCAGGTGTCGTGGTAGGCCTGGCACTCGTCCTCGAGCGACAAATGCTCAAACTGGGCAAAATCGTCGACCGTCACGTCAACCCCGTGGCGGTGCAATAACTCGGGCTGGGCATAGGCCCAAACGGGGGTGCTATTAACCAGCGTGCCGTCGCAATCGAAAATAAAAGCAACACTTGGGGCAGCGATGCGGTCCATAAACGAGCCTTTCAATGTCAAATGGTAAACAACCTGCTAAAAACGTTTTACCAAACGTAAACCTAACAATCTAGAAACCCTAATTGGTAAAGCTGTCAAGAGTTTTACCATCGCAATTCTGCCAGTGGTATAAACATGGCGCTTACCGATTAAACGCCACCGCAATTCCACTTTCGTTCATAAAACTAACGTACAGGTGTTATCGTAGTTTTTGCCGAAAGTTCCACCGAGCACGCGAGGTGGAACGAATCATAGAACTATCGCCGTCCCTTCGATTCGTGCAGCCTTGGACCTTTCGCATCTAGTCACCAAGGCAACACGCTGCCGCGTCATGATGGGATCAAACGTGAGCGATACAAAGCTAAAGCCAGCAACCAAAAAGCCTGCTACCCGTAAAGCTGCCCCGCATGCGCCGGAGCTCACCAAAGACGATGTCTATCTGTTTGGCATCGGTACGTGGGAGCGCAGCTGGGAAAAGATGGGCGCGCACCCCGACACGCAGAACCGTACGCGCGGCTGGCGTTTTTGCGTTTGGGCGCCCGATGTAAAGAGCGTTCACGTCATTGGCGAATTTAACGATTGGGACTAGCAAGCCAACCCACTGGTGCCCGTGCATACGAGCGCTATTTGGGAAGGCTTTATTCCTGGCGCCGAGCAGGGTCAGCTCTATAAGTACCTCATCGAGACCAACGAGGGCGAAAAGCTCTACAAGGCCGATCCGTACGCCTTTAAGGCCGAGTGCCCTCCGGGAACGGCGAGCGTGCTGTGGACCCTCGATGGCTACCAGTGGAACGACGCCGCATGGCTCAAGCGCCGCGCCAGCCATAACCACATGTCGCAGCCCCTTAATATCTACGAGGTGCATATTGGCTCGTGGAAGCGCCACGGTGACGCGCCGCAGGGCGAACCGGACGAGTACGGCAACTACCCCGGCCCCATGGATCCCTTCCCCGCGCAGCGCGGCGAGTTCTACACCTACGACGACCTGTCGGTGGAGCTTGTGGACTACGTGCGCGACATGGGCTACACGCATATCGAGGTCATGCCGCTCATGGAGCACCCTTTCGACGGCTCCTGGGGCTACCAGACGACCGGCTACTACGCCGCCACGTCGCGTTACGGCAACCCTCAGCAGCTCATGCACTTTATCGATGCGTGCCACGAGGCAGGCATTGGCGTGATCATGGACTGGGTTCCCGGCGGTTTTTGCGCCGACTCCCACGGCCTTGCCACCTTTAACGGCCACATGCTGTTTGAGCACGAGATTCACCCCAACTGGGGCACGCACAAGTTTGACTTCGCCCGCGGCGAGGTCCGCTCCTTCCTAGTCTCCAACGTGCTGTACTGGCTCGAGAACTTCCACGTGGACGGCATTCGCATGGACGGCGTGTCCAGCATGCTGTACCTCAACTTTGGCATCGACGATCCGGGCCAAAAGAAGTTCAACAAGTACGGTACCGAGGAGGACCTGGACGCCAGCGCGTTTATCCGCCAGGTCAACTGCGCTGTAGAGGCGCACTACCCCGACGTGATGATGATGGCCGAGGAGTCCACCGCGTGGCCGCTCGTGACCTATCCGCCGCAGGACGGCGGCCTGGGCTTCCACTACAAGTGGGATATGGGCTGGATGAACGACACCCTGCACTACATGCAGACCGATTTTCCGTGGCGCCCCGGCAACCACGGCCTGCTCACGTTCTCCATCATGTACGCCTTTACCGAGAACTTCATCTGCCCGCTGAGCCACGACGAGGTCGTACACGGCAAGTGCTCGCTGATCGGCCGCATGCCGGGCGATTGGTGGCGCCAGTTTGCCGGCCTGCGCACGTTGGCTTTCTACCAGATGACGCACCCCGGTGCCAAGCTCAACTTTATGGGCAACGAGATCGGCCAGTTTATTGAGTGGCGTTACTACGAGTCCATCCAGTGGTTCCTGACCGAGGAGTACGAGACCCACCGTCATCATCAGGCGTTTATCAAGGCGCTCAACCACCTGTACACCGCCGAGCCCGCTCTGTACGAGCGCGGCTACACCGACGACGGCTTTACCTGGATCGATGCGGACAACTCCAAGCAGTCCATCGTGAGCTTTGTGCGCCAGGGCGAGGACATCGACGACGACCTGGTGATCTTGATCAACTTTGACCCGGCGAGCTACGAGAGCTTCCGCGTGGGCGTGCCGCGCGAGGGCGACTGGGAGGTCATCTTCGATTCCGACCGTCCCGAGTTCGGTGGCAGCGGATACGCCGGCGAGGAGCCCTACACCTGCTCGAGCGAGCCCTATCCCTGGAACGGGCAGATGGACTCTATCGAGATTAAGGTGCCCGGCCTGGCAGGTGTGGTGCTTAAGCGCCGCGGCCCCAGCAGCTACAAGCCGCCCGTGGTCAAGGAGCCCAAGAAGACGATGCGCAAACGTGCGTCTTCGGTGAAGCCCAAGCCTGCGGCTGCTAAGAAGGCTCCGGCTAAGACGAAGGCTACCAAGTCTGCTGCCAAGCCTTCGGCCAAGTCCAGCACGGCCAAAAAGGCAGCCACCAAAAAGGCTGCTCCCAAGGCCAAGGCAGCAGCTGTTAAGGCTCCTGCCAAGAAAGCGTAACAAAAGCGTTACAGCTGTAATTACCCGCCCCGCGGGGGCGTAGGATACAAGTCATAACCGTTCCGGGAGAAACATCCCCGGGGGAAAGGAACGTATGAATAAGATCTTCGACAACAAGCAGGAGTTTACCGAGCTCTATCGCGATGCCGTCATGAGCATCAGCGGTAAGAGCGTCGAGGCCGCCAGTGACCTCGACCGCTTTAACGCCCTGGCCAAGCTCGTGGCCGAGAAGGCACGCACCGTTGCCACCAAGAGTGACGCCCGTGTGACCGCCGAGGGCAAAAAGCGAGTGTACTACTTCTCGATCGAGTTTTTGATCGGCCGCCTGCTTGACAACTACCTGCTCAACTTTGGCGTGCGCGACATGGTCGCCGAGGCACTCGACGACATGGGATTCGACCTTTCCGTCATCGAGAATCAGGAGCCCGATCCGGCGCTGGGCAACGGTGGCCTGGGCCGTCTGGCAGCGTGCTTCCTGGATTCCATGGCAGCCGAGGGCATTGCCGGCTACGGCAACGGCATGCGCTACCGCTACGGCCTGTTTAAGCAGGAGATCGTCAATGGCAGCCAGGTCGAGGCCACCGACGAGTGGCTCACCCACGGCTATCCCTGGGAGGTCCGCCGTCAGGACAAGGCCGTGACCATCAAGTTTGGTGGCCATGTTGAGGGCTTTGAGGAGAACGGCCGCACGTTCTACCGCACGGTGGACACGCAGGACATCCTGGCCGTCCCCTATGACATCCCCGTGGTGGGTTATGCCGGCGAGACCGTCAACAAGCTGCGCGTCTGGGCCGCCGAGCCGGTCGAGGAGCACTTTGACCTTGAGGCCTTCAACCGCGGCGACTATGCCCTGGCCGATGCCGAGCGCGCCGAGGCCGAGGCCATCAGCGCCATCCTCTACCCCAACGACGCCGGCGAGCACGGCCGTCTGCTGCGCCTGAAGCAGGAGTACCTGTTTGTTTCGGCCGGCATCTACAGCCTGCTCGACACCTTTGAGAAGGAGCACGGCGAGAACTGGGAGCTGCTGCCGCAGTTTGTTGCTATCCACACCAACGATACCCACCCCGCCATGTGCGGCCCCGAGCTCATGCGTATCCTCATTGACGAGAAGAAGCTCGAGTGGGACGACGCTTGGAACATCGTGACGCAGGTCGTGAGCTACACCAACCACACCATCCTGCCCGAGGCTCTGGAGAAGTGGCCCATCGGTACGTTCTCCAAGCTCCTCCCCCGCGTGTACCAGATCATCGACGAGATCAGCCGTCGTTGGCACGAGTCGTTCGACACCACGCAGGAAGGCTGGCAGGAGCGTCTGCGCCAGACCGCCATCCTGTGGGACGGCGAGATTCGCATGGCCAACCTGTCCGTAATCTGCAGCCACAGCGTCAACGGCGTGGCCAAGATCCACTCCGACATCATCAAGAACATCGTGCTCAAGGACTTCTATGCCCTGACGCCCGAGAAGTTCAACAACAAGACCAACGGCATCTCGCATCGTCGCTTCTTTGCCGAGGCCAACCCCACCTACGCCAAGCTCGTGACCGAGGCCATTGGCGACGGCTGGCTGAAGGACGCCTTTGAGCTGGAGAAGCTCAAGGAGTTTAAGGACGATACCGAGTTCCTGAAGGCCGTGGGTGCCTCCAAGCGTGCCAACAAGGAGCGCCTGGCCGCCTACGTTAAGGCCGAGACTGGTCTGGTCATTGACCCCAACACCGTCTTCGATGTTCAGGTCAAGCGCTTCCACGCCTACAAGCGCCAGCTCATGAACATCATGAAGGTGATGGACATCTACAACCGTCGCATCGCCGATCCCAACTTCCACGTGACGCCGACGACCTTCATCTTTAGCGGCAAGGCCGCCTCGAGCTACACCTTTGCCAAGGAGACCATCCGCCTCATTAACTCCGTTGCTGAGGTCATCAACAACGACGCCCGCGTCAACGAGGTCATGAAGGTCTGCTTTATCCCCAACTTCCGCGTAAGCAACGCCCAGCTCATCTATCCCGCCGCCGAGATCTCGGAGCAGATTTCCACGGCCGGCAAGGAGGCCTCGGGCACGTCCAACATGAAGCTCATGATGAACGGCGCCATTACGCTGGGCACCCTCGACGGCGCCAACATCGAGATCGCCGACCTGGCCGGCCGCGAGAACGAGGCCATCTTTGGCCTGACCGCCCCCGAGGTCGAGCAGCTCTGGGCATCCAACAGCTACTTTGCGTGGGATACGCTCAACAACGATCGCGAGCGTTTGGGCCGCGTGATGGACGAGCTCAAGGACAACACCTTTGCGGGTCTTTCGGGCAACTTCGAGAGCATCTACAACGAGCTCATGAACAACAACGACCCCGACCTGGTCATGGCCGATTTCCGCAGCTACGTGGATGCATGGGAAAAGCTCACCGGCAGCTATGGCGACCAGGAGACTTGGAACCGCAAGGCCCTGCTCAACACCGCCTCGAGCGGCTGGTTCTCGAGCGACCGCACCATTCGCGAGTACCGCGACGAGATCTGGCACGCTTAAAGGCGCGCGAGCTCCCCTATGCCAGCACGGCATTACTCGACGGGAGCGACATTGCGCCGCGCCCGTCGCTAATGGGTTTAGGAACATCGATGACAGAAGGAGAAATCGATGAGTAAGAAAGAATGCATCGCGATGCTCCTCGCAGGAGGACAGGGCAGCCGATTGGGGGCACTCACCCAAAAGATCGCTAAGCCGGCGGTTAGCTTTGGTGGCAAGTTCCGCATTATCGACTTTTCGCTCTCCAACTGCTCCAACTCGGGCATCGACACAGTGGGCGTCTTGACGCAGTATCGCCCCTACCTGCTGCATGCCTACGTGGGCTCCGGCGAGGCTTGGGATCTGGACAGCCGCGACGGCGGTGTGTCGATTCTGCCGCCGTACGAGACGCAGACCGGCGGCGCCTGGTATGCGGGCACGGCCGACGCCATTACGCAGAACCTCGACTACATCAAGGCCAACGACCCCAAGTACGTCCTGATTCTTTCGGGCGATCACCTGTATCGCATGGACTACCGCAAGATGCTCAAGACGCACATTGAGAACAACGCCGACCTCACGGTGAGCGTTATGCCCGTGCCGTGGGAGGAGGCCAGCCGCTTTGGCATCCTGACCACCGACCCCGAGGACGGCCGCATCACCAAGTTCACCGAGAAGCCCGATAAGCCCGATTCGAACCTCGCGTCCATGGGCATCTACATCTTCTCGGCCGACGTCCTGATCGAGGCGCTCGAAGAGGACGCTCTGGACCAGCGCTCGAGCCACGACTTTGGCAAGGACATCATCCCCAAGCTGCTCGGCGAGGGCAAGCGCCTGTACAGCTACGAGTTCCACGGCTTTTGGAAGGACGTCGGCACCATCGCCAGCTTCCACGAGACCTCGATGGACCTGCTGGGCAACAACCCCGAGTTTGATCTGTTCGACAAGCACTTCCCCATCATGTCCAACATCACCACGCGTCCGCCGCACTACATTGGCCCGGACGGCCGTCTGGACGACTGCCTGGTCTCCAACGGCTGCAAGATCTACGGCACCGCTCGCCACTCGATTCTTTCGACCGATGTCATCATCGAGGAGCGCGCCGTGGTCGAGGACTCCGTACTGCTGCCGGGTGCGCACGTTAAGAGCGGAGCGCACATCTGCCGCGCAATTTTGGGCGAGAACTCCACGGTCGAAGAGGGCGTGAAGCTCGGCTCTGTCGATACCACCAAGGATACGGCCGTCGTTGGAAATGACGTCGTTATCGGGAAGGGGGAATGATCCGATGATCAATCGCAAGGCCATCGGTTATATCACCGCTAACTACTCTTCGACCTACGGCAGCGTGCTGCTCAAGGACCGCCCCATCGCGTCCGTTCCGTTTTTGGGCCGCTACCGCCTGATCGACTTCCCGCTGTCCAACATGATGAATGCCGGCATTAAGACCGTCGGCGTCGTCATGCCGGGCAACTACCGCTCGCTGATCGACCACGTGGGCTCGGGTAAGGACTGGGGCCTGGACCGCAAGAAGGGCGGCCTGTTCATGGTGCCCGGCAACGCGTATGGCACCACCAAGGGCGGCATGCGCTTCTTGCTGCGCGATATCATCTCCAACAAGACACTGTTCCAGCGCTCGGACAAGCCCTATGTTGTGATGATGGGCACCAACATTATCTTTAATATGGACCTCAACACCATCATCGACGCGCACGAGAACTCCGGTGCCCAGATGACCGTGGTGTACTGCAAGGCCACGCGCAACGTCGATGACGAGACCAAGCTCGAGATTAACGAGAACGGCCGCCTGACGGGCGTGAGCGCCGGCGTCGTGTACGGCGACAACGCCTCTATGGACTGCTGCATCGTCAACCGTGAGACACTGCTCGAGATCATCGACCACTACCAGGCCGCCGACTATCTGGACCTGCTCGAGGCACTCCAGGGCGACTTTGGCAACATCGACGTGTGCAGCTACGAGTACAAGGGCGAGGTCGTGGGCGTGTTTAGCGAGAAGTCGCTGTATCGCCGCAGCATGGACCTGCTCGACCAGACCGTGGCCGACCAGCTCTTCGATCCCGAGCGCCCGATCCTGACCAAGGCTCACGACGTGCCGCCTTCGCGCTATGCGACCGGCAGCCACGCGTGCAACTCGATCATCTCGGCCGGCTGCATCATCAAGGGCACCGTGCGCAACTCGATCCTGTCGCGCGGCGTCGTGGTCGAGGAGGGCGCCTCGGTGACCAACTCGATCATCAACCAGAGCTGCATCATCAAGAGCGGCGCACGCGTCGAGAATGCCATTCTGGACAAGAACAACGTGGTTCCCACCAACACCGAGCTTCGCGGCACGCCCGAGAACATCCTGGTGCTGGGCAAGGCTCCGTTAACTTCCGACACCACCATCGTACGTTAAAGTTGGCACCGCAACATCGCTCGTAACATGTAGAATAGCCGCCCGGTTCGCGCCTGGCGGCTATTCTCGAATAACAACATGGGAGACAATATGGCAGATTCCAGCAAAAAGATGCAGATCGTGTTTGCCTCGGCCGAGTGCGCACCGTTTGTTAAGACCGGTGGCCTGGGCGACGTGGCGGGCTCGCTGCCTGCGGCACTCGTGCGTGCCGGCGCCGAGGTCATCGTGATGGTGCCCAAGTACGCCACCATCAAGGACGAGTACAAGGCGCAAATGGAGCACTTTGCCGACTTTTACGTGAGCCTGGGCTGGCGCAATGAATACTGCGGGCTGGAGAAGCTCGAGCGCGACGGCGTCACCTATATGTTCGTGGACAACGAACGCTACTTTGCGCGCGACTATCCGTACGGCTTCTTTGACGACGGCGAGCGTTTTGCGTTCTTCTCCAAAGCCATCACCGAGAGCCTGCAGCACCTGCCGGCCGGCTTTGAGTGCGACATCCTGCACTGCAACGACTGGCAGACGGCACTGGCGCCCGTGTTCCTGCGCGAGTTCTACCAGGGTCTGCCGCTCTACGAGCGCGTCAAGACCGTGTTCTCGATCCACAACGTGGCGTTCCAGGGGCAGTTTAGCGACACCGTGATGGAGGACATCCTGGGTGTGGCGCATATTCCCGCGGCCGCTACGCAGTTGCGCTGCGACGCCTGCAGCATCAACTACATGCTGGGCGCGCTGCACTATGCCGATGCCATCACCACGGTGAGCCCCACCTATGCCAACGAGATCCAGACGCCCGAGTTTGGCGAGGGCCTGGACGGTGTGCTGCGCGAGCGCTCCTACGCGCTGCAGGGCATCCTCAACGGCATTGACGTTGCGGGCTTTGACCCGGCGACCGACAAGCGCATTGCCGCCAACTACACGGTTGACGACCGTTCCGGCAAGGCCGTGTGCAAGGCCAAGCTGCAGGAGGAGCTGGGCCTCGAGGTTCGCGACGACCGTCCGCTTATGGTGATGGTCACGCGTCTGACGCGCCAGAAGGGCATGGACCTGGTCATGTACGCGCTCGACCGCATCCTGGCCGGCGGCGTTCAGGTGGCGGTGCTGGGCACCGGCGACCGCGACTACGAGGACGGCCTGCGCTACTTCCAGGACAAGTACCCCGGCACCATGGCCGCACGCATCGAGTTTGACCCGGCGCTGTCGCAGCGCATGTACGCCGCGGCCGACATGTTCCTGATGCCTTCGAAGTTTGAGCCCTGCGGCCTGTCGCAGATCATCGCCATGCGCTACGGCACCCTGCCTATCGTACGCGAGACCGGTGGCCTGAAGGACACCGTGATCCCGTATAACGAGTTTACCGGCGAGGGAACGGGCTTCTCGTTTACCAACTTTAACGGCGACGAGATGGGCGACGCGGTCTTCCGCGCGGCGCGCCTGTTCTGGGATAACCGTGACGCTTGGAACCAACTGGTCACGCAGGCCATGAGCCAGGACTTTAGCTGGACGCGCTCGGCCGACAAGTATCTGGACCTGTACTTCTTTATGCACCCGGAGATTGAGCGCCCGGCGGCTGTGGAGGCTGCTGCGGTTGTCGATGAGCCCGCTGCCGCTGAGGCCGAGCCTGCGGCGACCGGCAAGAAGCCCGCTGCTGTTGAGGAGCCCAAGGCCGAGGAGATGCCGGCGGCCAAGGCCGAAGTTAAGCCCGCCGCGAAGCCTGCCGCCAAGAAGACGACGGCGCGCAAGACGACGGCTAAGAAGGCCACGACCACGAAGGCCGCTGCTAGCAAGACTAGCGCCGCTAAGGCAACTACTGCCAAGGCATCGACTACGCGCAAGCGTACGACCACCGCTGCCAAGAAAGCTGCCGAGGCCGAGGTCGCTCCTGAGGTAAAGGCCGAGCCCGCGGCAAAGGCTCCGGCCAAGACCGCTGCCAAGAAGACGTCCGCGACCAAGACCACGACCGCCAAGAAGGCCACGGCTACGAAGTCGACGACGACCAAGGCTGCCACGACGAAGGCCGCGGCGAAGACGACCCCGAAGGCTGCTGCAAAGCCCGCCGACAAGGTCGAGGAGGCGCCCTCCGAGCCCAAGGCCAAGGCAGCTGTCGAGGCAAAGCCGGCCGCCAAGACCACCACGCGCAAGCGCGCTACGACGACGACCAAAAAGGCCACGACCAAGGCTGCAGCTCCCAAGACAGAGGCTAAGGACGAGGACAAGCCCGCGGTAAAGGCCGAGCCGGCGCCGAAGGTCGCCGAGGTCAAGACCGCTCCCAAGGCTACGGCAAAGACCGAACCCGCCAAGGAGGTCCCGATCTCCCCCGCCACTCCGGCCGAGGAAAAGGCTCCGACCAAGAAGACCTCCGTCCGCAAGGCAACGGCCACCCGCAAGCGTCACTAGTCTGGACGATTAAAACTTAATCCAACGCAAAAGAGGGCGCCCCAACTAGGCGCCCTCTTCTTGGTTGAACTTCTGTATTAAAAAGCGAGCCGGTTTACTACGACAAAATAGCTCTGGCCGACCACGGAGAGTATTCTATGAAATTGGCAACGCTTCTACCTGCGGTTTTAATATCACCAAATTGACCGTGGATGAGATCATTCAATTCGTCGTAGTAAACCGATGTACTTTTGTTTGGCTACAAATAGTATCGGTATAGGCTTTTTCGAATATCGCGATAATTTGGATGGTAAAACGATTTTCTAGGACAACCGTTCGCCGATGGTAAACGGATGTTGTTTATACAGCCTGTGTACAACAGATATACTTATATCCTGTGCGTAAAGCGCATGGCCCGCAGGCCGTGATTCTATTGAACTGGACCGTATTATGAGATTGATTCACAACAGCCGTCTGCCGCAGTTTCGTACTCCGTTTGGCGCTGTGACCACTGGAACTTCCGTTTCGCTATCGGTGATTTTGGAGGATGCCGACCCCAACCAGGCGACGCTCACCCTGCGCACCTGGATCGATGAGATCGGTGAGTCTCTGTATCCCATGACGCACGAGGGCGACGGCATATTTACCGTAGAGCTTGAGTGCACTGAGCCCTGTCTTATCTGGTACAGCTTTATCTGCAATATCGAGGGCCAGCCCGAGGTCCGTTTGGGCGCACCGCAGGGTCGCACCGGTGGCGAGGGCGTAACCTACGACTACGCCGAGGTCCCGTCGTTCCAGATTACCGTTTACAAGCACCGCGAAGTGCGTCCCGAGTGGTACGAGCGCGGCATGGTCTACCAGATCTTCCCCGATCGCTATGCCCGCGACGAAAACTGGCGCGAGCGCACGCTGGCCGAGGTCGAAAAACCGCGCAACGGAATCCAGCGCCGCATGGTCGAGGACTGGAACGAACCGCCCGAGTACGAGCGTGCCGAAGACGGCTCCATCAAGACCTGGGATTTTTACGGCGGCTCGCTCAAGGGTATCCAAAATGACCTGCCCCGCATTGCCGAGCTAGGCTTTACGGCCATCTACCTCAACCCGATCTTTGAGGCCGCGAGCAACCACCGCTACGACACGGCTGATTACACCAAGATCGACCCGATTCTGGGCACCGAGCAGGACTTTACGGAGCTGTGCGAGGCGGCCGAGAAGCTCGGCATTTCCATCATCCTGGATGGCGTCTTCAACCATACGGGCGACGACTCGATCTACTTTAACCGCTACGGCAATTATCCCGGCGTCGGTGCTTGGCAGAGCAAGGACTCGCCGTGGCGCGATGCGTTTTACTTCCATGAGGACGGTTCGTATGACTGCTGGTGGGGCGTGGGCAACATGCCCGCCATCAATGAGAGCTCCGAACTGGTGCGCGAGCGGCTCCTGGGCAAGGACGGCGTGATTCGCAAATGGCTGCGCGCCGGTGCCCACGGCTGGCGACTCGATGTGGCAGATGAACTTTCCGATGACTTCCTGGCTGAGATCAAAAAGGCCGTGCTCGCCGAGAAGCCCGACGCGCTGCTGCTCGGCGAAGTTTGGGAAGACGCCTCCAACAAGATCAGCTATGGCCATCTGCGCCGCTATCTGCAGGGCTCCGAGCTTGACTCTGCTATGGATTACCCCTTCCGCGACATGGTCATCGGCTTTTTGATGGGCTACAAGAACGCCTATCAGGCTGCCGAGGACATCGAGACCCTCCGCGAGAACTACCCGCGTGAGGCATTGTCCTGCGCGCTCAATCTGCTTTCGAGCCACGATCGTCCGCGCATTATCTCGGTGCTCGGCGGTGGTCCCGACGAGTCGCAGCTGCCCGAGAGCGAGCGCAGCAAGTGGCGCCTGGACGAGAACTCCATGGGCCTGGCCAAGAGCCGCTTTTGGCTGGCGACGCTCATGCAGATGACCTTCCCGGGCGTGCCCTCGATCTATTATGGCGATGAGTACGGCCTGGAGGGCCTCACCGATCCGGGCAACCGCCGCACCCTGCCGACCAAGGACCAATTGCACGACTTCGATACACTCGCCATCCTTAAAAACGCCTCGGCCGTGCGCCGTGCTCTACCGTTTATGGTTGACGGCGAAATCAAGGCCTTCGCGCTCAACGACGAGGTACTCGCCTACACCCGCACGGGCAAAGATGGTGAAGCCGCAACGGTTATCATCAACCGCAGTCTGCGCAATTCGCACTGCGTGACGATTCCAGCGCTCGGTGAATGTGCAAGCGACGTGATCAGCGGCCACGAATGCGAGATCCACAACCGCACGGTTACGCTCGACCTGTACCCGTTGGGCTCTTCGATCATCTATCACCATGCCGAGAAGCGCCTGCAGGAGCCGCTCGACCATGGCGCAGGCGTCGTGTGCCACATTACCTCGGTGCCGACCGATGACGGCAAGCCCGGCACAATCGGTGCGCCCACGCGTCGTTTTATCGACCACCTGGCCGCCATGGGCATGCGCTACTGGCAGGTCCTGCCCGTCAACCCGACGGACTTCTTCCGCTCCCCCTACGCCGGCCCCTCGGCCTTTGCAGGCAATATCGACCTGCTGCCCGAGAGCCACGAGGAGCTGGCTGCCGACTTCGTCACCTGGTAGGCCAGCGGCGGAGAGGATGCCGACCCGCTGTACACGGCGTTTAAACATCGCAACGCCGACTGGCTCGAGAAGTACTGCGTCTACATGGCGGTAAAGAAGCACTTTGAGGGACTGTCGCGCCACGATTGGCCGGCGGATGTCGCGCGCTACAACGAGCAACTGATCGATGACAAGCGCTTCCATGACGAGGCCGAGCTGCAGGCGTACATGCAGTATCGCTTTGACCTGGCCTGGTGCGAGCTTATGAACTATGCACACAAGAAGGGCATCGAGGTCATCGGCGATATCCCGATGTATGTCTCGGACGATTCGGCCGACGCGTGGAGCGAGCCCGAAAACTTCTGGCTGTCCGACACCGGCAAGGCGATTGAGATTTCGGGCGCGCCGCCCGACAACTTTGCACCCGAGGGCCAGGCCTGGGGCAACCCCACCTTCCGCTGGGATCACATGAAGAAGAACGGCTATCGCTGGTGGATGGATCGCCTGCGTCGTGCGTTCGCGCTCTACGACCGTGTGCGCCTGGACCACTTCCTGGGTTTCCACAGCTACTTTAGCATCGCTGCCGGCAAGGCCTGTGCCGACGGTCGCTGGCTGGCTGGCCCGGGCAAGGACCTGTTCCAAACGGCCTACGACGAGCTGGGTCCGCTCAACTTTATTGCCGAAGACCTGGGCTATTTGACGCCTGGTGTTCGTGCGATGGCTTCGACCTGTGGCTTCCCCGGCATGGACGTACTGGAGTTTAGCAACTACGACGTTCGCTGCGGAATTCATCCCACGCCGGGCAAGATCCTGTACACCTCGACGCACGACACCTCGACGCTTGCTGGCTGGTGCACGCGCTCCTTTGCGGGCGGCGACGAGCCGAGCGGCATTGCATTGGCAGGCGAGCTCATGGGCAATGCCCTGGCAAGCGATGCTCCGCTCGTGATGATGCCGTTGCAGGACGTGCTGGGGCTTGGCGACGATGCACGAATGAACGTACCGGGCGTGGCCACGGGCAACTGGACATGGCAGGCTGACGAGGCCGACGTTGCGGCAGCCGAGGAGAAAACTGCGAAGCTCCTGCGCAACACTCATAGATTCTGGGGCGAAGCGTGATAAAACCCCCGATATAGGGTACAGTTACAGCTGTTTGAATTTTTGCGGGCAGAGCGATCTGCCCGCTTTGTGCTGAAAAGGAAGTATTATGGCGCGCTACGATTACAAGTGCACGAGCTGCGGCAACGTGTTTGAGGTTGAGCACCCCATGTCCGAGACGCCCGAGGTCGTATGCCCCAGCTGCGGCGCCCCGGCATCCAAGACGTTCTCGGCCAGCGGCATTAAGTTCGAAGGCAGCGGTTTCTACAACACCGACCAGCGAAGCGGCGGCTCCAGCACCAACGCCACCAGCGGCTGCTGCGCCAACTGCCCGCATAGCCACTAGAAACCAAGCAGCCCCGCTACCCAGGTTTCCTTATGAGTTGCGGTGAAATAGTTCCTGAATCAGCCCATCCAACGGCCAAACGGGAACTATTTCACCGCAACTTTTCTTTAGATCGGATTTCGGGCTGATTCTAAGTTTGTAGCTTTTCAAAACTTTGCCGGATTACGGGGCTGAATTGACAACCTCTATCCATTCCGGTATTTTGCAAATTTCAACAAGCCATCTACCTGCGGTTTTATTTAGGCTATTTTTGCTGTGGTCGGGCATCACCAATCTAACCCCGTAATCCGCCCTACTTTTGATAACAGCAAGTATGAAACGGGGCTATTTTTCCCACTCTTTAACGCTATTGCGATCTCCACTCGCAGGACATCCTGAGTTGTGGTGAAATAGGGACTGTTTGGCGGGTAGAAGCCGCTATTCAATCCCTATTTCACCGCAACTTAGTAGTTACTTGCGGACCAGTCTGGCGCAGAAGTGGCCGTCGTAGGAATCCGCGTTTACAGGCACGCTTTGGAAAAGTCCACGGTCGTTTTGGCGTACGGAGACGAGCTTCTTGGCCTGGGCGAACTCGGGTAACTGCAGAATCTGGGCTTCGGAAAGCGGCGCCACGGTAAAGCCGGCGCCCTCGGGAGAGGCCAGGAAGGCATCCACGACCTGCGCGTTCTCATCATTAAAGACCGAGCACGTCGCATAGATAAGTTCACCGCCAGCAGCCACGCGCGCGGCAGCTTCCTTGAGCATCGTCAGCTGCAGCTTGGGCAGATCAGTCGTAACGTCCTTCTCGGTCAGACGCCACGGAATCTCGGGATGACGGCGCATGGTGCCGGTGCCCGAGCACGGGGCATCGATAAACACCGTGTCGAACAGGGCGGGCTCGCCAAGCATCGCGTCAAAGGACGTGAGCACCTCATTGAGCTCGCAGGCATCGCCCGACACCGTACGAACACCCGTAATACCCGCCTTATGCAGGCGCGCGAGATTCTGGTCGCACTTGCGGTCGTGCAAATCGAGTGCGGTGTGCTGGCGGTCGTAGCCGGCACGCTTGGCCTGGCACATCATCACATAGGTCTTGGTGCCGCGACCGGCACCAATCTCCAGGCAACGTCCGGGACGAGTCGCCGCGGTAGCGATGAGCTGGGCATTAAGGTCCGAGGCCACGGCAGCCGCGCGCTCAAACACACCCGACGCAACCGTGGCCTGCGCATCAACCGGCGCATGGCAACCCGGGAAGACAGGCGCGACGAGCTGCGAGATATACGGATCGGGCTTGGTCGCAAAGGCGTTCTCATGCAGGGCCAGCGGAGCGGGGGCCAGATTACCGGCAAAGCTAAGCGCGCCCTCCGGTGTGTCAAACGAAGCCATAATACGAGCGCACAGCCAGCGCGGCAGACCCATCAGGCGCGACAGACGAACCAAGCGTCGCTCAGACTCGTCTACATCGGACGCAGTGGCAAAGTCCTCAACGTTGTCCGCGACCTTATGCAGCACGGCGTTCGCCAGACCGGCGGCCGACTTAGCACCGCTACGAACCAGCTCAACACCCTGACTCACGGCAACGCGACCTGGGGTATGCAGGTAGAGCATCTCAAAGGCCGAGATGCGAAGCGCCATGCGAACACGCGGCGCGACCTTATTGGGCTTATCGAGGAACTGATCGAGCAACTCGTCCAAAATGCCCTGCGTCGCGGCAACACCGAGCGCCAGGCGAGCGGCAAACGCGGAATCGCGCTGGTCAATGGCCTTGGCGGAAGCACGCGAAGACAACACGTCGCGTGCGTACATACCGCGACGGTCGGCCTCCATCAGCACGTCGAGCGCAAGCTTGCGCGCGGGGGAAAGCTTACTCATGACAGCACACCCCACGTCAGATCGGCACCCTGCAGGCCGGCAGCCCAGGCAGAAGCAGCCATGGCACGCTTGCCGTCGGGCTTAACCTCGAGTAGCTCAACCGCACCATCGGAAAGGCCCAGGTAAACACGCTTGCTCTTAACGACAACAGCGCCCTCGCCGAGCGACATGTCGGCAGGCGCTGCATCGAGCACACGCACGGTCTTGCCGGCAATCACACAACGGGCGGGAGCGGTATCGGACGAAGCCAACACGTGACGCACGCAATCGAGCGCCGTCATCTGCGGATCCAAACGCATCTCCTGCTTGGAAATCTTGGCAGCATGCGTGACAAGGGACTCATCCTGCTCAGTCCAAACAGCCGACCCATCGGCAAGCGCGGGAAGCGTATCGGCCAGCAGCTTACCACCCAGCTGGCCAAGCTCCATCGTCAGTGCCTCGGCATGCTTACCGGCAACCGAGGTCGAGGCCTGCGCGCAATAAGCGCCGGTATCCACGCCATGTCCAATACGCATAATGGAAACGCCGGCAACATCGTCACCAGCAAGAATGGCACGCTGAATGGGAGCAGCGCCACGCCAACGCGGCAGCAGCGAAGCATGAACATTCACAATGCCGAGCGGCGCCATATGCAACACCTCATCGGGCAAAATGCAGCCATAGGCAGCCACGCAGAATATATCAGCCTGCGCAGCCTGAAGCGACTCGACAACCTCGGGCGTCATACGATTGGCCTCAACAACCGGCAACCCCAGCTCAAGCGCCTTGGCCTTAACAGGAGAAGGCTCAAGCTTCTTACCGCGCCCACGAACAGCATCGGGACGAGTAATGACAAGCGCAATCTCATTCCCAGCCTCAACAAGCGAAGTCAGCGAAGGCACAGCAAAATCAGGCGTACCCATAAACACAATACGCATAGAGAACGTCTCCCCTCAACCAAAGCCGAGACGGCTACAAGTAACAGCGGAAAGCCAAGTAACCAGCCCATCCGCAATAACAATTCAACAAGAACAAATATACCCAAAACCAAAGAAAGAGCCGCAATAAAAGCAGCTCTCTCAACAAAGCACCTATCAGCGAAGACGTCCCTCCCTGGCCCGACGGCACCCGGGCGAGACAAGCAGCGTCAAAGTAGTCCCCGGGGCGCCCGCCTTTATCGTCCCGCGCGCAGTTTCGCAGCGCAGCGAGAATGTTTGAGCACGGGATGATATAGGCGGGCGCCCCGGGGACGGACGACCTACTCCGTCTCGCCCGGTCGAGCGCCGCGGCCCAGGGCGTCCTGGTACTCCTTGACGGCCTTGAGCCTCTGCATCGGCTTGAGTCGCTCGAACATGGTATTGCCGTGCAGGTGATCGATCTCGTGCTGCAGGCACACGCAGAACAGGTCGCCCGAGGCCTCATAGCGGATCAGGTTGGCGTCCAGGTCATACGCCTCGACGACGACATGGTCGGGACGCTCGATCTCGCAGCTAATACCGGGAATGGACAGGCAGCCCTCGCTAAACGGCACCAGATGGTCGCTCTGCTCAACAATGACAGGGTTGATGAGCACGTAGGGGTCGTAGTCGTTCTTGTCGCTGTACTCGCAGTCGATGGTGACGAGCTGAATGAGCTCGCCGATCTGCGGAGCAGCCAGGCCGCAGCCGCCGTTGTCGAACATCATCTTCTTCATCTTCTCGGCAAGTGCCTCGATCGCCGGGGTGATCTCCTCGATGACGGCACACTCCTGACGCAAACGAGGGTCGGGCGAAAGTACGATTCCGTTGGCTTCCATGGCCATCCTTTCGGGTTGTTACATCAAATCATAGGCGTCGACGTCAACGCTCACGCTCACGCCGCGCACGGAGCCCACCTCTTTGAGGCAGGCGTCGATATCATCAGAGACATGGTACCCCACGGGCGACTTCACAAGCAGGTGGAAGCGATAACGGTCCTTGGCTCTCTCGATTACACACGAAGCCGGACCCAGCACCTGCGGCACCGCGCTGCCCGACCGCAAAAAGTCGGGAGCGGCGGCGTGCCAGTGGCGCTTGAGAAGCTTTGCGATGCGCCCGATATAATCCTGCGCATCGTCGCGGCTTGCCGACCACACCAAAATGTTGACCAGACGAACGAACGGCGGATACAGTGCGTCGCGGCGCTGGTCCAGGTCGTAGTCGGTAAAGATCGAGCGATTGTGCTCGGCGACGGCGCGGATGACTGGGTCCTCGGGCAGATAGGTCTGGATGATGACCTCGCCAGGGCGATCGCCGCGTCCGGCACGGCCCGCAACCTGCTCCAGCAAATCGTAGGCGCGCTCCCCCGCTCTAAAATCGGGCAGCTTTAACGCAAAGTCGGCATTGACTACACCCACAAGCGTGACCTCGGGAAAGTCGAGGCCCTTGGCGATCATCTGGGTGCCCAGCAGCACCGCGCAATCGGCGGCATCGAACTGCTCGAGCAACTTTTTATGCGCGTCCTTGCCACGCGTGGAATCGGCATCCATGCGAATGATGGCTACATCCTCGGGCAGCATCTGGTGCAGCGCGTCCTCGATCTGCTGCGTGCCCAGACCCATTTTTGCCAGGTAACGGCTGCCGCACTTGGGGCAGCGACTCGTGGGCGCGGGATACGGCTGCACGCGCCAGGACGAACCACAGGTGTGGCACTGCAGCGTATGGGTGCGCTCGTGATACGTAAGCGCCGTAGAGCAGTGGTTGCAGGTGGGGACGCAACCGCACTCGCGGCACATCAAAAACGGCGCAAAGCCGCGGCGGTTATGCAGCAGCACAGCCTTCTCGCGGCGCTCGACCACGCGTTCCAAGCCTTCCATGAGCGGTTTTGAGAACATTGAGCGGCTACCGTGCGAGAACTCGCGACGTAGGTCGGCAATGCGGACCGTGGGCAGCACGGCGTGTCCCGGGCGCTCGGGCATCTCGACGCGCGTCCAGGTGACACCGTTGTACGTGCCGCGGCGGCAGCGGTCGAGGGCCTCGGCAGAAGGCGTAGCCGAGCCCAGCACGAGTGGGCAGCGATAGCGGCGCGCCATCTCGGCCGCCACCTCGCGCGCATGGTAGCGCGGACTGGAGCCCTGCTTATAGCTGGTCTCGTGCTCCTCGTCGATAATGATAAGGCCCAGGTCGCTGAGCGGGCAAAAGAGCGCCGAACGCGCGCCGACGACAACACGGGCGGCGCCACTTGCGACCATATCCCACTGGTCCAGGCGCTCACCGGCCGAAAGACGGGAATGGAAGACCGCGACCGTCTCGCCAAAGCGCGAACGGAAGCGGCCGACGGTTTGGGCCGTCAGCGAAATCTCGGGCACAAGCACGCAGGCCGAACGGCCGGCCGCCAGCACGCGCTCAATCGCCGAGAGGTAGACCTCGGTTTTGCCGGAACCGGTAACACCATCGACCAGCACCACATCACCGTGAGCGTCCAGGCGTGCGCGCTCAATCTGCGCGAGGGCCTGCCGCTGACCGTTGGTGAGCGCCACCGGGGCCTTGCCGCTCGCCGAGGACAGCGTGGTCTGCTCGCTGCAGCCACGCCACGCACGGCGCTCTTCCACCACCACGACGCCGCGTTTTTCGAGCGCTTTAATAGTCGCCGACATGCTGTTGTAGAGCAGGTTGAGGTCGCGCGTCGTGACCGGCCCGCACTTGAGCGCCTCGATGAGCTGGCGCTGCCGAACGGCGGTCTTGGGCGGCGTATAGTCGAAGCCCTCGGGCGTGAGCATGACCCAGCGGTTTTGAATAGGCATGACGGCGGGACGCTCGACCGTCCACGCCCCGTCATCACCCTTCACGACCCGCGGGTTGCCACCCGGTGGTAAGAACAGGCGCAGGCATTCGGAAAGCGTCGCGACATATTCGCGGCTCATCCAGCGCGCAATGCGGGCGGCCTCGGCGCCAAAGAGTGGTTTGCTGAGGATGGCCTCGATGGGCTTGATGCAAGAGGGGTCGAGGGCGTTGTTGCCTTGCAGGTCGCCCAGCTCAGATGCAATGTCGACGATATAGCCCGCGGCCGCACGGTTGCCAAAGTGGACCAGGACCGTGGACCCGATCTGCGCCTCATTGGCGAGGGACTGCGGAATGCCGTAGGCAAACGGCTCGGACAGCGCACGGGTGGGAATGTCGAGGACCACGCTCGCGAAGGCGGCAATGGGCTCTGGCGCAGGCTCAAGTTTGGCCTGCTCGGCCGTGAGGGCATGCTTCATGGGAGCTTGCTCCGGTTCGGGCGAACCAAACAGCGAGAGTTGCTCGGCCATGGTCTCTGTGCCTCCCATCCCATACGTCTTTAGAAACAAGAGCCCCACTCGTGGTGAGCGGGGCTCGGATACATGCGTTTGCGCGACTGTTACAGCGCCATCGTGCGGGCGCGGTCGATGCGCGCCAGGCAGTCGTCGCGGCCGACGAGCGCCATGGTCTCGCCCAGCGGAGGGCTCACCATGTTGCCGCAGACGGCGACGCGTACGGCCTGGAACACCACGCGCTTCTTGAGGTCCATCTGCTCTGGCAGCGGCTCAAGCGCGGCGTCGATGTTGGCGGCCGTCCACTCGCCCACACCCTCAAGCGCGGCCTTGGCGGCGTCCAGAATGGCGCCCATGCCCTCCTTGGCCAGGCCCTTGTTGACGGACTTCTCGTCATACTCAAGCGTCTCGGCCGTAGCAAAGATGGGGGCGGCGACGGTCGCGGCGTCAGCCGGCATCTTGGTGCGCGGCTTGACGATAGAAGCGAGCGCGTCGATCCAGTCCTCGCCGTACTCGACATTGCCCTCGATGAGGCCTGCCTCGTGCAGCTCGGGGACCATGATCTCGTCGGCAAACTGAGCATCGGACATGCCGTTGATGTACTCGGCATTGACCCAGTCGAGCTTCTTGGGGTCGAAGGTTGCCGGGTTCTTGGAGATGCGGTCGAGCGAGAACTTGCTGGCCAGGACATCGCGCGGGATGATCGTGGTCTCGCCGTCGAGCGACCAGCCCAGCAGCGCCAGGTAGTTGACGAAAGCGTCAGGCAGGTAGCCGGCATCGCGGTACTCCTCCACCGAGGTGGCGCCGTGGCGCTTGGAGAGCTTCTTGCCGTCGGCGCCCAGGATCATGGAGATGTGAGCGAACGTGGGCACGGGAGCACCGAGGGCCTCGTAGACCATGACCTGGCGCGGGGTGTTGGACAGGTGATCATCACCGCGGATGACGTGGGTGATCTTCATCATGGCATCGTCGACGACGGTCGCAAAGTTGTACGTGGGCGTGCCGTCGGAGCGGAAGATGACAAAGTCGTCGAGCTCCTTGGCGTCGAAGGTCACCTCACCGTGGACGGCATCGTGGATGACGACGTCGCCGCGGTCCTCGGGCACCTTGATGCGCAGGACGTAGGACTCGCCGGCCTCGATGCGACGGCGGGCCTCCTCGGGATCAAGATCGCGGCAACGGCGCTGATAGCCCTGGAAGGGGTCCTTGCGCTCCTGCGCGGCCTTGCGATCGGCGTCGAGCTGCTCCTTGGTGCAGAAGCAGGGATAGGCCTTGCCCTCGTCCCAAAGCTTCTGGGCGGCCTGCTTGTACAGGTCCAGGCGCTCGGTCTGGGCGTAGGGGCCAAAGTCGCCGCCCACCTCGGGACCCTCGTCCCAGTCCAGGCCCAGCCAACGCATGGCGCGCAGGATGATCTGCGTGTTCTCGTCGGTGGAGCGGGTGGGGTCGGTGTCGTCGATGCGCAGGATGAACGTGCCGCCGTTTGCGCGGGCGAAAGCCCAGTTATAGATAGCGGTGCGGGCGCCGCCGATGTGCAGCTTGCCCGTCGGTGAGGGTGCAAAGCGGACGCGAACGTCTGATGCCATTGATATCTCCTCGATTGCAGGATGGATGTCTAACCGCACCAGTATAAAGCAACAATGCGACCTCCGCACAAAGGGCATCGACCTAGTCATTGGGGTAGCTAATTTGGGACGGGGCTTTTTTGACTACTTTTACGCTCCATCAACCTGATGATTTTTCTGGGACGGGGATGAAATAATCATTAGGTACTCAATGATTATTTCATCCCCGTCGCAGAAAAGTCATCCCCCAAAAATTATCCCCCTATGACAGACACCCGGAGTCGGCAAAAAGCCCCCGCCCCAATTAGCTACCCCGGCAGGTGCGGAAAGGGTGTGAATATTCGTTTAACGCGCTATGATGTGCCCTTGCATAGAGAGCTCGGCGGAATGGTAACGGTCGCCGGGACACGTTTTTGAAAGGACAATCATGTCAGAAGAACTTCGTTCCATCCCGCCCCAGCAGGGGTCCTTTGTGTTTACGTCGGAATCGGTGACCGAAGGCCATCCCGATAAGATCGCCGACCAGATCAGCGATGCCGTCCTCGACGCAATCCTCGCCAAAGAAATAGAGCTGCAGGAGCAGGGCTACATTGCGCCCAACGGCGTGCCCGCCAATGTCGAGAACGTTCGCTGCGCCTGCGAGACCCTCGTGACCACCGGCACCGTCATCGTCGCCGGCGAGATCCGCACCCAGGCCTACGTCGACGTGCAGGAAATTGCCCGAGGCGTCATCCGCCGCATCGGCTACAACCGTGCAAAGTTCGGTTTTGACTGCGATACCTGCGGCGTTATGAGCCTGATCCACGAGCAGTCACCCGATATCGCCCAGGGCGTCGACGAGTCATTTGAGACCCAGACCGGCGCCACCACCGACCCGATCGATCTTATCGGTGCCGGTGACCAGGGTATGATGTTCGGCTACGCCTCCAACGAGACCAAAACTCTCATGCCCATGCCGCACTACCTGGCAAGCCGCCTGGCGGAGCGCCTGTCCGCCGTGCGCCACGACGGTACCCTGCCCTATCTGCGCCCCGACGGCAAGACCCAGGTCACGGTACGCTACGAGGACGGCAAGCCTGTGGAGGTCACGACCATCGTCATCTCCACGCAGCATGCTGCCGAGATCGAGGACATGGGCAAGATCAAGGACGACCTCATCGAGCATGTCATCGCTCCCGTCATGGCTGCCGAGAACATGCCGTGGGACGGCGCCGACATCTATGTGAACCCCACCGGCCGCTTTGTCGTAGGCGGCCCCATGGGCGACACGGGTCTGACCGGCCGCAAGATCATCGTCGACACCTACGGCGGTTACGGCCGTCACGGCGGCGGCGCCTTTAGCGGCAAGGACTGCACCAAGGTCGATCGCTCCGCCGCATACGCCGCACGCTGGGTCGCTAAGAACGTAGTCGCCGCCGGCCTTGCCGACCGCTGCGAAGTCGAGCTGGCCTACGCCATCGGCGTATCCAAGCCGCTGTCGATCATGGTCGACACCTTTGGCACCGCACATGTTGCCGAGGACAAGATCGTCGAGGCCGTGGAGAAGACCTTCGACCTGCGCCCGGGCGCCATCATCCGCGACCTGGACCTGCGCCGCCCCATCTATGAGAAGACGGCAGCCTACGGTCACTTTGGCCGCGAAGACCCCGACTTCACCTGGGAGAAGACCGACCGAGTCGAAGAACTCAAAGCAGCCTGCGGCCTCTAATTTAGATCCGCTAAGGTCAGAACAACATACGTGCTTTCAAAAGAAGTACCGCCCCCAAGCGGTACTTCTTTTTTAATTACCCGGTGGTGAAGATATTTCGATATGAGCCTTCGCTGCTTCACCAGCCGATGAATTTTGCAGCACAAGCGCCTCTACCATGTATCCTTAGTCCCGAGGGGCGGGGCATAAGGTCGATCGCGAGTTCCGCACGAGCC
>URMO01000013.1 GCA_900549085.1 uncultured Collinsella sp. | reverse complement strand
GTTGAGCGACGCCGGCGTCCTGACACGCGTGCGTGGCGCGTCGGTGTACTTGGTTGTCATACGGGGTCCTCCCGGTGTAAATCTACTTCGTTTCGTGTAGCCATCAGGGTACCCACCAGATGTGAATCGTACGTGACATTTAACAGATACCATCAACTCATCAATAGCTCACCATGTTGGTGGGATGCGGTTGCGCCCGGCGGTTGAACTACAATAGGGCTTGCTAATTGTGTTGAATGGCGTCTACGCACGGGAGCATTCTTATGAATCTTCACCTTTCTCAGTCTGATGGCTTTTTGCGTGTGGCGGCGGCCTCGCCGCGGATTCGCGTGGCCGATGTCGAGGGCAATGCCGAGGTTGCGCTGGCGGCTGTTCGCGAGGCTGCCGAGCGCGGCGTTCGCGCGCTGGTGCTGCCCGAGCTCAACTTGTGCGGCTATACCGCGGCCGACCTGTTCCATAATCGCACGCTGCTGCATGCCTGCGAGGCTGCTCTGGTGCATATCCTCGACGAGACTCGTGAGCTGCCGATTGTCTTTACCGTTGGCTTGCCCGTTGCGGTGGCAGAAAACATCTACAACTGCGCCGCCGTGTGCTGCGCGGGCGAGCTTTTGGGCCTCACGGCCAAGAAGTATCTGCCCAACTATGGCGAGTTCTACGAGCGCCGCTGGTTTGCTCCGGCGCCTGCAGATCCTGTGTGGGTCGAGTTTGCCGGTCAGGGTCCGGTTCCGCTGGGTTCGGGGCTTGTCTACCGCTGCTGTGATGAGGGCGCCGAGGACCTGGTGCTGGGCGTTGAAGTTTGCGAGGACCTGTGGGTGCCGGCGCCCCCTTCGACCGAGATGGCGCTTGCCGGTGCGACGGTGATCCTCAACCCGTCGGCCTCGGACGAGATTATCGGTAAGGCAGACTATCGCCGCAGCCTCATCTCCAATCAGAGTGCGCGCCTGTACTGCGCCTATGCCTACGCGGATGCGAGTGAGGGCGAGTCCACGACCGATATGGTCTTTGCGGGCGAGAACCTCGTCTACGAAAACGGCTCTAAGCTGGCGGCGACGAAGCTCCTTACCTGCGATATAGCGGTTGCCGATGTCGACCTCGACCGTCTGGTTGCCGAGCGCCGTCGCTCGACGACGTGGACGCGCACGGACGATGCGCCGGAGGCCACAACCGTTGAGTTTTCGTTTGAGGGCGTGCTGGCAGACGAGCCTGTCCTGCGCGATGCACTCGACATTGACCGTGTCTTCCCCCGCGCGCCCTTTGTGCCGGCCGACCACGGCGACTTGGCAGAGCGCTGCGAGACGATCCTCGATCTGCAGACTGCGGGCCTCAAGACCCGCCTTGCCCACACGGGTACCAAGGCTGCGGTCATCGGCCTTTCGGGCGGCCTGGACTCCACGCTGGCGCTGCTTGTGACCGTGCGTGCCTTCGATGCGCTGGGGCTGCCGCGCACGGGTATCACGGCCGTGTCCATGCCCGGCTTTGGCACGACGCATCGCACCAAGTCGAATGCCGAGTCGCTTGCCCGCGACCTGGGCGTGAGCTTCCGCGAGGTTTCGATCCACGCGGCTGTGGAGCAGCACTTCAAGGACATTGAGCACGACCCGGCAGTTCAGGACGTGACCTACGAGAATAGCCAGGCCCGCGAGCGTACGCAGATTCTGATGGACTTGGCCAACCAGGCTGGCGGTTTTGTCATCGGCACCGGCGACCTGTCGGAGCTGGCGCTCGGCTGGGCGACCTACAACGGCGACCACATGAGTATGTACGCCGTCAACGCGAGCGTGCCCAAGACGCTCGTGCGTCACTTGGTGCGCTATGCCGCCGATGTCTTTGGCGGGCGCATTGCCGAGGTCTTGCTCGATATCCTCGATACGCCGGTGTCCCCCGAACTTCTGCCGCCCACGGGCGACGGCGAGATTGCACAGAAGACCGAGGATTTGGTGGGCCCGTACGAGCTGCACGACTACTTCCTCTACTACCTGCTGCGTTTTGGCTTTGAGCCGGGCAAGATCTACCGCATGGCGCTCAAGAGCTTCGAGGGCGTCTACGACGCTAAGACCGTCCACACGTGGCTACGTACGTTCTACCGTCGCTTCTTTGCCCAGCAGTTTAAGCGCAGCTGTCTGCCCGATGGTCCCAAGGTGGGCTCGGTGACGCTCAGCCCGCGCGGCGATTGGCGTATGCCGAGTGACGCCAGCTCACGTTTGTGGCTTGCGCAGATCGACGCGCTCAATCCGATTGACTAAGGTTGGCTAAATTGAACCAATACGGGGGTTGCAAGCGTTACACTTTTGCAATCTAATGACCCGTATCCAGCGGCGCTCTTGTCGGCGCGCCGCGTTTTTTGTATCGGAAGGTGGCACCATGCAGGCCTCGCAGCGTCTCGACCGCTTTGCCGCGGAGGTCTTCGCCTCGCTCAACAACAAACTGCTCGCGCTGAAGGCTCAGGGCAAGACCATTTACAACATGAGCGTGGGCACGCCCGACTTTAAGCCGTACGACCACGTGGTCGAGGCGCTCACGCAGGCAGCCCAAGATCCCGAGATGTGGAAGTACGCCCTGCGCGACCTGCCCGAACTCAAGCAGGCCGTGTGCGATTACTATGAGCGTCGCTTTGGTGTCTCCGGCATTACGCCGTCCATGGTGCAGTCGTGCAACGGCACGCAGGAGGGCGTGGGCCATTTGGGCCTGGCCCTGCTCGATCCGGGTGACACTATTTTGGTTCCCGATCCGTGCTACCCGGTCTTTGAGGCGGGTGCCAAGATCGCCGATGCCAAGCTCGAGTACTATCCGCTGGTTGCCGAGCACAATTACCTGCCCTATGTGGCGGGCATCGATCCCGAGGTGGCCGATCGTGCCAAGTACATGATCGTGTCGCTGCCCGCCAACCCGGTGGGTTCGGTGGGCGCGCCCGAGATCTACGAGGAGATCATCGCTTTCGCCCGCGAGCACGACCTGTTGATCGTTCACGACAACGCATACTCCGACATCGTGTTCGACGGCGAGCCGGGCGGCAGCTTCTTGCAGTATCCCGGCGCGCTCGAGGTGGGCGTCGAGTTCTTCTCGCTTTCCAAGTCGTTTAACGTCACCGGTGCCCGCATCGGCTTTTTGGTCGGCCGCGAGGACGTGGTCTCTGCCTTTGCCAAGCTGCGCAGCCAGATCGATTTTGGCATGTTCTTCCCGATCCAGAAGGCTGCTATCGCCTGCCTGAACGGTCCGCGCGATGAGGTCGAGGCGCAGCGTCTGAAGTACCAGGAGCGCCGTGATGCCCTGTGCGACGGTCTTGAGGGCCTGGGCTGGGAGCGTCCCAACGCGCATGGCTCTATGTTTGTGTGGGCCAAGCTTCCCGGTGGTCGCACCGATTCCATGGCGTTTTGCGAGGAGCTTATGGAGAAGGCCGGCGTTGTGGTGACGCCGGGCGCGAGCTTTGGTCCTTCGGGCGAAGGGCACGTGCGCATGGCGCTGGTCCTGCCGCCCGACCAGATCGCTTTGGCTGTCGAGGCCATTCGCGAGGCGGGCCTGTATTAGAAAGGTATTTTGGCTCGTCAATAGCTCGAAACCGATTTCGTGCAGTTATTTTACGAATCCTGCAAACTATTTCGGTAAACGGTCGATTTTTGGCTGCGAATAGGAGCATAATCAAAGTCCCGATTGGATGTATTGGGATTACGACAAGCCGCTCGGGTCGTTCCCGGGCGGCTTGTTTGTGGAGAGAGATGGGAGTTTCTAATGGTTAACGAGAAGAAGGTCGCTATCGTCGGCTGCGGTTTCGTCGGTTCGTCTTCGGCGTTCGCGCTGATGCAGAGTGGTCTGTTCTCCGAGATGGTCCTCATCGACGTGGACAAGAACCGCGCCGAGGGCGAGGCCCTGGATATCGCGCACGGCATGACGTTTGCCGAGCCGATGAAGATTTACGCCGGCGATTATTCCGATGTCGCCGACGCCGCCATGATCGTCGTCACTGCTGGCGCTGCCCAGAAGCCCGGTGAGACCCGCCTGGACCTGGTCAACAAGAACGTCAGCATCTTTAAGTCCATTATTCCCGAGATTAAGAAGTCCGGCTTCGACGGCATTCTGCTCATCGTCTCCAACCCGGTCGATGTTCTGACCTACGCCGCCATCAAGATGTCCGGCCTGCCCGAGGGCCACGTCATCGGTTCCGGCACCGTGCTCGACACCGGCCGCCTGCAGCAGATGCTTGGTGCCCACGTCGAGGTTGACCCGCGCGATGTCCAGGCCTATGTCATGGGCGAGCACGGCGACTCCGAGTTTGTCGCTTGGTCCAGCGCTCAGGTTGCCGGCGTTCCGCTGAACACCTTCTGCGAGCTTCACGGCCACCTGGAGCATGAGGCTGCCGAGAAGCGCATCGCCGAGGACGTCAAGAACTCCGCCTACACCATCATCGAGAAGAAGCACGCCACCTACTATGGCGTCGCCATGGCCGTCAAGCGCATCTGCACCGCCGTCATGCGCGATGAGCAGACCGTTCTGCCTGTCTCCTCGCTCATGGTGGGCGAGTATGGCCTGTCCGATCTTGCCATCTCCATGCCGACTGTCGTTGGCCGCGACGGCGTTGTCTGCCGCGTCCCCGTGCCGCTGAACGATGACGAGCAGCATGAGCTCACCGTCTCCGCCAAGGCCCTCAAGGACATCATCGACAGCGTCGATTTCTCCTGCTAAAACAAGCTCGCTGGAGCGAAAAGCTACAATGAAGGCGTCCGGGTCCACACGGCCCGGGCGCCTTTTTGGTGCAAAGTAACCTGACCCCAATGCACCATCCCAATGCACCATAGTTGATGGGAGGGCCATGTCGGATTCGCCTAATTTTTTGACCTATGCCCAGACCACGTTTGATCCGTTTGAGGAGCGGCCGTTCTGTGCGGTGGATAGCCTGGTCTTTGCGTGGTTATCCTATTTGCGTTTGCCGGGTGATATGGCGGAGCTGACGAACTGGCAGGGCCTAGACGTACGCGAGCTGCTGCGTGCCGAGTGCTACCAAGACATGATTGGCGACCTGTGGGATCCGGAGGGGAGCCGTTCCTTGCTGGAGGCCGTGGCAGCAAGTCCTCGCTACCGTGGCGTGCACGTTTGCGGCTATCGTGCCGTGAGCGATGTGGTGGCGACGGAGCAGTTTGCAGCCATGACGTTCCGGTTTCCGGCGGGGTTTAGTTATCTTTCCTTCCGGGGGACCGACAGCACGATTGTGGGCTGGAAAGAGGACTTCAACATGGCGTTCCGGTGTCCTGTGCCGGCCCAGGAATCCGCGGCGCGTTATGTGGACGAGGCGGCGGATGCGATTGACGGGCCGCTTTTGTGCGGAGGTCATTCCAAGGGTGGAAACCTTGCGGTGTACGGTGCGGCGATGTGCTCCGATGTCGCCCGTGAGCGAATCGAACGGGCGTATTCCCATGATGGTCCGGGCTTCGTCGAGGAGTTTCTGAACGGCAACGCCTTTGCCGATCTTTCCGGTCGAATCGACAAGACGCTACCTCGGTCGTCGATCTTTGGCATGATGTTCGAGACGCAGGAGGACTATGCCATCGTTGAGAGCACCGAGTTCAGCCTGCTGCAGCACAATCCCTTTAGCTGGGTGGTTGATGGTCGCGACTTCGTGTACTGTGAGCGCCTGTCCGCCGGTGCTCGATACGTTGATGGCTCCATTCGCGAGATGCTGCTTGCAGTGTCGCCTAGCGAGCGCGAGCGTTTTGTAGATGCGTTGTTTTCCGTGTTTGAGGCTACGGGTGCTGAGCGGTTTGCGGATATCGCTGGGAATCTGCGCGAGAGCCTGCCCGTGATGCTCCAGGCTGCGCAGGGCTTTGACAAGGATACACGTCGTTTTGTCTCGCAGACCATTGCGGCAATCCTTAAATGCGCACTGCTGCCCAAACGCCCTCAGATCGACATGCCCGCTGCCGGCAAGAGTTTGGCAGAACAGCTCGAGGCTTGGCAGTCCGAGCTCCTGCGCTAGCCATTGGTGCAAAGCAACCTGTCCCCGATGTGCCGATCTTCGATGCGCCTGGGGCGGGCTCGACCGCTATACTGGTTCGTGCCGAAATCGATCTAGAACGGAATGCCGTATATGAAAATCAATCACGCGATTCTGCATATCCTGAACTTTGACTCCGCCGTCAATGTTATGAGCCAGCGCGAGCTCGATATCGAGAGTCGTACCGTGCGCAACTTCGTGACCACGCATCTGCGCCGCGCACGTACCTCGGCCGACAATAAACGCGCCACGTTTGCCGAGAACTCTGCGTTTGGCGGCGAGCTCAAGGGCTATTTCTTTGGCGAGCGCGAGTTCGTGGACCTGTCGCAGCAGATTGCGGAGTTTATTTCCTCCGAGCTCACCAAAGCCGAGAAAGCCGAGTCCACCGACGTGCTCGTGGCCGATTTTGACGACGATGAGGATGCCCGCTGGTTTGCCGTGATGCTGCTGGGCTCCAAGCAGGCTTTTATGCACGAAGTGGGCCGCGAGGAGGGGGAGGTGCGCAACGACATCGCGCGCCACTACGCCATTCTGCCGAACCCCTCGCAAAAGGTGCCGAGCTATGCCATCGTGCGCGCGAGTACCATGGAGATCGGCTACGTGGACAAGAAGCGCAAGATTGCCGGCGAGGACCGTATGCTTATCCCCGATGGCCTGCTGCAGTGCGACACGGGCGTATCGGGCAAGGAGGTCATCGACACCGTGACGCGTGTGGTCGAGGAAGTCGCCGAGGAGCACGGTGCCAACACGGCTGTAGCGCTCGCTAAGGTTAAGGCTGCCGTTGCCGAGAAGGTTGAGGATGACGAGGAACTGCCGCCTTGGGATATCGTCGACGAGGTCTTTGAGGACGAACCGGTTATCAAGGAGAGTGTGCGCGCCGCACTGACCGAGGAGAAGGTGCCTGAGCGTGTGCCCGTGGAGCGCAAACAGGTCGAACGCGCGGCAGTGCGCAATCACAAGATCCGTACCGACACGGGTATCGAGATCAGCTTCCCGGCCGAGATGGGTTCGAACTCCGAGTACATCGAGTTTGTCAACGAGCCCAACGGCCTCATCTCCATCGAGCTCAAGAATATCGGCAGCATCGAGAATCGATAAGTTGCGTTACGCCTGCAGCGGGAAAACGAAGGCCGAAGCCCTGGATGGGGTTTCGGCCTTTTTTGCTTGGGGCTGAATTACGTTGCAGGTTGAGCATGCGTCAGCGAAAACGACCCAGAGCGAACAAGGTGACGTGAAAGAGGAGGGCATTGACCTTCTGGTCATGCCCTACGATTGAACGTCAGATTGCCGCTCTGGGTCGTTTGTAGCGTCAACTAGTTACGCGGTTTGGTAAAACCGCGTAACCCTAGAGTTGACGTAAGCTCTCTTCGAGGCCGGTCTTGCTGTCGGTCTTCTCATCGCGCATCTTGATGACGCGGGCGGGGACACCGGCCACGACGGCGCCGGCGGGGACGTCCTCGACGCACACGGCACCGGCCGCCACGACGGCGCCCTTGCCCACGCGCACGCCCTCCAGGACCACGGCGTTGGCGCCAATCATGACATCATCCTCGATGATGACGGGCGTGGCGCTCGCGGGCTCAACGACGCCTGCCAGTACGGTGCCGGCGCCGATGTGGCAGTTCTTGCCCACGGTTGCGCGGCCGCCCAGGACGGCGCCCATATCGATCATGGAACCCTCGCCGATAACGGAGCCGATGTTGATGATGGCGCCCATCATGATGACGGCGCGGTCGCCGATCTCGACGCGGTCGCGGACGATCGCGCCCGGCTCAATGCGGGCGTTGATGCCCTTAAGGTCGAGCATGGGGACGGCGGAGTTGCGGCAGTCATTCTCTACGTCGTAGTAGTCGATGGAGTCGGCATTGGCATCGAGGATGGCCTTGAGCTCATCCCAGTCGCCAAAGACGGTCTTGCCACGACGACCGCCGTAGACGTGCGCATTGCCCCACTGGACCTTCATGCCGGGCTTTTCGCGCACGTACAGCTTGACGGGCGTCTTTTTGGGCGCGGTGGCGATGTAGTTGATAATCTCCTGTGCATCCATCTCGGCTGCGTTGCTCATTTGCTATCTCTCCTTTGGGTGGATTCGGTTGATTCCTGGTTAGGCAAACATGACCTGGTCGAACGTATAGAAGCCGGGTTCGCGGGTGACGAGCTTCTGCGCGGCCGCCAAGGCGCCGTTGACAAAGATCTGGCGGCTCGTGGCGCGGTGGGTGAGCGTGACCTCCTCGTCCTGGCCAAAGAAACTCACCTCGTGCACGCCGGCGACGGTGCCGCCGCGCAGCGAGTGCATACCGATCTCCTTGGGGTCACGCGCGCCGCACATGCCCTCGCGGCCATAGACGGGGTGGTAGCCTGCCTCGGGCTCAGCTTCGACGATGGCGTCGAGTAGCAGCTTGGCCGTGCCGCTCGGGGCGTCGACCTTTTGGTTGTGGTGCGTCTCGACGATCTCGCAGTCAAAGCCGGGCAGCTCGCGTGTGGCCTGTGCTACCAGATGACGCAGGGCTGCGATACCGATGGAGTAATTGCCGGAGTGCATGACGCGGGCGTTCTGACCCAGCTCGCGCAGGCGGTCCATCTGATCGGGTGTGTAGCCCGTGGTGCCCGAGACCAACGCGGCACCCGTGCGCTCGACATAGGCGACGACGGCATCGAAGGTCACGACGTTCGAGAAGTCGATGATGACGTCGGCTGCCGGGGCGCTCTCGAGCTCGGACAGATCAAAACCGATCTGGGCGACGATATCAAAAACGGGCTGACCGGCGGCGTCGACAACGCCCTCAGCGGTGGTGCGGATGAGCGAGCCCATGCGGCCCGTTCCCATAATGACGGTCTTAATCAAGCAGACCAGCTCCCTTCAGAGCATCGGTAAGTGCAGCGCGCGTGTCGTCTGCCATGGGGCATAGCGGCATGCGGTAGTTTGTCTCGATCATACCCATCTGAGCGAGCGCTTCCTTGACGGGGATGGGGTTGACCTCGCTAAAGAGGGCATTGATGAGCGGCTGGCCGGCAATCTGGATATCGCGTGCGCGCGCCACGTCACCGTCCAAATAGGCGCGGCACATGTCATGCACGAGCTGCGGCTGAACGTCAGCCCATACACTGATGGTGCCCGAAGCGCCCAGGCTCATGAGCGGCACGGTAAGTGCGTCCTCGCCCGAGTACATGCGGAAGTCGTCGGACAGCAGGTGGGCGATCTTGGCCGCGTAGGCGACGTTGCCCGAGGCCTCCTTAATACCCATGATGTTGGGGTGCGCGGCCAAGCGCTCTACGTTGCGCTCGCTGATGCCGCAGCCGCAGCGGCCGGGAATGTTGTACAGGATGCAGGGGATGTCCACGGCATCGGCGACGGTCTTAAAGTGCTGATAGATACCCTCTTCATTGGACTTGTTGTAGTAGGGGGTAATGAGCAGCAGACCGTCGGCGCCCAGGCCTTGGTAGGTGAGCGACTTGGTGAGCATGGTTTGCGTGGAGTTGGAGCCCGAGCCGGCGATGACGGGGACGCGTCCTGCAACTTGCTTGACCACGGCGGCGACAACGGAGTTGTCCTCGTCGTCGGTCATCGTGGCGCTCTCGCCGGTGGTGCCCAGGGTGAGGATGGCGTCGGTGCCGTTTTGCAGGTGGAAATCGATAAGGTGCTCGAGCGCGTCAAAGTCGACACTGCCGTCCTTTTTAAACGGCGTGACGAGGGCGACGATTGAGCCCTCAAGATTGCGGATGTCCATGTTCTTCTCCTTCGCGGCCGCAATCTGGATGCGTTTGTTCCATTGGGCGGCGACTGCCAGGCGCTCGTCTTGGGCACGACGGCGGGCACTTTCGGCGCGCGACTTGGCCAGCAGCTCTCGGCCGCTCGGCAGCACGTCGAGCGTGGCAAAATAATCGCCCGGGCGCTCGGCACGGCGGATGAGGTCGGCCGAGCCATCGGGACGCAGCAGCACCTCGGCGGAGCGCAGACGGCCGTTGTAGTTGTAGCCCATGGAGTAGCCATGCGCGCCGGTGTCGTGAATCACGAGCACATCACCCATGTCGATATGCGGCAGCTCGCGATCGATGGCGAACTTGTCGTTGTTCTCGCATAGGTTGCCCGTGATGTCGTAGGTGTCCGTAACGGGTGCTGTGGTCTTGTCGGCGCCACCCGGCTGACCCATCACCGTAATGTGGTGGTAGGCGCCATACATGGCAGGACGGATCAGATCTACGGCGCTCGCATCAACACCGATATAGTCCTTGTAGATCTGCTTTTCGTGGATAGCCTTGGTGACCAGGCAGCCGTAGGGCCCCATCATAAAGCGACCCATCTCGGTGCAGATGGCCACATCGCCCATACCGGCGGGAACAAGGATTTCGTCGTAGGCCGTGTGCACCCCCTCGCCGATGGCGTGAATGTCGTTGGCCTGCTGCTCGGGCAGGTAGGGGATACCGACACCGCCGGATAGATTGATGAAGGCGACGTGTGCGCCGGTCTCACGCTCCAGGCGCACGGCAAGCTCAAAGAGGATGCGCGCGAGCTTGGGGTAGTAGTCGTTGGTGACGGTGTTGCTGGCAAGGAATGCGTGGATGCCAAAGTCCTCGGCGCCTTTGGCCTTGAGCATGCGGAAGGCCTCGAAGAGTTGCTCGGTGGTCATGCCGTATTTGGAGTCGCCGGGGTTATCCATGATGCCGTTGGAGAGCTGGAACAGGCCGCCCGGATTAAAGCGGCAGCTGACCGTCTTGGGGATGGGCCCCGCAACGCGCTCAAAGAATTCGATGTGGCTGATGTCGTCAAAGTTGACGATGGCGCCCAGCTTGTCGGCGAGCTCAAAGTCGGCAGCTGGCGTGTCGTTGGACGAGAACATGATGTCGTGTCCCGTGATGCCCAGCGAGCGGGCGATCATGAGCTCGGTATAGCTCGAGCAATCGCAGCCGCAGCCGTATTCGTTGAGAATGGAGATGAGCGCCGGGTTGGGATTGGCCTTGACGGCAAAGTATTCCTTAAAGCCCGGGTTCCATGCAAAGGCCTCGCGCACCTCTTGCATGTTGCGGCGGATGCCCGCCTCGTCATATAGATGAAACGGCGTGGGGAATTGCTCGACGATATGCTCGAGCGTCTCCTTGTCCACAAACGGCTGCTTGGCCGCATATGCCTCGTTGGGGGTCAATGCCATGTCTCGTAAACCTCGCTATCCAGACGGCGCCATCTGCGCATCGAATCCGCATAGCGTGGACCCAATGTCCGGATAGCGCTCCCGCATTGCTGCAGACAGTCCTGCGGGTGTTTCCCGCAGGCCCACCAGGTTGTTCGTGCCCGAAAAGCCCAGTTCGGCGGGTTTCGCCTCCCCACGGGGTCAAAGCCTGCCGGCTCGCCCGCGGCTCATCGTGCCCGCGCCTCTATCAAGTGGTAACGACCCTACCACGTTGCACTTTACCAAACAAGAGTATTCGTATATAACGTTTAAAAAATGCAGGGATATGCTGGAAATAAGGGTGCGGCAATCTTGCGGCACAATAAGATGGCAACTGGCGCGCACCTATGAAAGGAACCTTTATGACCGAGCTCCAAGAACTCCGTCGCTATCGGCGCGACTTGCACAGGATCCCGGAGCTCGACTTCGATCTTCCACAGACTATCGCTTATATTGAGGGCGTGTTGAGGCCGCTCGCCTGCGAGGTGACCCATCCGTGTCCCAGCTGTGTCTGCGCTTTCTTCGATGCCGGTACGGGCGCCGCGCATGCTACGGCGATTCGCGCCGACATGGATGCCCTGCCCATCGCGGAGGCAACGGGCGCGGCCTTTGCCTCGACGCATCCCGGCAAGATGCATGCGTGCGGTCACGACGGTCACATGGCCATGGCGCTCGCGGCGGCGACTTTTGTCGACCGAGCGATTCGTGAGCAGCCGGGTGCCATCAAGCGCAACGTGCTCTTTGTGTTTCAGCCGGCCGAGGAAACGACCGGTGGCGCCAAGACGGTGTGTGAGAGCGGCGTATTCGAGCGCTATGGGGCAGATCGCATCTTCGGGTTCCACGTATGGCCCGACCTGCCTGCAAACACGTTGGCGAGCTGCTCCGGTCCATTGCTGGCGCGCTCGAGTGAGACGCACGTGCGCATTCACGGGACAAGTATCCATATCGCCAAGACTTACGGCGTTCCCGTAAACGAATCACACGATGCGTCGCTGGCGGCTGCCAAGTTCTTGGTCGCCGAGCGCGAATTGATGGACGAGTTGGGTGCCGACGAGCCCTGCATTGGTAAGTTCGGCCTGCTGCAGGCCGGCACCGTCTGCAACGCGGTGGCGGGGGAGGCCCATGTTGCCGGCAGCCTGCGTGTGTTTACAGACGACATGTTCGACCGTGCACGCGAGGGCGTGCACCGCGTGCTTGATGAGGCATGCGCTGCAACGGGATGCACGTACGATCTTGACTTTGCCGAGGGCTATCCGCCGGTTGACAACGACCCCGAGCTATTTGCCAATGTCGCGCCTGCTTTGCCCGAGCTGCAGCTCGTGAATGAGCCTTTGCTGATTGCCGAGGACTTCGCTTTCTATCAGCGCCATCTGCCGGGTGTGTTCTTCTTGCTGGGCACGGGTGTGCCAGAGGGGCAAGAAAACCCGATTGACGCTGATGGCTGCCCAGCCTATGCGATGAGTGCCCTTCACACTGATACCATGCTCTTTGACGAGGAAGTCCTGCTCAAAGGCCTCGATGTCTACAAACGATTGCTTTCGCTTGGTTAATTGACGAGGGATGTTTGCTCTAGAATATACGAACAGATGTACGGTATAATAGAGATGTAAGTCTATAGAAACGTTTGACGTTATTAACGTAAGGCGATACTATGATTGCATCGTATAAAGATGAAGACACTGAACGCTTTGCAATGGGTGTGCGGATTAGGAAGTTCATTCCTTTTGAGCGGGTCGCCTTGAGGAAGATTCGCCAACTGCAGATCTGCGCTTCGCTTGATGATCTTCGCGTTCCGCCAGGCAATCGTCTTGAAGCGTTGAAGGGCGATCGCGCCGGTCAATATAGTATCCGTGTCAATGAGCGCTATCGGGTCTGTTTTGAGTGGAGACAGGGGATGGCTTGGAATGTCGAAATCGTCGATTATCACAAGTGATGAGACTGCGTCCGATTTGCTGCCGCCGGTGACTCCTGGCGAGCTTCTCAAAGAGGAATTTCTTGCCCCTATGGGCATTTCTCAATATCGCCTTGCTAAGGAGACCGGGATTCCGGCTCAACGCATTGGGCAGATTATCTTGGGAAGGCGTCGCGTGACGGCCGACACCGACCTTCGCCTTTGCCGCTACTTTGGCCTGATGGATGGCTATTGGCTTCGAGCCCAGATGGCGTTTGACCTTGAGGCAGAGAAGAGGCGCATCGAACCGGAACTGGATAAGATCGTTCCCGTTCAGCAGGCCGTTGCGTTGTAGCGCTCAAAGATGTTGAGGTTGGAGTGACGATGGAACGACGCCGACAGACTGCCGTGTATAGTCCTGGTGGGTGCGGGTGCGGCTTGCTGCTGCTCCCGGTTATTGCTGTGAGCATTGGCGTGATGTTTGCGCTTGCCGGGCTGGCCGCAGCGGCGCTCGTGCTGTTGATTG
Source organism: uncultured Collinsella sp. (assembly GCA_900549085.1). Lineage (GTDB taxonomy): Bacteria > Actinomycetota > Coriobacteriia > Coriobacteriales > Coriobacteriaceae > Collinsella. The sequence continues at coordinate 26,022 of URMO01000013.1, read as the reverse complement.
TGGCTATTGGCGTGACGATTTGGCTCTGCCGCAATCGCGAGCAACGCCGTGCCGACGGTAAAACCAATGTTGGATGGACCATCTTTTTGGTTATTGCCTATCTGCTGAGCATCAGTTACTTGGCGTTCTTTATCCTGCTGCTCATTAGCACCTTTACCGGGGAATCCGTCACGGTGGGGTAGGCTTCGATTGCCTTTTTGAGGATGAACCGAAAAGGGGCCGGATGGGCACTTTGCCTATCCGGCCCCTTTCGCTCGGTAGTCAATTCGGTCTTACTCGGCTGCCTCGCGGCGAGCGACCTCGTCGATCAAGATAGCATCGCCGTGCTTGGCGGCGGCAATGCTCGCGGCCATAATCATGCCCATTGCCGTGATGTAGGCGAAGAGCATCGACGGCGCCACGTCCATAACGATGCCGGAGAGAATCGGCGTCGCCACCTGAGCCGCCATGCTCACGGTGTAGTAGTAACCGGAGTAGCGGCCCACGCTTTGGGAGCTGCAACACTCCAGAATCATCGTGTACACGCACAGGTCCACGCCGCCCAGCGCGACGCCCATCAACAAAAAGACGCCGTACAACACGGGCGAGAAGCCGGGTGCCAGCCAAAGAAGCGCGGGGCACAAAACCATGATGACGGCGGTGCCCAGGGCGACCTTTTTGCGGCCGATTTTGAGCGAAAGGTTTGCCAGGGGTACGTAGCTTAGCAGCGCGCCTGCAATCGTCACGATATTGATGATGGCATAGGAACCGCCCTCCATGCCATAGAACAAATCGGCATAACGGCTGATATTGGTGGTCATGGCGTTATAGCTCATGTAGTAGAAAAACGTTGCGGCGAGCAGCATGATGATGGAGCGACGCACGTCGGTGTCTGCAACGCGTTCCTTACCGCCGGCCTCGGGGGAGTCGTCTTTGTCAATCTGATCCTCGTCGATGCCCATTGACAGCGATTTCTCGCGCATCTTTTCGACGAGGGCGGGCTCACGGACAAAGATACCGTAGACAACGGCTGACACGAGGATAAAGGCGGCCTGCAAGATAAAGAGCGGAAGATAATCAGGTTTGTCGGCCTTGGGAACCATGACCGAGATGGCGACGAGCATAAGACCCGTTCCCGCATAGCCGACGATCTTTTCGATTGAGTCCGCCTTGGTTCGAAGTGGGCGAGGCGTAATATCGGCCACAATGGCAACCGTCATGGTGCGGTAGGCGCATATTGCCAAAAGCGTGAGGATAATCGCGCCAATGAGCAGAGGTAGGCTGCCCATGTTGTTGGCGATCGCGATGAGCGGGACGGAGAGCATTGCCACCGCGGAGCCGCCCAAGATAAAGGGCGTTCGACGCCCGAGTTTGCTTGCGCAGCGGTCCGAGAGGATGCCAAAGAGCGGAAGCAGGAACAGGCCAAAGACATTATCGATGGCCATGATCGCGCCGGTGAGCGAGTTGGATAGGCCAAAGGTCCCTGTGAGCATCTTGGGAACGATGCCGTCGTAGACCTGCCAAAAGCTGATCATGCCCATAAAGGGTAGGGAGGCGAGGGCGACGGCCTTGGTGTCGAGCCGGGCCGCCCGCTTAAGATTTGGTTGGGTCATGCTGGTTCTCCTGGTCGGTAAAAGCGGGGAGGGGCGCTATCGGCCCTCCTGTCCTACAGTTGTTTAAGGTTGGCAAGAAACGCCACATAGAATTCGATGCCGCGCTTGTAGACGTCGACGCCGATGCGTTCGTTGGCGGCATGGATGAGCTTGCGCGCCTCGCCCGAGTAGATAAAGCCGCAGAAGCGGTAGACGCGATCGCAGATCTCGTTGAACTCGCGCGAGTCGGTACAGGAGTTTTGCACGTAGGGGGCAAAGCCGGCCTCGGGATAGACACCAGACACGCAGCGATGGATGTAGTTGAAGGCGGCATCGTCTTCGTAAGGCGAGATGGGCGCGGGCTCGGTGTAGGGAATCGCCTCGTTGATTTCGACGGTGACATGGTCGGGGCTTACGCCCGAGGCGCGGCACTGCTGAGCGGCGAGCCTGCGAGCGCGCTCAACGGCATCGGCGATGGTCTCGAACGGAGCGATGCGCACGTTGAAATTGGCGCGAGCGACCGGTGGCAGCACGTTGTGCGCGTTGGAGCCTTCGAGCTGCGTGAGCGCATAGGTTGTGCGCAGCATGGCTGAGGTCTCGGGGCTGGCGGCCATAATCTTGGTAACCGCGGGGCGTGTGAGCCAGAGGTTGCCAAAGATTGTCTGAAACGTCGCGATGCTGCGGGCACCCAGCTCGGTCAGCGTGGCCTCGACGGCGGGCGTGAGCTGCGGCTTGCCGGGGTTGGCCGAGATAGTCTCGCATACGCGGCAGAGAAGACGGCAGGCATCGTTTGCCGCAGGCGTAGAGGCATGGCCGCCGTCGGCGCGCGCCGTGACGGTAAGGTCGACGTGGCCCTTCTCGGACACGCCTACCATGGCAACGGGTTCGGTGACGCCGAGCGGGGCGTCGGTTGCCACGGCGCCACCCTCATCGAGCACCATATAGGGATGGATGTTATGCTCGCGAAGCCACTGCACTGCATGGGTTGCAGTAGGTGTGGCGATTTCCTCGCCGTCGCTCGAGAAGAACCAGACATCGCGCGGGGGAACGAAGCCCTGGGCAATCAAATGCTCGGCGGCCTCGAAGAAAGCCGAGACGATGCACTTGGTGTCGAGTGATCCGCGGGCCCAGATCTCGCCGTCGATGATCTCGGCTCCAAAGGGATCGTGCTTCCAGTCTTGGCCCTCGACGGGCACGACGTCCTGATGCGCCATCATGACGATGGGGTCCAAGGCGGAATCGGCGCCAGGCCAACGCAGGAGCATGCCAAAGTCGTCGACGCGTGTGAGCTCGGCGACTTTAAAGAAATGCGGATAAAGTCGCTGAAGCGTGGGAATCCACTGGCTGAAGGGCTCATCGTCGCGCTCGGCGATGTTCTCACGCGAAACGGTGGGGATGCGCAGCAATTCGCAAAAGCGCTCGACGGCTGCCTCGTCTGCCTTGTAGGTGCCTGCATCAAGAGGCGCGCCCTGTGCGACCGATACCGATGCTCCCATGGTGGGACTCCTTTCGTGTTGTATATCGAATACGTCAAGATTATCGCCCGCACCGCGCGTGGGAAATGGCGAAACACGTTGTTCATCTGCGGGCGGCGGGTCGGATAGCCTTAGCCGACGATGACCGTGCCGTCTTCGGTCACGGTGATGGCGTCTCCCGTCGACACAGCATCGAGAAACTCATCGCCCAGGTTGTCAATGGTGGGCATGGGGGTGTCGGTCCATACACCCGAGAGGATCGCGCCAGCGGCGGCAAGGCTGTCAATGGGTTTGGAAAACAGCAGGCATGCGGGTTGGCGCCCCATTTTGGTGGCGCAGAAGAGCACCATGCCGCCTGTGGTGGAGCCGATAGTCTGCGGAAGACACAAGGCACATCCCGCCAAAGGTTTGCCGTACAAGTCGGGATTGTTTTGGTCGGAACACGTGGCCTTTTTGTCGCCAAACATCAGTGCCTTCTGAAACGATGCGAGTGTGTTGAGCCCTCCGTGAGAGACAAGTGCCTTGGCGTGGGCAGTTCCGGGGACAACGACGCGGCCGTGAAAGATTTTTTCCATGAGGAGTCGCCTTCCTATTTGATTGGTTTTCCGGTGGTGACGTAGGCGAGCACCTCGTCGTCGGTGTAGTAGCGCGATGCCGAGTACGTACGCAACTTGTTGGAGTTGGTGATGATGGGCATGCTGCCGCACAGCGGGTTGTTGGTGTACATAAGCGGGCAGATGCTCGAGACGACGGCACCGGTAGTCGAGAGGCGTCTGTATGCCGCAGTCTTGCGGAAGGCGTCTGCCACGGATGGGGCGGCGGTCAGTACAGTGGGTACTTGCACGCGGCACTTGCCGGAGGCGCTCAGCCCATCGCAGATGGCGTCTGCCCAATGGGTGAGTTGTGCAGACGAGAGGTGGGGGCAGCCGATGAAGGCAAGCTTGGGGCGCGCGCCCGGGTTCTTCCACATAACGGGGTAGCTCGAGCGGATGCGTTCCAGCTCGGCGTCGTCAATGCGATAGATTTGGGCGTCTGGTGCTATGAGGTGTTCGCCTTGTTCGACGGCCTCGGGCGTGATGCCGTCCACGTGGTAGAGCCCGACAGCGCCGTTCGATGCGCTGGCGGCGCCCATGTCCTTAAGGTAGTCCTGCGTGCCGGGTGTGAGTTCGCGGCCAAGCCAGCGGTCGAGGCCTTTAATGTAAGGGACGTCTTCCATCACCTTCATGCCAATGGCGCTGCCAAGCACTTGCGCTTCGGGCTTGCGCTTACAGTCGACTTCGATGATCCAGGTCGCCTTGCGGCCCTCATCGGTGAGCAGGCCGAATTCCGGGACAAAGCCGGCAATTGAGCCGAACATCTCGATGATGCCGGAGTTGCGATTGCAGCGAGCGCCCAGCACGGAGTTGGCAAAGACCACGGCGCTGCTTTCTGCCCAGCTTAGGATGTCGCCACGCCGAGGTCGATTGCCAACCTCGGGCTGGTAGCAGGTGCAGGTGAAAGCATCGTTGTCCAATAGACCCATGCTGCGCAGCTGTGCCTCATAATCGTCTTGTTTGGAATACATAATCTTGAACAGCAGCTTTTGCAGCGGGTTGGCCGGGACGGCGGGGTCGAGGGGCCTCGGGTCGACCGAGAATGACTGACCGGACAGGGCGCCGTCTTTCAGCAGCTCATCCATAAGGTCATAGACTGGACCGAGCATGGAGAGGCCAAAACTTGTGACAAGATGACCGTTTGCGCCGGTCACGGGAACCATACGCTCAGCGCCAAAGCATTCGCCGTACATAACGAGGGTCTTGACCACTTTGGCCATGGCGGGGCCCTTGGCGCCGTTGAGCAGGGCTTGTTGTTGGGAGGTCAGGTTCATCTGTGAGCCCATCCTTTCGTGTTAGATATTGGTGCCGAGTCGGTATGCCGCACGGACCGCTTCGAGCACACGGCCGGGCGCAAACCCATCGCCGATGTTATGCAGCTCGTCAGCGGCGTGCGTCTGCTGCAGTTTGTAGAACAGCGCGTCGTCGGGGTGTCCGCCGCAGGCAATGATTACCAAGTCGCAGGTTAGCTCGAGTGACTTCCAGTCGTTGCCGATTTTGGGTGCAAGCGGGTTTTCGACGTTCTCGGGCAAGACCGGTGACCACGAGACGTAGGGGTCGGGAACGTTTTTGTGGCAGTTGCGACTCAAGTGGAGACGCGCACACCTCGATGGGGCTCCAGACTCGCGTTTGCCGCCGACTTCCGCGCGCTCGACGCGTGTCATATTGAAGAGTCGCACATTGCGTCCCCTGAGCGCATGGAGTAGGTGGCCGCGATTTGCCGTGCAGGCGCCCTGCATCATGTGAGACAGCATTTCAATTACGCTGACCTGTGGTATGCCGTGTTCGACGGTGAGCCATTGGGCAACCTCGCAGCCCACGGCCCCTCCGCCAATGATGGCGACGGTTTTGGCGTTGCCAAGCAGCGCGGGTTGGCGCAGTAGCTGCGTTGCCTGCACGGCATGGCCCGATGCTGCAAGCTCCGTAAGGCCGGGGATGGGCGGTATTGCATTGGAAGTGCCTGTTGCACACACAATTGCGTCGAAGCCTGCTTTTGCAAGATCTTCGGCGCGTGCTGCCCGTCCAAGTTCGAGTGTCAGGTTCCCGTTGGGTTTTTCTGCCTGCTCGCGCACCTGTCGAACAAGATATGATCGGTAGTTATCGAGGTCGAACTTGATCCGGGCGGCGCTGGCGGAGAGGAGTTTTCCTCCAAGTTCATCTTCGGCATCGATGAGCTTTACGTCGTGGCCACGACGCGCGGCGATTAGCGCACAGACCATCCCAGCGGGTCCGGCTCCTATCACCGCTATGCGTTTGGGTTCTTTGGCGGGAGCGGGTGTCTGGGGCATGAGGTATTCAAAGCTGCAGCGTGGATTGACGGCACACTGCGGATGGCCCTCTTCGACAAACTCGTTGAGGCATCCTTCCTGGCATCCGATGCAGGGGCGAATATCTGCCACGCGACCGGCGTACGCCTTGTTGGGCCACTCGGGATCCGCAAGCAGCGGGCGTCCGAGCATGATCATATCGGCGTCGCCATTGCGAAGGGCGCGTTCGGCAATGTCGGGGTAGCCCAACTTACCCACCGCGACAACGGGTACGGGAAGGCCGGCATTGGAGCGGATATTGTCGGCGGCAAAGCGCTCTCGAACGGCGCGCGCCACGGGAACGAAGCAGCCTGCGGGCATGCTCGCAGGCGGGTGGGGCATCCACCAGTTGTCATAGCAACCAAGGTCGACGTCAAAGATGTCTACTCCCGCCGCCACGAGCTCTTCCATATAACCCAGGGTCTGTTCGACTGTACGGCCGCCGCGCATGCGTCCCAGATAGGTCGAATTCATGACCTGCTCGTCATAGGTTTCCTCGAGTGCAAGCGAAAGGTCGATGCGGTACATGATGGGGTAGTCGGGCCCAACGCGGCGACGGATTTCTTTGATCATATCGAGGCCAAACTGACGCCAATCGGCATAACGTCCGAGCTTGCGATGGTTAAAGGCGGGGTTTCCGAGCTGCTCGATAAGATAACCCTCGTGCCCGTGCAAATAGACGCCATCGATGCCCATGGCATGAGCATCGGCCGCCGCTTGGCCGATATTGTTTACGATACGGCGCAGCTTTTGGTCCGAGAGGCGCATGCATGGAATGGCGGGGATGTAGTAGTTAGGCAAGAAACTCGCCGAGACCGGAAACTTCTTTTGCGTGATGAGGCATTGCGGGTTGCCCACGCGGCCGAGTCCGGCCGTAAGCTGGACAAAAATGCGTGATCCGAAGGCATGGACACCTTGGGCAAGGTCGCGCCAGCCTGCCATAACGGTTCGGCTTCGATCGATGCGCGGGAAATAGGTGAGCTTGTCCAGCTCGGTGACCGTGGTATCGATGCCGTGGCTTACCGGTACGAGTCCTGTTGTGATGAGGCCGCAGCCGCCTTTGGCGCGGGCGAAAAAGTACTGCAGCATCATGTCACTGGGGCGGCCAGTTTCCTCGCACATGTCGATATTGCCCATCGGTGCCATGACAATGCGGTTTTTGACGGTGAGCTTGTTAATTTTGATGGGAGAGAAGAGCTTGTCAAAAGGATAGAGCTCTTGTGTCATGCGGGACGATCCGCAACCGGAATTTTTGGCGGGCCAGCTGTCGAATGAGTCGACGAGTTGCTGCACCAGTACGTCTTTTCCCAATGAGGTTCCTTTCAGATGTTGACAAGGTAACAAAGCAGTTTACGTCTAAATGTTTAATAGTCAACAACAAAGGAGTGAGTTCGGTGAAGGAAAGAAGACTCAATGAGTGCCAGGTGGCAAGCTGTGCTGCGACATTAGCTCCCAGCTAATGAATTTGAGCTCGCTGCCTCCTACGATGTGCTGTGTGCCGGCACGGTAGCCGGATCGTAGGAAGGATGCATAATGGCAAAAGAGGGAAAGAAGCCGATCGGCAAGATCGTTTTGGGCGTCATCGTGGTGCTCGTTGTTGCCGGCGTCGTGGGTTCTATGGGCGGTAACTCGTCTGATTCGTCTACGGGTGATGCAGCAAAGCCTGCCGAACAGACCCAGCAAGTCGAGGAGAAAAAAGAGGCACAAGAACCCTATACGGTTTCGGATGAGGCCGGGGATACGTCTAATCAGTTCGCGTATAAGATCACTGGCACGTTGACCAATAATACGGATAAAGAGCAAAGCTACATTCAGATTGAGTATGTTCTGTATGACGCAGACGGCAATCAGGTGGGAACGGCTCTTGCGAACACCAACCATCTCAAAGCGGGCGGCACCTGGAAGTTCGAAGCGATGAGCACGGTATCTCCCGACCAGGTTGCCAGCTGGGAACGTTCTGACGTGAGCGGTTTTTAACTAGAATTAAAAACATGGTTACTATGCGAGCTGGGGGGTGAGGCCATATGCCCGATAAGAAGCTAACCGAAGAGTTGCTCAACGAGCTGCTTGACGCCCCGAGTATCGAGGGCTATATCAAAGAGCACGACTTTACCGCCCCGTCACTTTCGGAGTATCTGAAACAGCTTTTGGAAGAAAAGGGGCTGGAGCGCTCGCGCGTGGTGCGTATGGCCGACCTCAACGAGACGTTTGGCTATCAGATCTTTACCGGTGCGCGGCATCCGAGCCGCAATAAGGTGCTGCAGATTGCCTTTGCCATGGCGCTGACGCTCAAGGAGACCAACCGCGCCTTGTCGGCGGCGGGCGCCAATGTCCTCAACTGCAAGGACCGCCGTGACGCCATCATCATTTTCTGCCTCGATCGTGGCTGCAGCCTGCAAAAGGTGAACGAGGAGCTGTATCGCTTTGGTGAAGAGACGGTGAGCTAACAGTTAGCTGCCGGCGGAAGCGCCGTTCACGATATTTAGAACGTGCAGGGCACGGGCGTCATGGGGCGTCCGCGCCCTGCGTTATTATGGACGCTATGGATACTCAGAGCCCAACATATTCCGATGATGAGCTGACCGCTGCGCTCGCCGGACACCTGGCGTCACTCGAGCGCGATGACAGCTATCGCGTAGACCGTGTGCTCAAGCACTCCGACGTCGAGACGACCGAGCTCGTGTACTTTGAGGGCTCCGGCGGAGGATCTCTTGGCCCCTTTGTTCGCAAGTGCATCGACGCGTCGGCCCAGATTGGCGGGGCGTATGAACGCCTGTTTGCGGCCCAACATGCCGGGCGACGTTACGAGCACTTGCCTCGGATTGTCGATTGCCGCCGCGTGGGCGACGAGCTTTGCGTGGTCATGGAATACATCGAAGGCGAAACGCTCGGGGCCCTGGTGGGGCGTTTGGGTGCGACGCCCGATTATGCTTGTGAGCTGTTTGGCGCCCTTTGTGATGCAGTTGCGGAGCTCCATGCCGGCTTTGCGTCGGCGGGGGAGATGGCCGCTCCGGTGATCCATCGCGACCTAAAGCCCTCGAATATCATCGTGTCGGGCGCAAACTATACGCCCGATACAGGCATGACGTTTTCATCGCTGGTGATTATCGATTTGGGAATCGCTCGCGTGTGGCGCGAGGGAGCCGATGCCGATACCGTTAAGTTTGGCACGCGTCCCTATGCGCCGCCCGAGCAGTATGGTTTTGGCCAGACGAGCGTGCGCAGCGATGTCTATGCGCTCGGTGCCCTGCTGTTCTTTTGTCTGACGGGGGCCGATCCCAAGCCAGGTCGGAACATACGCGAGCAATGCGAGGCACGTGACGTCCCCGCCTCGCTTGCCGATGTTATTTGCATGGCGATGGCGCTCGATCCGGACAAGCGCTTTGCAAGCGCGAAGGCGCTAGGGCACGCTGCACGCGCATCGTATGCGTCGTCCGCGCCGAATGCTGCTTCCTTTCAAGAGCCTCCGGAGCGGCGAGCCGTGTGCCCTGCGCCCGTGCTCCCCACGGATCAGTCTCAGGGTGGATTGCCGTTGGTGCCTGAGCGCCCGAATTTACTCTCCCGCATTCCCGACACCGTTGGGCGCATTTGGAACGCATTCGTCTATCTTTCGCTACTTGTTTTCTTTGCCGGAAGCCATTTTGCCGTTTTTCATCCTACGGGCGCCAACCAAAACTACCCGATGTGGTTTCTCGCGATTGAGTATTTTATCTTCGTCGACGGTCTCGTAGTGCTCATCCATTTTGTGATGCTCGACAAACGCCGCCTTCGCCGGCGGTTTGAGCTACTCGATAGATACCGCGGTAAAAAGCTTGCAAAGCTCTGGCTCAAGGCTATGGGTGTGCTCTTGTTGGCAATGATTATCATTGTTGCCATTGCAAACGCGACTGGCGTCGTCGATACCTCCGTCGCGTAAAAGAAAAAGGGCCCCAATTGGGGCCCTTTGACGTTGATCTTAGATGCGGTTCATCTGGGTTGCAACCTTGTTGTACCAGTCCTGCCACGTGGGCGGGCAGTACTTTTTGGCGGCTGCCGGGGTAAGCGTGGAGCCATAGTTGGTGCCCAGGTAGGCAACGTGGGCAGAGACGCCCTCGCTCCAGCTACCAAAGCTCCGCCAGCCGCCGCCGCGGGCGCTCCAGCCCCAGGCGTTATAGGAGCCGGCACAATAGAGGCCCTTGCTGCTCTCGATGCAGGCGATGGCGGGAGACCAGCGAGGGTCAACACCGGTGTTCCAGGCTGCCACGGCAAAGTTGTAACCCTGGCCTGCCATGGGGGAGCCGGCGAGGTAGTTGTCGATGCGACTCGTCCACTCGTTGATAAACGAGTCGTAATCGGAGTTGCCGGTATTGGAGTTGTTCACCGTGGTGTCGATAGTGGTGTTGGCGTTATTGGCCTGGCTGTTGGAGTTGTTGCCGCTCACGCCCTCGCCCGAGAGCTTCTCGGCGGCAGCGGCCTTGTCGGCCTCGAGCTTGGCCAGCTCGGCGGCATTCTCCTGCTCGGCCTTTGCCTGGGCTTCGCTGCGAAGCTGCTGGGCCTGTGCCAGTGCGTCCTCGGCGGTTTTCTGCTCGGTCTCGAGTTGGGACTTGGCCTGCTCGAGCTCGGTCTTGTTCTGCTCGAGTTCGGTCTGCATCTTGTTGAGCTCTTCGATCTCGTCGACGCTCGAGCTCGTGATCTGGTTGGTGTACTTGCAGGTGGTGATGAACTCGCCCAGGCTCTGCGCGTTGACCAGGAAGCTCACGATGGGGTTGGTGCCCTTCTGGTACTTATACAGATCGCGCATGGCGGAGCTCGCCTTGGCCTGTTGATCGGGAAGTTCGGCTTCGATCTTCTCGATGCTTGCCTCGTTAGTGTCGATTTGCTTCTGCAGATCCTCGAGCTTGGTGCGGGCTTCGTTGTAGGCACTCGTGGCGGTTTCGATTTTCTGCTGGGCAGCGGAAAGCTGATCCTGCGTTGCCTGCGAGGCGGCATAGGCTGCGACGGGGGAGAGCATCGGCGCGGCCGTCAGTGTAACGGCAAGCGCGGCGCTCGTGATGATACGAGCCGGCTTCGACGCGATGAGCGCTGCGGTGCGATGGTTCGAATGCTGCATCCAGTCCCTCTGCAATCAATCGTAGGTTATAGTTCGAAAGGTATTCTACTACTGCTTTCGACCTCAACTTGAACCTTAAAGGTTCTAAAGGGTCAAGTTGAACTTGAGGTTTTGGCCTTGACCTGCAGTTATAGTGAATTGTTAAGAAACCATAGAGTTCAACTTTAACGTTACGGAACCCTGCGGGCTCGATCATAAGCGCCTGCTTGCCATAGATATGGTGGAACTTTGGGAAGCGGCAGTTTGGCACGCTAGAATAAACCAGTTGCATAAAGACCGCCCATCGTACGGGCAGTTGATGATAGGAAGTTTCCATGGCATTGCAGTTTACAGAGCGCGAGTTTATACCCGTGCTGCTCGGCGGCGATATCAACGCCTATTCGGTGGCGCGCGCCTTCTACGAGGAGTATCAGGTCAAGAGCCTGGTCTTTGGCAAGTATCAGACGGGTCCTGCATACCGCAGCCAGATTATCGACTATACGCCCAATGTGGATATCGACACTATGCCGGTCATGATCGAGACCGTCAACGGCATTGCACAGGCCAATCCCGATAAGAAGATTATCCTCATGGGCTGCGGCGATAACTACGTCGCGCTTGCCGCACAGGCTCAGGATGCCGGCCAGCTTGCCTCCAACGTCATCGCGCCCTATGCGCCCTACAGTATGCTCGAGCAGTGCCAGAAGAAGGAGATCTTCTACGAGCTGTGCGAGAAGCACGGTGTACCCTATCCGCACACGTTTACCTTTACCATGGCGATGCTCAACGCCCAGGGCGAGGCTTCCGCCGAGGTGCTCGACCAGATCGACTTTCCCTTCCCGATGATTCTGAAGCCCTCTGACGGCATCATGTGGTGGGAGCACGAGTTCGAGGGCCAGAAGAAGGCCTACGAGATTGCCGATCGCGCCGAGCTGGAGCAGGTCATTCGCGATGTGTACGCCAGTGGCTACACCGATGACCTCATCTTGCAGGACCGCGTGCCCGGCAACGACGAGTACATGCGCGTGCTTACCAGTTATTCCGACCGCAACGGCAAGGTTCGCATGATGTGCCTGGGTCACGTGCTGCTCGAGGAGCATCAGCCCCATGGTGTCGGCAACCACGCCTGCATCATCACCGAGCCCAACGACGAGCTCATGGGTGGCGTGCGCAAGCTGCTTGAGGACCTTAAGTTCACGGGCTTCTCCAACTTCGACGTCAAGTACGACCAACGCGATGGTTCGTTTAAGTTCTTCGACTTCAACACGCGTCAGGGCCGCAGTAACTACTACGTCACCAACAGCGGCTTTAACGTTGCTAAATACGTGGTGGATGAGTACGTCTATAACCGTCCGTTTGAGCCGGAATTTGTGACGGCGCAGGACGAGGCGCTGTGGATGGTCGTCCCCATGGGCGTCGTTGACAAGTATGTCAAGGACCCCGAGCTGCGTGCGAAGGCGCATCGTCTGGCCAAGGAGGGCAAGGCTGCCGATCCTTCGTTTATGAAGGGCGATTTTGTCTTTAACCGCTGGTTGCGCATGTGGCACACCAAGCTGCGTCACTTTAAGCTGTTCAAGACGTATTACAAGTAGATGAGCGCGGCGCCCGTCCGGTTTGCATCGGACGGGCGCGGGCATGATACGAGCAATTGCATGGGCGTCACCAAGGAGGCGGCGATGGAAAAGCTGGGAGTTATCGGCGGCATGGGCGCTGAGGCCACGTCGTATTACTACGACCAGGTCGTGCGTCATACGGCTGCTACCTGTGATCAGGAGCATATCGACATGGTGGTACTTTCCAAGTCGACCATGCCCGACCGTACGCTGGCCATCAAGACCGGTGAGCATGCCGAGCTGCTGGCGACCATGAAGGAATGTGCACGGGCGCTCGAGGGACTGGGCTGTGCTCATATCGCCATTCCCTGCAACACGTCGCACTACTTCTACGACCAGATTCAGTCGTTCACCAAGGTGCCGATTATCCACATGCCGCGCGAGTCGGTGCGCTATGCCCTGGCGGGCGCGGTGATGGGGGAGTGCGAGTTCGATCCCAACCTGAGCATGCCGTCCGAGCCGGTGCGCAAGATCGGCATCATGGGCACCGACGGCACCGTGGGTGCCGGCGTCTACGGGCGCGAGTGCGAGGCCGCGGGCGTCGAGGTCGTCTATCCCAGCGAGAAGCGCCAGGCCGACGTGATGTCGCTGATTTATGATGACGTGAAGGCCGGACGCGAGCCCGATATGGACAAGTTTGACCGCGTGATGTGGGAGTTCGCCCGCAGCGGCTGCGACCGCGTCATTCTGGCCTGCACCGAGCTCTCGGTGCTGAAAAAGTACCGAGAGATGCCCGAGATTACCCTTGACGCCATGGACGTCCTGGTGCGCGAATCTATCATCCGTATCGGCGCCCCCTACCGCCTGTAGCCCTCGACCTGCCAAAAAGGGACAGGTTTATTTTGGTAGGTTTTATCTGGGGGAACAGTAAGGCCTCGACTCGTTTGGTGCGAGCCGAGGCCTTTTGCGTTGGGCGGTTGCTGTCGGTGGTGAACTAGAACAGGAAGCCGATGGCGATGAGGGCGATGCTGACGATGAGCACGGCGATGTCCAGGCCCTTGATGGGGTAGCGCTTGTACGAGCTCGCGCGCGTGCGCAGGTAGAAGCCGCGCTGCTCGGCTGCCAGGGCCGTGGCATCGGTTTTACCCACGCTCGAGATCAGTAGCGGCACGCACAGCGGCAGCATGAGCTTGAGCTTCTTGATGGGGTTCTTGGTGTCATATTCGACGCCGCGTGCGGTCTGTGCCTCCATAATGGCGTTCATCTCCTGGCCAAACACCGGCACAAAGCGCAGTGCCGTGGTAAAGGTGAAGGCGTAGCGATACGGCACGTGCAGCACCTCCACGCAGGCGTTGGCAAGGTCGTTGAGCTTGGTCACCATGAGCATCAGAATAAGCGGAAGCGCCACGCCCAGCAGGCGTAGGCAGGCCTTGGAGCCGGTGATGAGGCCTTCATCGGTGACAAAGCTCCACACCACGTTGCCATCGCGCATAAAAGCCAGCTGCAGCACCAGCATGATGAGCGCGAGCGGAATCAGTAGCTTGAGCAGCGCGAGCAGGCGGTCGACGACGCCGGCGTAGGCTCCCAGCGCGAGCGTGAGTGCCAGAAAGCCCAGCAGTGCCACATAGGTGTCGGACAAGAAAATGCCGATGATGATGGCGGCGGCGAGGCCCAGTTTGATGACGGGGTTCAGGCGGTGTAGCAGCGTGTCGCCCGGCATGTAGTCGATGACGTTAACCACGGCGGACCATCTCCTCGGTAATGCGAACGATATCAGTGACCTCACTCACCTGCGTAAAGGCGGGCGAGACGGTGGATGCCAGACGGCGCGAGAGTTCGATGACCTGGGGCGGCTCAACGTAGGCACGCTGCATGAGTTCGATGTTCGAGAACAGCTCGTGCGTGCGGCCGCGGTCGAGGATGCGACCGTTGGCCATCACCACGATGCGCTCGGCAAAGTCGGAAACGACTTCCATGTCGTGACAGACCATGATGACGGCGCAACCGCGCTCTGCCATGGTGCGCACCGTTTCCATTACGGTCATGCACTCGCGGTAGTCCAGGCCGCTCGTGGGTTCGTCGAGCACCACGATCTTGGGCTCGATCACCACAACGGAGGCCAGCGCCACCATCTGGCGTTGGCCGCGCGACAGTGAGAACGGTGCCTCGTCGGCGGGCAGACCAAAGCGGTCGATGACCAGCTGGGCGCGACGCAGGGCTTCGGCGCGGTCGATGCCGGCAAGTTCTAGACCAAAGGCGACCTCGTCGAGTACGGTGTCTTTGCAGATTTGGCGGTCGGGGTTCTGGAAAAGCGTTGCCACTTCGCGTGCGATGCGGCTCGTGGGAACCGATGCCGTGTCCAAGCCCGTAACGCGTACGCTGCCCGATGCGGGCTTGAGCAAACCCGTGAGCAGTTTGGTGAGCGTGGTTTTGCCGGCTCCGTTTTGGCCGACAATGCCCACGAGCTCTCCGGGGTAGAGCGTCAAGTTGAGGTCGTGGACGGCGGCGCCGCCCCGGGGGCAGGACAACTCGACATGGTCAAAGGTGAGCGCCGGCTCGGCGTCTTTCGCATGCGGGCGCAGCGACGGCGCGTGCGGGGAGTCTGCGGGCGCCTGAGTATCGCTTGTCGCACGGTCGGGGTCGACGATGCCCGTGATCAGGCGTTCTGCCTCGTCGACATCCAGACAGGGTGTGCCGCTTACCAGGCCATCGGCCTCGAGGCTGTTAAAGATGCGCGTGACGCGCGGGCAATCGACGCCGATGGTGCGGAGCTCGTCGGTGTGCGCGAAGACCTCATGCGGCTCGCCTTGCAGTGCGATCTGGCCGTGATCGAGCACCAACACACGGTTGCAGTACTCCGAAAGCAGAGCGACCTTTTGCTCAACGACGACGATGGTGATGCCGAGCGCGCGGTTTGCCTCGCGCAGCGTCTCGAAGACCAAGGTGGAACTGGCGGGATCGAGCGCTGCGGTTGGCTCATCGAGCACTAAGACGCGCGGACGCATGGCGAGGATGGCGGCGATGGCTACCTTTTGCTTTTGGCCGCCCGAGAGGGTGGCGATCTCGCGGTCGCGCAGGTCGCTGATACCGACGGTCTTAAGCGTCTCGCTCACGTGCTGCTCGATCTGGTCGTGCGGAACGCCAAAGTTCTCGAGACCAAAGAGCATCTCATCCTCAACGACCGAAGCGACCATCTGCGTGTCAATGTCTTGCAGCACGCTACCGACGATCTGCGATATGTCGGTGAGCGAGACCTCGCAGGTGTCGTGGCCGTCAACTAACACGGAGCCATAAAAGGCGCCGGTGTAGTGGTGAGGCACGGCGCCCGACAGACAGGCAGCAAGTGTGGACTTACCGGCGCCCGAGGGTCCGATGATGCCGATGAAATCTCCCTTGTTCACGCTGAGCGAAACGTGGCTGAGCGCCTGCTCGGTTTGCGTGCCATAGGAGAACGAGACATCGTTGACGTTGATGATCGTTTCCATGGATACCTTTCATAGTCATTGGGGAGGTTCTTACATGACAAGTCGTTTAGGAACGTCCCCAAAAGCTCGTTGTTTGGGACAGTCTTTGGTGGTGAAGCGCGGAAACGGCTTTACGAGGTGCCCCAGGTTGGCGCGAAAGAGGAACGAAGCGTACTTGGGTACGCGAGCGACGAATGAACGCCAAGATAGGGTGGCTCGTAAAGCCGAGCAGGTTAGTTGAGCTTGAGGGCCTTCTGGATGGGCATGTAGAGGGCGCCGACCAGAATGGCGTTAAATACGGCGGTCATGGCGACGACGGGCAGCATGGCTGCGGCGAGCTCGCCTACAACGCCGAGCATGGCCATCTTGATGACCATGAAGATGACGCCCGAGACAAAGGTGGTCACGAATGTTGCGGCGATGGCGACGACGGGCTTAACCTGGCCGTCCTTGGCAGCAGCGTTGACAATGACGGCCATGAGCATAGCGGCGATGCCCTCGGCGGCAAAATCGACAAACGGCGAGGTGGTAGTGATCTGGATCACGGCGGCCGAGATTAGGCCGATGACGAGTGCCTGACCGATGTTGGGGCGAACGACCAGGATGGTGAGACAGAAGGCCGAGATGATGAACTCGGGGCTGATCATACCGCCCGAGATGCCCGAGATTGCCTTGCCGACGGTGAAGTTGAGGATGAAGCCGGCGGCAAGCAGGATGGCGAGCAAGACGAGGGCGCGGACGTCGAGTTTGCCGCGGTCGGCGGTCTGGACGGTGCGGGGCTGTGCGGTGGTTGTGTTCTGAGACATGGTGAAAATCCTTTCGGAAGGGAAGTACAAGAGAAGAAAACGGAGGCGCGTGATGCGAATGCGATCGGGCTCGAGATAGAAAAAGGCCCCCGGTCGAAACCGGAGGCCTTCCAATCACCTAGAGCGCAAAAACAGGCGTGAGGGACTCACTGTCGACCGATCGTATTCGCATCACGCCACCACCAGTTGTTGAGAGACGTCATCGCGTTCTTCATGTTGGTGGCTCCTTTCGTGATACCGTGGCGCGGTCGCACCTAGTTGCTGTTGCGCTGCACTATAGCACAGCGAAGTGTGTGCAGGGAATCTTTTTTGAAAAGATTTCGGCGACGTTTCCCGCCGGTCGAATGGGCGGCTGGGCGGGCGGGCGACCTTGGCCATCCCGCCCGTCTCTTGGAACGCAAGGGTCTTAGGCCTTCTTGCGACGATAGAGCACGAAGCCGCAGACACCGATGATGACGACGGCGCCAACGGCCATGGCGGCCATGTTGTTGCCCTCGGACTTCTCCTCGGTCGCCTCTTCCTCATCTTCGGGCTCGGCAACGTCCTTATCGGAGAGAGCCTCGTCGGCGTAGGTGATGGACTCGACCAGGCAGTCGTTGTCGGCATCGTAGTCACTCGGGACGAACTCCTCGGAGAAGTCGCCCTCCTTGAGGTAGTCGCGCATCTCCTCGAGCATGGCCTTGCACTTGACGTAGGTGTTCTTGGTCGCTGCCTTGCCGGCCTTGTTGGCCAGGGCGGTGCGGGCCTCGGTGTCCTCGGCGGCCTGCATGGCCTCGTCGACGGTCAGGTTCTGCTCGATGAGCTCCTTCTGCAGGGCGTCGAGATAGGCGCGGACGCCGGTGGCGCAGCTGTCGCGGTTCTCATAGGCGAGCGTGTTGATGTCCATGAGAACGTAGTTGATGGAGTTCTTGGGCTCCTCGTTGTTCACGACGTCTTCCTCTTCACAGTGATCGAAGGAGACATCCTGATCGCTGAAGTAGGGGCTGACCTCGGTGAGCAGTGCGGAATAGAGGGGGATAGCGACGGAGAACTCGGCGTTGGAGAGCATCTCCCACTGGATGGTCGCGATCTCGGGGTCCATGCCGTGACGGATCTGGAAGGTGTGGATCTCGGTGTTGCGGTTGGAGCCGATGGCATAGGCGCCGTCGGTGTTGGCGTTGAGGCCGGCGACATTCTCGCCGCGAGCGGCGAAGGAACGAATCATCTCAAAGGTGTTCCAGTCGGACTTGCCGGGCGTAAAGAACAGCGGCTGCATCTCGTGGACCAGGGCGCCGGTCGTGGCGCGAGCGTCTTCGCGCTCGTCCTTGACGATCTCGTAGTCAGTGCCCTCGGCAAGCGGAGCCATGAAGTAATCGCGGCCCTGGACATAGCGCGACCACTGGTGCATACCGGCCTCGCTAATCTCCTCGCCGTAGGTCTTGGCGACGTCGAACTTGCCGTCGGTGTACTCGGCAAAGCCCTTCTCCTTAGGCATGGACTCGATGCCCTTGGAGTGGAGGCAGTTCTCGGTGTCATCGAGGTCGACGTTATAGGTGAGGTTGCCGATGTTGGGGTTGAGCGAGGCGATATCGTCAGTGAGCCTCATGGCGATCCACTGATGGCCGGAAAGCGCTGCAAACAACCAGGTCTCGTTGTTGTCGGCAATGATGATCTGGTCGTTGGAGCAGACGCCCTGCTCGTCAATCAAGCTGCCGAGAAGCTCGACACCCTCGCGGGCCGTGGCGCTCTCGCCCAGAATGACGCTGGCGTAGTTGTACTCGCCGATGCCGGTCTCCTCGGTGACGGGGTCGGCTTCCTCTGCCTTCTCGTTATAGGAGGTGCTCAGCGTGGCAGAGCAGGAGACGCCCTTCTCGTTGATGCCGGCCTCGGAATATGCGTCGTAGCGATCTTCCCACTGAGAGGGGTTGTCGCGAACGAAGGTGTAGCGGTAGGTTGCGCCCTTGGACTTGTACTCAAAGCCGGACTCGATCGAGGTGTACTTGCTGCCGTCCTTGTGTGCGGGCTCGATGCCAAAGTGCTTGATGTAGCGCGGGCCGAAGTCCTCGGAGCGGCCGTAGTACGTGTTGCCGTCTGCCGTGAGCTGGCTGCCCATGTAGATCTGGGTGCAAGCGAGCGCCGAAGTCGGCATGGCCATAATGGCCGCTGCTCCAAATGCAAGGCCGCAGCCGAGCTTCTTGAGCGTGTTGACAGGATGAGTAAACCTCATGATCCCTCCCAACTGTTGAAACCCCGCGAAACCGTACGGAGCTTCAGCTAATAAATACATCTACTAGCCTAAAGGAAGTCTAAAGAGTATTCATCTATTTCGATGAAATACTCGATGAGCGTTCTAAAATATGCGATGAACGGACAATAATACTCATTATCTAGCTTTATTTAAATAAAGACTCCCTGCAATTACTGTATCTGAATAAAGTGCCTTGCACGGGGCACAAAGAAAAATCCCCCGCTGTCTGGCAAATGCATAAACAACGGGGGAAATGATAATTGGATGAATATCATACCAATGTGGAATTACTTCTTCCGGCGGTGGATCACGTTGATCGCATAGCCGATGAGCATGGCCAGAACAATGACGATAAAGCCGGGCAGGGGAGTGTCGTTCATGGGGTCCTCCTATTTTCCGAGTGGGGAGAATTCGTCGACGATGAGGTCGAGGCATTGCGGAAGTGCGCGGGCACCAAAGACGCCCGAATTGCTGGAGATGATCTCGCCATCGAACTGCATGCCCAGTGACGGGGTGCAGGTGATCTTGGCTTCCTTGGTCTGGATGATCTTGAACTGCGGACGGCCGAGTACCTTGCCGGCGGGGTCGAGCGCGGCGGTGATCACGGTGGGCAGGAGCTGGACGGTTTTTACGGGCTCGATGACCGCGATGTCGACCATGCCGTCGTTCATGCGGCAATCGGGGAACAGGTTGATGTCGTTTTGAATGACCGAGGTGTTGCCGGCCATGCAGCAGATGCCATCGAGCTCCTCGACAATGCCGTCATGCTCAATCGTAAAGTGCGCCACCGTGGGGTTGGGTGTGGCGAGCGCCGACAAGAAATAGGCGATCTCGCCGATGTCGTTTTTGGCGGGGGCGGCCTTCATCATGATCTCGGCATCGTAACCCGATCCGGCGATGATAATAAAGCCGTGGCGCTTTTCGTTGCCGTTCTCGTCGAGCCAAAAGAGCTCGCCCATGTCCGCCTTGACGGTACGGCCGACGCGGCAGGCCTTGGCGAGCGCCGCGGCCTCGGGGGCATTGCCAATGTTGTTGAAGAACAGGCAGGCCGTGCCGGAGGGGAAGACGAGCGTGGGGACGCCGCATCCGCGCATCTGGTCGAGCACGTTGGAGACGGTGCCGTCGCCGCCCGAAATCACCACGCGATCAAACTCGCGCACGTCTGCCACGGCGTCCTCGGGCTCCATGCCATCGCCGATAAAACGCATCACGACCTCGTCGCCGCCCTGCGCGAGGGCGTGCGTGAACGCGTAGATTTCATCTGAGCTGGGGCCCGATGCCGGGTTGTGGATGATAAGGCAGCGCATACTTACGTTCCCGTTCTGTGACTAACCGAGTATAGTTGTAGAGCAATGCCGATATCCTACCCGTGTTTTTCGGGCCTAACCTTATTCGATGGGTTGATATGTACATTTCCACACATCAGGCTCTGCTCGACTTTTGCCAGCGCGCCCGTGAGTTTGACGCGATTGCCGTCGATACCGAGTTTTTGCGCGAGCGCACGTTCCATCCGCGCCTGTGCTTGGTCCAGATTGCCACCCCTGCCGAGAGCGTCGCGGTCGATCCTCTGGTGATCGACGACCTGTCGCCGCTGGCCGAGCTTATGGGCGATGAGAGCGTGACCAAGGTGTTTCACGCCTGCTCGCAGGATATGGAGGTTATGCTCCATACCGTGGGCGTGCTGCCGCGTCCCATTTTTGACACGCAGGTGGCCGCCGCCTTTTTGGGCGAGCGCCAGCAGATTTCCTACGGTGCGCTCGTGCAGACGTTTTGCGGCGTCTCATTGCCTAAGACCGAATCGCTGACCGATTGGTCGCGCCGCCCGCTGACCGACAAACAGATCGAGTACGCGATCGATGACGTCAAGTACTTAATCGTCGCCTATACCGAGATGATGAGCCGCCTGCGTGAGCTGGGCCGCGTGGACTGGGTGCTCGACGAGTTGCGTCCTTTGGCCGACGAGTCGCACTACCGCGCCGACCGCCATGAGGCATTCCGCAAGGTCAAACGCATCAACTCGTGTAGCCGCCATCAGCTGGGCATTGCGCGCGAGCTTGCCGCTTGGCGTGAGGACCGCGCTGAGCGGCGCAACATCCCGCGCAAGTGGGTTATGTCCGACGATACACTGCTGGCGCTCGTCAAGCGCAATCCTGTGCGCGTTGAGGAGTTCCGCAGCATCCGCGGCACCGACCAGCTGGGGGAGCGCGACGTGGATGGTGCGTTGATGGCCATCAAGCGCGGCGCGAGCTGCCCGCACGATCGCCTGCCGCTCATGGTGCGCGGGCACCGTCAGATTTCGCCGGAGTTGGAGAGCGTGACGGACCTGATGTATGCGCTCATTCGCCTGGTTGCCGAGCGTTCGGGCGTGGCGACCTCGGTCATTGCCTCGCGCGATGACCTGGCCGACTATATTGAGCATCCTGAGCAAAGTCCCCTGCGCGAAGGCTGGCGTTTTGAGCTTGTGGGTTCGCGTCTGGACGATCTGCTTTCCGGCAATATGGGACTCACCGTGAAGGACGGAAAGATTGAGTTGTTATAGGGAAGTCTAGTCGGCTGAGTGGGTAAAATGCCTCCAACGTGTAACTCGATTCGGAGGAATTCGCATGCCCTATTACTATGGTTACGGCTTTGGCATCGACCCGCTGTACCTGCTGGTTGTTCTTGTTTGTACGGTGCTTGGCCTTGCTGCGCAGAGCTATATCAACTCGACGTACAAGACCTGGTCCAAGGTTCGCTCGGACGGCGACACGGGTGCCACGGTCGCTCGCCGCATGCTCGACGCCAACGGTTGCAACGCCGTGGGTATCAAGGGTGTTGCCGGTGAGCTCACCGACCACTACAACCCGCAGGATAACAACCTGTATCTCTCGGACGCTAACCGTTCGGGCGGATCGGTCGCAAGCGTTGCCGTGGCCTGCCACGAGGCGGGTCATGCCGCCCAGCGTCAGAGCGGTTACGCCATGATGAAGGTTCGCACCGCCCTGGTCCCGGTCGTCAACTTTACCCAGAACACCTGGACCATCGTGTTGCTCTTGGGCCTGTTTATGAACATCGCCGGACTCACGACCCTCGCATTGATCTTCTTCTCGTTTAGTGTGCTGTTCCAACTCGTTACGTTGCCTGTCGAGATCGATGCCAGTCGCCGCGCCGTGGCGTATATCGAGCAGTCGGGCATGAGTTCCAAGCAGGTCAACGGTGCCAAGAAGGTGCTGACGGCAGCCGCGCTTACCTACGTGGCGGCGGCGCTCACCTCGATTATTCAGCTGCTCTACCTGATGGCTCGCTACAACAGAAACTCCAACCGATAGCAAACGGGACAGGCAGGCGCCGCGGGGATTCGTGTCCCAGCGGCGCTGTACTATGTTTTGGACTTGAATTTGCGCAGGGCCGGAGCCCGTGTGCACGATGACGAAAGGAGGCTGCGTGGCTGGCTGGAATCTGACCGGCAATACCGTTTCCGCCGAGTTCGACGGATCGGACGAGCAGGAGTGCAAAGAGCTCAGCGTGAGCCAGGCGGTGGAGATCGCCGCCGGTGCGCTCGATGCCATTCCGCAGCTGAGCGTTTTGGGCGAGGTCACGGGTTTCCGCGGTCCCAATGCCCGAAGCGGCCACTGCTACTTCCAAATCAAGGACGACTCGGCGGCCGTCGACTGCATCATCTGGAAGGGCGCCTACCTTAAGCGCACCTTCGATCTGCGCGACGGCATGCAGGTGAGCTTTAAGGGTAGCTTCAATCTCTACAAGCCTACGGGTCGCATGAGCTTCGTCGCCCGCTCGTTCTCGCTGGCGGGGGAGGGCTTGCTGCGTCAGCAGGTGGCTCAGTTGGCCGAAAAGCTGCGTCGCGAGGGCCTGATGGATGAGGCGCGCAAACGCCGCATCCCGGTGTTCTGCTCGCGCGTGGCGGTTGTCACCTCGCTTTCGGGCGCCGTAATCGACGACGTCAAGCGTACGCTGCGCCGTCGCAACCCGCTCGTCGAGCTTGTCTGCGTGGGCGCAAAGGTCCAGGGCGAGGGCGCGCCGGCAGAGCTTATTGAAGGCCTGCGTCGCGCCGCTGCCATTACGCCGGCGCCCGATTGCATTTTGCTCGTGCGTGGCGGCGGTTCCTTTGAGGACCTCATGACCTTTAACGACGAGGAGCTTGCCCGTGCGGTGGCAGCCTGTCCCGTGCCTGTGGTGACGGGCATTGGGCATGAGCCCGATACCTCGATCTGCGACATGGTGAGCGACCGTCGCGCCTCCACGCCAACGGCAGCGGCAGAATCGGTGGCGCCGGCTATGACGGAGCTGGCCGATGTGCTCGAGACGCGCCATCAGCGTCTGGGTGCTGCGATGGCATCGATGATTGGGTCGGATCAGGTCGATCTGGAAATGCTCGACCAGCGCGGTCGTCGTGCCTGGGACACCTATACGGCTCGTCTGGGTGACGCGCTCGATGCGGCCGCGTGCCGCCCGTGCCTCAACGATCCAACGTTTATGGTCGAGCGTCGCGAGTCTGAGCTTGCCTTGACGGCCGATCGTCTGTCCGGCGCCATAACGCGTTCGGTTGGGGCCTTCCGCTCCAACTTCGAGCGTCTGCCCGAGCGCTTGATCGCAAGCACCTCGGGGCTCGATGGCAAGCGCCATGCGCTCACGCTTGCGAGCTCCCGTCTGGAGCATCAGGGGCGCACGATGCTCAGCAAGCCCGCGTCCGACCTGGGCCGTGCGGCAGCCTCACTCGATGCCCTGTCACCGCTCAAGGTACTTGCTCGCGGCTATTCCATCGCGTACAGCGATGATGGTGTGGCCACGAGCGCCAAGACCTTTAAGCCCGGCGACGCCATCCGCGTGCGCATGGCAGACGGTAACGTTACGGCAACGGTCGATACGGTCGAGTAGGCCGCGTTTCATAGCGATAAACCTTTAGGAAAGGAAACAGATATGGCAGAGAAGACCCCGGTCGAGCAGCTTACGTACAAGCAGGCCTCGCAGGAGCTGGAACTCATCATCCGCAGCTTGGAGTCGGGTGATATGGAGCTCGAGGAGTCGCTCGAGAGCTATACCCGCGGCGTCGAGCTCCTCAAGAGCCTGCGCACCCGTCTGTCCGATGCCGAGCAGAAGGTCTCGGTGCTCCTGAAGGATGTTGACGGCAACGACGTGCTCGCCGACGGCGAAGCCGCCAACACGGACGACAACCTTTCGTTCTAACTACCTCGCAGCCTACTTTGGGGTAGTCTTTTTGGGACGGGGCTTTTTTGACTACCCTTGCGCGACGGCTTGCCGAGTGTTTGCGCTTGCGAAAAAGTAGTCAAAAAAGCCCCGTCCCAAAAAGACTACCTTGGTCTGTGAGAAAGGAACCAACCATGTGTGATTGCATCTTCTGCAAAATTGCCAACCACGAGATCCCCTCGACCGTTGTCTATGAGGACGATCAGGTCATCGCCTTCGATGACCTCAACCCCCAGGCGCCGGTCCACACGCTCGTGATCCCCAAGAAGCACTACAGCGACATCGCCGACAACGTGCCTGCCGAGACCATGGGCGCCATGGCCCACGCCATCCAGGAGGTCGCTAAGGCCAAGGGCCTGGAGGACGGCTTCCGCGTCATCTCCAACAAGGGCGTTAACGCCGGTCAGACCGTCATGCACTTCCACATGCACGTCCTCGGCGGCAAGAACCTGGGTGAGAACCTCATCTGAGGACGCCTCTTCCGTGCAATGAAACGGAAGCTCTGACACCGATAACTTATATATCAACGCAATAAACCCGAGCGCGAGGGCGTTTGGGTTTATTATTGAAACGTATGTAACCTGGCGGCGCCACACCGCCTGTTAGTAGGGAGACACATGAACGTTCTGGTCGTCAACGCAGGATCTTCGACCCTTAAGTATCAGGTCATCGATACCAAGTCCCACAAGGTGTCCGCAAAGGGCTCCTGCGAGCGCGTCTGCTTTACCGGCGGCACCTTCACCCACGCTGCCAACGGCTCCAAGAAGGTGACCGAGAACATCGAGTTCCCCGACCACAAGGTCGCCATCGAGGTCGTCCTGAAGGACCTCGAGGCCAACGGCGTCAAGATCGAGGGCATTGGCCACCGTATCGTTCAGGGCGGTTGGTACTTTGGCGATTCCTCCCTCGTCGACGAGGACGTTCTCGCCAAGATCCGTGAGGTCGCCCCGCTGGCGCCGCTGCACAACAACCCCGAGGCCAACGTTATCGAGTTCTGCCTGGAGCAGTATCCCGATCTGCCCAACGTTACGGTCTACGACACCGCTTTCCACTTCAACATGCCCGAGGTCGCCAAGACCTACGCCCTTCCCAAGGATGTTTGCGACAAGCTGCACATCCGTAAGTACGGCGCCCACGGCACCAGCTACCGTTACATCTCCAAAAAGGTCGCCGAGATGACCAACGGCGAGGCCCGCAAGGTCGTCGTGTGCCATATCGGTTCCGGCGCTTCCCTGTGCGCCATCGAGGACGGCAAGTGCATGGACACCACCATGGGTCTCACCCCGCTCGATGGCGTCATGATGGGCACCCGCTGCGGCTCCATCGACCCGGCTACCGTGTGCTACCTGCAGCGCGAGGGCGGCTACACCTTCGACGAGGTCGACGAGATGATGAACAAAAAGTCCGGCCTTTTGGCTGTGACCGGTGGCAAGACCAACGACTGCCGCAATGTCGAGGAGCTCGCCGCTGCTGGTGACCCCGAGGCTCAGCTCGCCTTCGATATGTTCGTCTACAAGATTGCCGCCAAGGCTGCCGAGATGGCCACTTCCATGTGCGGCATGGACACGCTGGTCTTCACCGCCGGCATCGGTGAGCACGCTCCGGCCGTTCGCGCCGGCGTTGCCGACCGTCTGGCCTTTATGGGCGTCAAGATGGACCATGCCCGTAACGCCCTGCGTGGCGACGGCGCTTGGTGCCTGTCTGCCAAGGATTCCAAGGTCAAGATCTTCGTCATCCCCACGGGCGCGGAGTTC
>URMO01000012.1 GCA_900549085.1 uncultured Collinsella sp. | reverse complement strand
GTCTCAAGAAGGAGTAACATCGGGACTTGCAGCGACGGACCTCAGGACGCTCTTACACCACGTCTGCGCGCGCCACCGGTACCCCCTCTTGCGACGTGCATTTTTGGGAGTATTCAGCATTGGCATGCCCTGAATGAGGTGCAGAACGACTGTTTTAAGTGCCCCCGATGGCGTAATTTGCCATCGGGGGCACTTTTTATGCCGATCGGGCGCTATCTGCGTTCCAAATAGGACGCTGAGGATGGCGCACGGCGCGCTCCAATGCTGAATACTCCCAAAAATGTACGTCGGGACATGACCCACCTGAGCAAAAGCGCTCAAGTTCGGTGTTCGGGGACGCCAAACAGTCCGCAATACATGCAAGTCACATCTCCAGCAACCGTTGAACGGGCAAAATCTACCGTTCACCCCGTGATGGTTAGGTGAACGTTCACCTTTTGAGGTGCAATGGATTAGTATAGTGAACGTTCACCTAAAGGATAACGAGCGCGCCGTGCGCCCGCCTTGCCAGCAAAGGGGCTGTTTGATGAAAAACTTTATGGACGATCAGGATTTCCTGCTGAGCACCAAGACCGGCGAGGAGCTGTTCCACAACTTTGCCGAGGGCATGCCCATCGTCGACTATCACTGCCACATTTCTCCCAAGGAGATTTGGGAGGACAAGCGTTTCGAGAACATCACCGAGGTTTGGCTGGGCGGCGACCACTACAAGTGGCGCCTGATGCGTGCCAACGGCGTCGACGAGCGTTTTATCACTGGCGACGCCCCTGCTCGCGAGAAGTTCCAAAAGTGGGCCGAGACCCTGGGTCGCTGCGTTGGCAACCCCGTCTTTGAGTGGAGCCACCTGGAGCTTAAGCGCTACTTTGGCTACGAGGGCGTCCTCAACGGCAAGACTGCCCAGGAGGTCTGGGACCTTGCCAACGCCAAACTCGCCGAGGCCAGCTTTACCTGTCGCAACCTGATCAAGCAGTCCAACGTCCGCATGATCTGCACTACTGACGATCCCGCCGACAGCTTTGAGTGGCACAAGAAGATTGCTGCCGATAACAGCTTTGACGTTCAGGTCGTTCCCGCCATGCGTCCCGATGCCGCTCTGCGCATCGAGCGCGGCCAGGAGTTTGCCGACTACTGCAAGCACCTTTCCGAGGTCGCCGGCGTTGAGGTCGGCGACTTCGAGGGCATGAAGGCTGCCATCTCCAAGCGCTACGACGTTGCTCACGAGCTGGGCTGCCGTGCATCCGACCACGCACTCGATTACGTTATGTACGTCCCGGCTACTGCCGACGAGATCGAGGCCATCTTTGCCAAGGGCCTGGCTGCCGAGCCGCTTACCGAGGAAGAGGTCCTCAAGTACAAGACTGCCTTTATGCAGTTCGTCGCTGGCGAGTATGTCCGTCTGGGCTGGGCCATGCAGCTGCACTTTGGCTGCAAGCGCGACAACAACCGCGCCATGTTCGCCAAACTCGGTCCCGACACCGGCTACGACTGCATCTCCAACTACACGCCGTCCGACCAGCTCGCCGATTTCCTCAACTCCATCCAGGAGACCTGCGGCCTGCCCAAGACCATCCTGTACAGCCTGAACCCCATCGATAACACCATGATCGATACCGTCATGGGTTGCTTCCAGGAGGCTCCGACTGCCGGTAAGATCCAGAACGGCTCCGCCTGGTGGTTCAACGACAACGAGGTCGGCATGCGCGAGCAGCTTACGGCTCTGGCTAACGAGGGCGTGTTGGGCAACTTTGTGGGCATGCTTACCGATTCCCGCTCCTTCCTGTCCTATCCGCGCCACGAGTACTTCCGTCGCGTGCTGTGCAGCGTGATCGGCGAGTGGGTCGAGCAGGGCAAGTACCCGGCCGACATGGAGCTGCTGGGCGAGGTTGTGCGTGACATCAGCTACAACAATGCGGTCCGCTACTTTGGCTTTGACCTGGACACCGACGAGGCCTAAGCCCGCATCGAATCACATCGAACCCTGGGCGCCGTTGCCACACGCGGAGCCCCGTTTTGCTTGCACGCTAACAAACATCTAAGGAGACACATAGATGGAGAACATCAGCTACGATGCGCTCGAGAAGATCGGCTACAAGGGCTATTTGCTGCCCAAGGATGCTCCCGAGAAGGTTCTGCAGTTTGGCGAGGGCAATTTCCTGCGCGCCTTCGTCGACCGCTTCTTTGACATGGGCAACGAGGCCACCGGCTGGAACGGCAAGGTCGTCATGGTGCAGCCCATCAGCGGTGCCTTTGGCTTTGCCGACGGTATCAATGCCCAGGACGATCTGTACACCGTGCTGGTGCGCGGCAAGGAGAACGGCAACACGGTTGACGAGTCCCGCGTGATCAGCGCCTGCAGTCGCTGCCTTAACCCGTATCGTGAGGACGACTACCGCGCCATGATGGAGGTCGCTGTCTCCGACGACCTAGAGATCATCGTCTCCAACACCACCGAGGCCGGTATCGCCTATGACCCGTCCTGCAAGGCCGACGACATGCCACCCGCGAGCTTCCCCGCCAAGCTTGCCCAGGTGCTCCACACCCGCTGGGCTGCCGGTAAGCCGGGCGTTATCGTGCTCGCCTGCGAGCTCATCGATCACAACGGCGAGGAGTTGCTGCGCATCATGAACCAGTATGTGAGCGACTGGGGCTGGGAGGACGAGTTTGCGCAGTGGATGGCTAACGACTGCACCGTCTGCACCACGCTCGTCGACACCATCGTCCCCGGCCGCATCCGCGATCCTAAGGAGGCCGCGGCGGTTGCCGAGCGTCTGGGCTACGAGGATCCCTTCCTGGCCGTGCGCGAGCCCTTCCAGATGTGGGGCATCCAGGGCGACGAGTCGCTTGCCGAGAAGCTTCCCTTTGTGAAGGCTGGTCTTCCGGGTGTCTTTGTGACTCCCGACGTCACCCCGTACAAAAAGCGCAAGGTCCGCATCCTCAACGGTGCCCATACCGCCTTCGTTCCGGGTTCCTGGGTTGCCGGCTTTGATATCGTGCGCGACTGCATGCATGACGAGACCATTCGCGGCTTCATGAACACCATGCTCTACGACGAGGTCATTCCGACGCTTGCCGCCGACTTGGATGTCGAGGACTGCAAGGCCTTTGCCGCCGCCGTCGAAAACCGCTTCGACAACCCGTTTATTGATCATGCGCTGCTCTCCATCTGCCTCAACTCCACGGCTAAGTGGCGCGCTCGCGACCTGCCCACGCTCAAGGACTACGTTGCCGAGACCGGCAACCTGCCCAAGTGCCTGGCGACGAGCCTCGCTACGCTCATCTCCTTCTACACGCAGGAGCTCGTGTCCCGCGAGGGCGACGGCCTGCACCTGCGTCGCTCCGACGGCACCGAGTACACCGCTCAGGACGACGCCTTCGTACTCGATTTCTACGCCGCCCACGCCGGTGCCGACGATGCCCAGCTGGTGCACGACGTGCTCACCAACGAGCAGATGTGGGGCGAGGACCTTACGCAGATCGCCGGTCTTGAGGAGTTTGTCGTCAGTGCGCTCGCCGTCGTGCGCACCGAGGGTGCCAAGCAGGCCTTCGCCAACGCTCAGGCGTAAATTTCCGGCGCAGACGCGGGCGCGGGACGGCGTGCCCGCGTCTCGACTTCTGCTCAACCTGTAGGGTTAGGACCATTTGCAATGAACACTATCCAGATCAATCCGGCCGACAACGTGATCGTCGCGCTGTCGCCGCTTGCCAAGGGCACCGCCGTCGCGGTTCCCGGGGTGGGCGAGGTCGTGACCGCGGAGGATATTCCGCAAGGCCACAAGATGGCTGTGCGCTCGATTGCCGCCGGCGAGGACGTCATCAAGTACGGCCTTCCTATCGGACACGTGACGGGCGATGTCCAGCCCGGTCAGTGGCTCCACACGCACAATGTGAAGACCAACCTTTCGGGCGAGGTCGAGTACACCTACAACCCCACGCATCCGGTCGTTGAGTCGGTTGAGCCCGAGACCTTTATGGGGTTCCGCCGCGCCGACGGTCGTGCCGCGACGCGCAACGAGCTGTGGATCATCCCCACGGTCGGCTGTGTCAACGAAGTCGCCCGTGCCATGTGCGAGCAGGCCCAGGATCTGGTCGATGGCTCGCTGGAGGGCGTCTACTACTTCCCGCATCCGTTCGGTTGCTCGCAGACCGGCGCCGACCATGTCCAGACGCGTCGTCTGCTGGTGGCGCTCTCGCGTCACCCTAATGCGGCCGGCGTGCTGTTCCTGTCGCTCGGTTGCGAGAACTGCACACACCAGCAGGTGCTCGACGAGCTCGGTGACTTCGATCACGAGCGCGTTCGCTTTCTCACCTGCCAGGATGTAGCCGACGAGCAAATCGAGGGCCACAAGATTCTGGCCGAGCTGGCAGACCTGGCAAAGCAGTCCAAGCGCGAGCCCATTCTGGCCTCCGAGCTGGTCATTGGTCTTAAGTGTGGCGGCTCCGACGGTCTTTCGGGCATTACCGCCAACCCCACGATCGGTCGCGTGAGCGATATGGTCGTCGCCCGTGGCGGCACGTCGGTGCTTACCGAGGTGCCCGAGATGTTTGGCGCGGAGAGCATCCTGCTCGACCGTTGCGAGAACGAGCAGGTCTTTAACGCTGCCTCCGACATGCTCAATGGATTTAAGGACTACTTTATTAGCCACGGCGAGGTCGTTTATGAGAACCCGAGTCCCGGCAACAAGGACGGCGGTATTACCACGCTCGAGGACAAGAGCTGCGGCTGCGTGCAAAAGGGCGGATCTGCCCCCATCGTCGACGTGCTGCCGTATGCCGGCCAGGCAAATAAACACGGCCTGAACATGCTGTGCGGTCCGGGCAACGACATGGTATCCACCACGGCGTTGACGGCTGCCGGCTGCCACGTGATTCTGTTCTCGACCGGCCGCGGCACACCGTTTGGCGCGCCGGCGCCTACCCTCAAGGTGTTCACCAATCAGCGTTTGTGCGACCACAAGGCCAACTGGATGGACTTTAACGCTGGCGTGATTGCCACGGGTGAGCGCACGCTCGACGAGGCTGCCCACGATCTGTACCAGCTGGTGCTGGAGACGGCGAGCGGTAAGCTCACGAGTGCTGAGCGCCGTGGCTGTCACGAGATCAGTATCTGGAAGGACGGCGTCTGCTTGTAGCGGCAAGTGCGCCCAAGCATAGCGAGATGTCATCGGCCCCATCGGGAGTGTTCCCGGCGGGGCTTTTTCGTTTCGTGGTTAAGTGAATATGTTGGAAAATCTGATAAACGTTCACCTATCTCATGGCTGTCCAGCATGGCACCTTTACCAGCAGAAAATAGGTGTGAGGATCTCAATTGTGTCCGTTCAGCGGTAAAAATCGACCGTTCAAGGATATTATTCAAGTGAACGTTCACCTGCCGTAAGCAATCGCGCATAATCTAACTAAACGTTCACCCTGACCGCTGGGCAGACAGATGTCAGTGTGGACTCAACTGTCTTGTTACAAGACAATCGAGAAAAGAGAGGGAGCTCGATGACTAATAAGATTGGAAAAAAGCGTAAGATCACATTCTGGACGCGCTTGGGCTTTGGTATGGGCGGTATGCTCAATTCCGGTGCCCTGACCTTTACGCACAGCTACATGGTGCTGTTCCTGTCCACGGAGTGTGGCCTGTCCGCAGGCGAGGCCGCACTGATCAGCTCGTTTGCCATCTATGTCAACGCTATTCTTTGCCCGCTGATGGGCTTTGTGGCCGATAACTTCTATGCCACCAAGATTGGCCGCATCTTTGGTCGTCGTCGTTTCTGGATCTTGCTGGCCATCCCGATGATGATCGCCGAGCCGCTCATCTTCGTGGCTACGCCGTTTGGCTTCCCGTACTACTTTGTGCTGTACCTGATCTACAACGTCGCGTACACGTTCTGCACCGCCAACCTGTCGCCGCTTACCATCGAGATGACCGACGACTTTAAGGAGCGTACGTACCTCACCGGCTACAAGCATCTCTTTGGTAACGCCGCCGGCTTCCTGATGGCTGCACTTGTGGGCTTCGGCTTTGGCACCTTCGGCGAGACCAACCCGTTCAGCTACTTCATCATCGCTACGGTCAACGCTTCGGTCATGGCAATCTCGCTGCTTTGTGTGTACCTGTCCACGTGGGAGCACACCCCCGAGGAGGTCGCTCAGGAGAAGATCGAGAGCGTCGGCGAGGGTATCAAGAAGTTCTTCATCGACGTTATCTCCACCTTCCGCAACAAGTCCTTCCGCAAGGTCCTGTACGCACAGGTCTCCACGAAGCTCGCTGCTGCCTGCTGGTCTGCCTGCCTGTCCTTCTTCATCGTCTACTGCCTGCAGATTCCTAAGTCCTACGAGTCCGTGATGGAGATGCCTGGCAAGGTCGTCGCTATCGTCTGCACCGCCATCTGGGTTGCCCTCATGGCCAAGAAGGGCTTCCACAAGTCTTGGTACCTCGCAAATGTCGGTTGCGCTGCGTGCATCATTGCCTACAACTACTTCGCCTTTGGTCAGATTAACGGCACCTCCACGGTCGCCATCGCCATGATCGCCTACCCCATCATCTTCGCCATCTGGAAGTTCTTCTACGTCGGCTTCCAGTACCTGCCCGATGTTCTGCTCAACTACATCCCCGATGTCGATGAGCTCATCACCCTGCGTCGTCGCGAGGGCATCTACAGCTCCGCGCAGCAGCTCTGCCAGCAGATCGCCCAGGCTATCGCCGTCAACGTGTGGGCTATCGTCCTTGCTGCCTCCGGCTTCATTCAGACCGCCGGCAATAGCGACGCCGTGACCCAGCCCGCTACCGTGCCTCTGTATATCTGCGGCTACATGATCATCGGCTGCGCCGGCTTCTTCCTGCTTGCGGCCGTCCTTGCCCGCGGCATCAAGATCGACAAGGAGCAGTGCGACGTCCTTTGCGACGAGATTCACCGAGTCAAGGAGGGTGGCAAGATGGCCGACGTCAAGCCCGAGGTCAAGGCGCTTTGCGAGGAGCTCTCCGGCTTTAAGTACGAGGACTGCTTTGCCCACAACAACGTTGGCTTCCAGGACGGTAGCGTAACTCCCGCCGAGTAAGGCCGACATATCGTCCAAATCACAGGGCCGTGCCACCGGAATTCCGCCGGCAGGCACGGCCCTTTTTCAACAGCGTACAATTTGCCTTTAGAGCATCTTTTTGAGGGAGAAACCCATGGAGACGAACGTTATCTGGCGCAACGCGCGCGCGGCGGTTATCGAGCTTGACGACGGCGGTTACTTTACCTGCGCCGATACGTGGGAGATCTTTGTCAACGACGAGCCCGCCGGTACCACGAATACGGTCGAGACCTATGTCGACGGCCTGACCCCCGGCAAGCGCAACCTGGTCCGTTTTGTCTGTGGCGAGCGTGAGCTGAGCGTAGGTGTCACCACGCCGGCTGAGCCCTTTACCGTCAACGTTCGCGACTGTGGCGCCAAGGGCGATGCCGAGCATGATGACACCACCAACATCCAGGCTGCCATCATGGCCTGCCCCAAGGGTGGCCGCGTGCTGATCCCCGCCGGTAGTTATCGCATCAAGTCTCTCTTCCTTAAGAGCAATATCAACATCGAGCTCGCCGAGGGAGCGGTGCTGCTGGCCCGTCACGATCGCGCGGCGCTTGCCTACATTCCGGGAACGGTCACGGGCAACGAGGGCGCCGGTTATGCCGGTACCGATATGCTGCCCCTGGGCCGCTGGGAGGGGGAGAGCTTCTCGACCTACTGTTCTACCTTTACGGGTCTGGGCGTGCACGACGTGTGCATCTATGGTCGCGGCGCGATCGACGGTCAGACTGATTTTGCCGAGGACAACTGGTGGAACAAGGACTTTAAGAACATCTTCCGCCCTGAGGAGGGCCGCGAGGTCGCCCGCCCGCGCATGATTTTCCTGTCCGAGAGCCAAAACGTGAGCTTGGCTGGCTTCACCGTCCGCAACAGCCCGGCGTGGAACATCCACCCCATCCTGTGCGAGCACATCGATGCGCTCTGCCTGTCCATCGAGGGCCCCAAGAACTCCCACAACACCGATGGCTTCGATCCCGAGAGCTGCGGTTTTGTTCGCATCCTTGGTTGTCAGTTCTCGGTGGGCGACGACTGCATCGCCATCAAGAGCGGCAAGCTGGGCATTGAGCCTGAGCTTCGTCCCGCCACGCACGACGTGCTGATTTCTCACTGCTACATGCACGACGGCCATGGTGCCGTGGTGCTGGGATCCGAGGCTGCCGGCGGCATCAAGGACCTTACCGTGAGCAAGTGCCTCTTTGAACGCACCGACCGCGGCCTGCGCGTCAAGACCCGCCGCGGTCGCGGCAAGGACGCCGTTAACGAGGGCATCACCTTCGAGCACATTCGTATGGACGAGGTGCTTACGCCCTTCGTGGTCAACTCGTTCTACTTCTGCGACAAGGACGGCAAGACCGACTACGTGCAGTCTCGCGAGGCACTGCCCGTCGACGACCGCACACCTGGCTTTGGTGCCACGACGTTTTGTGATATCGAGGCTACTAACTGCCACGCGGCTGCTGCTTACATCACGGGCCTGCCCGAGAGCAAAGTGACGCGCCTGACGTTCCAGGATGTCCACGTGACCTTCGCGCCGGATGCCGAGCCCTTTGTCCCGGCCATGGCCTGCGGCGTTGAGTCCATGGTGCGCCAGGGCATCATCGCGCAAAACGTCAAGGTACTCGACCTGCAAAATGTGGTGATCGAGGGCCAGGACGGCGAGGAACTGCAGCTCCAGAACGTCGACAAGGTTATCCGTGCGTAGGCGTTTGCTCCTAAACAATTAAATTCGGTATGTCGCGACGCGCGATGGGCAGGGCCTTCCCGACCCATTGCGCGAACTTTTTATATGCCGAAACTGCAACGTAGACGGTCTACGACGAAGGGACGCGGTGACTGATGATGAGTGAGAGACGATTTTTTGAGGTTTCGCCCGAGCGTGCGGGGGCATATCACAGTATCTCTAAGGCCTTGGAGGCAATTGACGAATCCTGTCCGAATGACGGACGGCCGGTGACAATCCATATCGAGCCGGGTGAGTACCGCGAACGGGTCGAGATTCGTCGCTCGCATGTGACGATTGAGGGAGAGACGGCCGACAGCGTGCGTATCGTTGGCGGCCTTGCGGCGCAGATGCCCTCGGAGGACGGCAGCGGCCAGGACGGAAAGCTCGGCACCTTCCGCACTTATACGGTGCTGGTCGATGCCGATGACGTGACGCTTGCAAACCTCACGATCGAAAACGATGCGGGCGATGGGCGCGAGGTCGGTCAGGCGATTGCCCTGTATGCCGATGGCGACCGTCTGGTTGTCGATGCCTGCTGCATTAAGGGGCGCCAGGACACACTGTTTTTGGGTCCGCTGCCGCCGCATGAGGTCAAACCGGGCGGGTTCATAGGACCCAAACAGTATGCGCCGCGCCGGGTGGGGCGCCAATATTTCCGACGTTGCCGGATCGAGGGCGATGTCGACTTTATCTTTGGCGGCGCGCGTGCCTACTTTGAGGGGTGCGAGATTCGCTCGCTCAACCGCGATATGGACGTGAACGGCTACGTGACGGCGGCGTCGACGCCCGAAGGCGAGCCGCACGGCT
This sequence comes from uncultured Collinsella sp., assembly GCA_900549085.1. GTDB lineage: Bacteria > Actinomycetota > Coriobacteriia > Coriobacteriales > Coriobacteriaceae > Collinsella. The sequence continues at coordinate 30,869 of URMO01000012.1, read as the reverse complement.
TTGTGTTCCACGGCTGTTCGTTTACAGCACCGGATGGCGTGGCACCGGATTCGGTCTACCTGGGCCGTCCATGGCGCGAGTGGGCTCAGACCGTGTTGGTTGATTGCTGGCTGGGGCAACATATCAAGCGCGAAGGCTGGTGGGATTGGAATAAGCCGGCGGCGCACAACTGTGCGCAGTATGCTGGCGCGATCCTGCATGGGCCGGCGGGTGATACTACCGACTGGGTGCCGTGGGCGAATAAACTCGATGTGATGTCTGCCGCCGGGTACGCTCGCGAGCAGGTGCTTGCCGGTGTGGATGGCTGGGATCCCGAGGGCGGCGACGGTGATGCGGTTGAGACGGCTGAACTGTCTGCCAACGGCCGCACCGTGCACATCGAGACGTACTGCGAAGACGAACCTGCGCTGCGTGCCCGGCTGAAGCGCGAGGGGCGTTCGGCTGCTTTTACGGGCAAGACTCCTGCAGATTTTGAGGCATGGAAGATTGCGACCAGGACTCGTCTGTACGATGTTTTGGGCCTTTCGCTTATGGACCGCGTCCCGATTGAGATTCGTGAGCTCAGCCGCGTGCGGGTTGCCGGCGGCATCGTGCGCACTCATGCGATGTTGCAGGTCGAGCGCGATGTTTGGATGCCGTTCTACCTGTTGGAACCGTCTCATCCTAAGCTTGATGAGCGGGGACTCAAACGCTGTTATATCTGCCCGCATGGCCATCAGGGAGCGGGTGCAGCAAGCGTAGCCGGTGTTGCGGGCGTGCCGGCTGTCGATGATGCCGTGCGTAAGTTCAATTACGACTACGGTCTGCGTTTGGCACGCATGGGTTACGTAACCGTCTGTCCTGATGCGCGCGGTTGGGGATACCGTCGTGACTGGAAGGGTCAGGTCGATGGCGAGAACAGCTACCTGCGCGGTACGTGTCTGAATCAAGCACGTATGGCCGAGCCGCTGGGTCTTACGGTTGCGGGCCTCAACGTCTGGGACAACATGCGCTTGATCGATTACTTGGAGGCGCGCGGCGACATTGCCATGGATGACCTGGGTTGCTTTGGTTTTTCGGGTGGCGGCTACATGACGTTGTACCTGGCCGCACTCGACCCGCGTGTGCGCAAGGCGTTTGTCTCGGGCTATCTGTACGGTGTCGATGATTCGCTGCTGCATCTCAATGGCAATTGCAGCTGCAACTACACGCCCGGACTTTGGCGCTTACTCGACATGGGCGATATTGCCTCGCTCATCGCGCCGCATCCGCTGCTGGTGCAAAGCTGCGAAGAGGATCATCTGAACGGTTCGCGCGGGCTGAAAAATGTTGACGAGCAGCTCGAGATCGTGCGCGATGCCTACAAGTTGCTGGGTCGCAGAGATGGCCTGCGGCACGAGGTGTGTCCGGGTGAACACCATCTGGGCGTGGCACATCTTGCCGAGGATATCGAATGGCTCGATTCGCACGTTGCGGAATGCACCCGTGCATAGCCCCTCGGCATGCTGCGAATAAACGGTACGTTCCTGTATGACCGCCGATGGGCGGATGAGGAGAAGATTATGGAAACGAAGAGTTTGAGTGAATCGACCATTTGCTGCTTTGGCGATTCGACCACATGGGGCGATAACGGATGCGGCGCAGGCGGCAACGACATCTCTTGGACTTCGCATCTGGGCGCGTTGCTGGGAGGCGCGGTCGTCGAGAACTTTGGCATCAAGGGTTCGCGTATCGCCATCAAGGCCGACCGTACCGATTCGTTTGTCGAGCGCCTTGACGGTATCGACGATGCGGCCGATATCTACATCGTCTTTGGCGGCGTCAACGACTTTAGCCGCAACGTGCCGCTTGGAGAGCTCGGCAGCACGGACGTGCATGAGTTCTATGGTGCACTCGATTACCTGATCCGTACCATCACGGCGCGCTCGCCTCGGGCAAAGCTCGTGTTTATGACGCCGTGCAAGACGAGCGGCAAGCACGAGAAGGATATCCCGGCAAGCGACGAGCTCAACCACCTGGGGTTGACGCAGGTCGCCTACGTGCGAGCGATGCTCGAGGTCTGCGACCGCTACTCCGTGCCGGTGATTGACCTGTATGCGCAAAGTGGCATCAGCCCGTTTTTGCCAGAGCACCGCGAGCTCTATATGCCGGACGGTCTGCATTACAGTCCTGCCGGCTATGAGCGCCTGGCGCATCGCATCGCCGCGGGTCTCACCGCCGTTTGCCGCTAAAAGTCTGCCGTTTGCGGGGAATATAGGGTTAACGTTCACCCTATATTCCCCGTTCGCGTTACACTAGGGGTAACGTTCACCTATCGTTTATGTCAGAGGGGACAGCAATGGGTTGCAATCAAATCCTGGACCGTTATATCGAGCAGTTGATCGAAACCTCTACGCCGCAGGCGCCGGCTTGGAATATCGAAAAGATTCGCGCCGGCAAGGAGAACACTTGGAACTATATCGACGGCTGCATGATCAAGGCGCTCATCGAGCTGTACGAGATTACGGGTGAGCAGCGCTACCTGACGTTCGCCGATGACTACATCGATTTCTTTGTCCAGGACGACGGTACCATCAAGCATTACAACCCGCAGGAGTACAACCTCGATAACGTCAATGCGGGCAAGACCCTCTACAAGCTGTATGACCTGGTGGGCAAGCCCAAGTACCGTGCCGCCATGGACACCATCTACCGCCAGCTCGAGACCCAGCCGCGCACCAAAGAGGGCGTGTTTTGGCACAAGGCCGTCTATCCCAACCAGATTTGGCTCGATGGCATGTACATGGCACAGCCGTTCTACATGCAGTACGAGCTGAGCTTCCACAACCGTCGTGCCTGCTCGGACAGCTTCCATATGTTCCAGGTTGTGCATGACCTGATGCGCAACCCCCTCAACGGTCTGTACTATCACGCTTACGACGCGAGCCGCAAACAGTTCTGGTGCGACCCGGTCACCGGCCTTTCGGCTAACTTCTGGCTGCGCGCCGAGGGCTGGTTTGCCATGGCGCTCATCGACACCTGGGAGCTTATGCCGCCTTCGATGTCGGCCGAGAAGGACGAGATCCGCAAGATGTTCCACGATCTGATCGACGCCATGCTGCCGTATCAGGACGAGAAGACCGGCATGTGGCACCAGGTCATCAACCTGCCCAATATCGCCCCCAACTACCTGGAGGAGTCGGGCAGCGCCATCTTTGCCAACGCCATCATGAAGGGCGTGCGTCTGGGCGTGCTGGGCGAGCGTTACTACCAGTACGGCCGTCGCGCCTTCGACGGCATCTGCGAGACCTGCCTGTCCGAGTATGACGGGCAGCTGGCGCTCGACAACATCTGCCTGGTTGCGGGCCTGGGCAACACCGCGCACCGCGAGGGCACGTTTGATTACTACATGAGCGAGCCCGTGGTCAAAAATGATGCAAAGGGTGTGGCGCCGCTGGTGCTTGCCTATATCGAGACCATGCATCACGACAAGCTGGCCGGTAAGCGCGATCCGCTCGCCCCCTCGGGCGTGTGCTCCATCGACGACCCGTTTGGCGGATACACCCCGGGCATCAACGCTCATAAGGGATGTGAATAACGTGGGGGCTATTACTCCGGGTGTGCGTTTGCACGACCTTCCGCAGGGGACCGTCGAGGAACGCATCCGCATGGCGGGAGAGCTGGGCTTTTCGTGCATTCAGCTGCCGAGCAAGGTGCTCTACGCATCGATGGGGATCGATCGAGGCGGCCTGACCCGCGAGCTTGCCGACCATTTGCGTGCGGTGCTCGACGAGGCGGGCGTTTCGGTCGCCGTGCTCGGCTGCTATAAGAATTTGGCGACGCCCGATCGCCAACAGCTCATGGATAACTTTGCCGAGTACGAGGCATGCCTGAACTTTGCCCAGATGCTCGGCGGCTGCCCGGTGGGTACCGAGACCGGTCGCCCCAATGCGCAGAACCGCGTTGCTGACGACCGCATGACCGATGGGGCACTCGAAGCGTTTACAGACGGGCTTGCACGCGTCTGCGATCGGGCCGAGGCCGTGGGCGGGCAAATTTTGATCGAGCCCGGTTGGAACGAGACGGTTAATACTCCGGATCGCTGCCGTGAGGTGCTGGAGCGCGTCTCGAGCCCGTCGCTCGGCGTGATCTACGACCCGGTATCGCTGCTGCACCCCAGTGTCGTTGACGAAGCGCAGGAAATCACCGCGCGCATGCTCTACTTATGCGGCAGTAAGATCCGCGTGCTGCACGCCAAGGATTTTGAGGTCGTTGATAACGAGGACGGAGCCGGATGGTGCGACGGTACGGGTTCGCGCCTGGTGTGTCATGGCGTGGGCGAGACGGGACGATATGACTTTGAGCCTGTGGTGGCCTGGGCGGCTGCCGCCTGCCCTGGGATTCCCTGCGTGGTCGAGAACAGCGTACCGGCGACGGCGGCTGACTGCCTGGCGACACTCGAGCACATGTCCGCTCGCTGCGGGGCTTCTCATCGCGAGTTATAGCATTGGCTTTTGCCGTGTCGGCAGATTGAGATTACCTGTATGGGGGCGGCGGTGAAGGGTCTTTATCGTCGCCCCCATTGGATTGCATAAAAAAGGGGAGTTGCGTGGCTATCCACATTGTCGAAGAGGCGAATCGTTGCCTAGGTTGTAAAAGGGCGTTCTGTCAGATTAAGGGCTGCCCGGTTCAGACGCCTATTCCGCAGGTCATCGACCTGCTCAAACAGCGTCGTCTAGAAGAAGCGGGCGAGCTGCTGTTCCAGAACAATCCCATGAGCGCGGTCTGCTCTATGGTGTGCAACCATTCGGGCCAGTGCGAGGGTGCTTGCATTCAGGGCCGCAAGGGCACACCCGTGCATTTCTCGAGCATCGAGAACTATATCTCGACAGCGTATTTGGATCGTAAGGAGTGGACGCCCGCGCCGTCGTGCGGCAAACAGGTTGCCGTGGTCGGTTCCGGTCCCGCCGGTATTACCGTGGCCATTAAGATGGCCCAGCTGGGCTGTGCCGTCACGGTATTTGAACAGCGCCCCGAGATCGGCGGTGTGCTGGAGTACGGTATCCCCGAGTTCCGCCTGCCCCGTGCGCTCGTACAAAAGTACCGTCACGTGATGTGCTCGCTTGGCGTGCGCGTGCGCCCTTCGACCACCATCGGCGGCGCACTGCACATCGATGACCTGCTACGTGACGGCTACGACGCGGTCTTTGTCGGTACCGGTACCTGGCGAGCTCGCAAGTTGGGTATTCCCGGCGAGTCGCGCGGCAACGTGCTGTTTGGTATCGATTACCTGGTTGATCCTTCGAGTGTGGCGATCGGACAGAATGTGGCGGTCATCGGTGCCGGTAACGTGGCCATGGATGTGGCCCGCACGGCGCTGCGCTCGGGTGCTCGTAAGGTCACCGTGTATGCTCGATCGCGCCATATCTCGGCCATCGATGACGAGGTGGAGCTGACCGAGCTTGACGGTGCCGAGATTGTGTGCGGCAAGGCGATCTGCGCCATCGACGATAACGGTCCGGTGTTCGAGACGGCTATCTTTGACGAGGACAACAACGTGGTGGGCTATGAGGAAGAGCTCGACCATGTGTCCGCCGACACAGTTGTGATCGCGGCTTCGCAGGTGCCCAAGGACAAGCTTGTGCTTACGACGGGCGGTCTGGAGACCGATCATCGCGGCCTTCTTTCGGTCGACGAGTACGGTATGACCACCGTGCCTGGCGTCTTTGCCGCCGGCGACGTGGTTAACGGCCCGCTCACCGTGGTTCATGCCGTGGCAGGCGCCAAGCTCGCCGTCGAAGGCATGACCAGCTACCTGGGCCTCTAACACATCCCATCCATCAGTTGCGGTGAAATACGGACTGTTTTGGCTGTCAAAAGCCTCGATTGCTCCGTATCTCACCGCAACTTTTTTGTGGGTCGATACGTAGGCAGGGGAGTGCGTGCGGTCGGGTGTTGTGCAGTTGCTGGTACGATAGGTACGTTAGCAACTGCCGCCGAGCGGCTCAAACGAAAGGAAGCCTGTATGGAGTCCTCTGCCTATCCGATGCTCTTTAGCCCGATCAAGGTCGGTACAACCGAGGTCAAGAACCGCGTCTTTATGCCGCCGGTGTCCACCAACCTGGCCGATCATGGCTATGTGACCGATGACTTGGTCGATCATTACCGTGCCCGCGCCAAGGGCGGCGTGGGCCTCATCATCACCGAGGTCGTGACGGTCGAGCCCACCTATACCTATCTGCCGGGTGACATGTGCTGCTACGACGACACGTTTATCCCCGGCTGGGAAAAGCTCGCCGCGGCCGTCCACGAGTATGGCTGCAAGATCATGCCGCAGCTCTTCCACCCCGCCTACATGGCCTTTAACATTCCGGGCACGCCGCGCCTGATCGCTCCGTCCTTTGTGGGCCCGTCCTATGCCCGCGAGGCGCCGCGCCCCATTACGGTGGATGAGATCCACGAGCTCACGCATCAGTTCGGTGACGCTGCCGTTCGTATGCAGAAGGCTGGCGTCGATGGCGTCGAGGTCCATGCGGCGCACGCCCACGGTATGCTCGGCGGCTTTTTGACTCCGCTCTACAACAAGCGCACCGACGAGTACGGTGGCTCGCTCGACGCCCGCATGCGCTTCCTGCTCGAGGTCATCGCCGAGATTCGCGAGCGCTGCGGCAAGGACTTTATCATCGACGTCCGCATCTCGGGCGATGAGTACACCGACGGCGGTCTGACCCTCAACGACATGATCTACGTCTCGCGTCGCCTGGAGAAGGCCGGCGTCGACATGATTCATGTCTCGGGCGGCACCACCATCAAGCGCGGCTCTGCGATTCCCGCCGCCGGTACCCAGCAGGCCTCGCACGCCGCCTGCTCGCGCGAGATCAAAAAGCACGTCAACATTCCCGTCGCCACCGTCGGCCGTATCAACGAGGCCTGGATTGCCGAGGAGCTGATCGAGGACGGCGCTGCCGACATTTGCATGATGGGCCGCGCCAATCTGTGCGATGCCGAGTTCTGCAACAAAGCCGCTGCCGGCAACGCCGACGACATCCGCCCCTGCATTGGCTGCCTGCGCTGCCTGAACGGCATTATGTTTGGCAAGCGCATCTCCTGCACCGTCAACCCGGACGTGGAGCGCGACGAGGCCGGCTACGAGCCTGCCGCCGAGGCTAAGAACGTACTGGTTGTGGGCGCTGGTCCTGCGGGCATGGAGGCAGCCTACATTGCCGCCAAGCGCGGTCATAACGTGGTGCTCGTGGACAAACAGGACGAACCGGGCGGCGAGATGCGCATCGCAGCCGTTCCGCCGGCAAAGCAGGAACTCACCCGCGTGATTAAGTATCAGTACCGTCGCCTGGCCGAGGTCGGCGTCACATGCGTCTTTGGTACCGAGCTTTCGGCCGAGGACATTCAGCGCGACTACGCCGGCTACGAGGTTGTCCTGGCTTATGGTGCCGAGCCCATCGCTCCGGCCTTTATGCAGGGCTTTAAGCAGGTTATGACGGCTGACGACCTGCTGGGTGGCAAGGCTTTCCCGGGCAAGAAGATCGTCATCGTGGGCGGCGGCACCGTCGGCTGCGAGACGGCCGATTATCTGGCCCCGCTGGTCAATGACCTCTCGCCGGCCAATCGCGATGTCACCGTCATCGAGATGACCAAGACGCTCGCCGCCAACGAGGGCGGCGCCGGCCGCGCGGTGCTCATCACGCGCATGCTCTCCAAGGGTGTCCACGTGCTGACCGAGGCCAAGGTGACCGAGATCACCGAGGATACCATCAGCTACGAAAAGGACGGCGAGGTCCACACCATCACCGGTGCCGATACGTTGGTGCTTGCCATGGGCTACCGTCCCAATACCAAGTTGGCCGACGACCTGGCGGCAGCCGGCGTTACCACCCACGTGCTGGGCGATGCCCAGAAGTGTGGCAACATCCGCGATGCCATCGGCGATGGCTACAAGGTTGCCTGCGAGCTCTAGTCAACCCCTTGATGCATGGCGCCTGTCCCCGCGGCGCCAGTCGACAGATAGCAAAAAGCGGAGGTCGTTCCGTGCGTGGGACGACCTCCGCTTGCGTTGGCAGCAATGAGCCGTGCGATTAGAGGCCCAGGATCTCCTTGACCTTGGCGATGATGGCCTCGTCGGTTGCGTTGGCAAAGAAGTACTCCTGGAAGTGCTCGCCGGCAAGTGCGCCCTTCACCAGGTCCTGATCGATCTCGCCCAGGACGTCGACGAGCGGGCGCATGGTCACAGCGCGCACGCCGTCGAGGATCTTCTTGTTGCGCTGCTCGGGCTCAACGCGCTCGGCGGGGTAGCCGTTTCCCGAACCAAAGCCAAAGAGCTTCTCGAAGGTGTACTCAAGGTTGAGCTCCTGGCCCCAGCCGTTCTTGAGGGCGAAGGGCATGGCGACGGCGTTGCCATCGTTGACCTGGGCAAAGGTGTAGGCGTCGAGCGGGTCGGCAACGTGGCCACACAGCACGCCGGGGAAGGAGTTGCAGGCGAGCATGGCGCCCTCGCCGGTGCCGCAGCCGGTTACGACGTAGTCGGCAGCGCCGGAGTTGAGCAGCACGGCGGCAAGGATGCCGTTCTGCACGTAGGTGAGGGGCTTGGAGTCGGCATCGGCATACATGCCATAGTTAAAGACGGTGTGGCCCATGGGCTCGACAACCTTCTTAAGGGCAGCCTCAATCATAGGGTTCTTGGAGTTCTGAGAGTTCTCATTGATCAGAGCGATTTTCATGATAGGTAACCTTCCACTATTTTCTAAATTAATGGTTCGTTATGTTGCATGGCATCTCCAGCAGAGAAGCCGCTCTGCGGGCGGTGGACGATAAGGTCTGTCGCGAGTTCCGCACGAGCCGAAGAGCACTTAATGTGCTCTTCGTGCGAGTCAGGACTGTTCGAGCAGCAGACCTTATCGTCCGCCGCCTCGCCCAGACGTCTTACTGCGGCTGCTTTCCAATGTATGCGAGGATGCCGCCGTCGACGTAGAGGATGTGGCCGTTGACGAAGTTCGACGCGTCGGAAGCCAAGAACACGGCGGGGCCCTTCAGATCCTCGGGCGTGCCCCAGCGGGCGGCCGGCGTCTTGGCAATGATGAACTGGTCAAACGGGTGGCGGCTGCCGTCGGGCTGCGTCTCGCGCAGGGGTGCGGTTTGCGGCGTGGCGATGTAGCCGGGTCCAATGCCGTTGCACTGGATATTGGCCTCGCCAAACTCCGAGCAGATGTTCTTGGTGAGCATCTTGAGTCCGCCCTTGGCGGCGGCATAGCCGGCGATGGTCTCGCGACCCAGCTCGCTCATCATCGAGCAGATGTTGATGATCTTGCCGTGGCCCTTGGCGATCATGCCGGGCAGGCAGACCTTGGACACGATAAACGGTGCGTTGAGGTCAATATCGACGACGCGGCGGAAGTCCTCGGCGCTCATGTCGAGCATCGGGGTGCGCTGGATAACGCCGGCGTTGTTGACCAGGATGTCGGGCGTGGTGCCAAAGTCGGCCTCGATCTTGGCGATGAGCTCGGCAACGACGGCTTCGTCGGTGACGTCTGCCACGTAACCATGAGCCTCAAAGCCCAGCTCGCGGTAGTGCTTCTCGGCCTCGGCTACCTTGTCGGCGTGACGTGCGTTAAAGGCGATCTTGGCGCCAGCCTCTCCGAGCGCCTCGGCGATAGCCATGCCAATGCCATAGGTGGCGCCGGTTACCAGTGCGACCTTGCCGTCCAGACGGAAGCTGTCCATAAGATCAGACATAGCGATCCTTTCAAAAGAAACGTTCATCTATATTTATCTTACTTTTAGTACAAGCTCAGTATAGGAGAAGCGGCGCAACAGGCACCCCTTATTTCCTAAAATCAGGTGAACGTTCACTTTTAAAAGGTGAACGGCAGAAAAGCCCCTGCCGTGCGGACCTCTACTCGCTTTTTGCCTGCGTGCCCTCTGCGATCATGTTGCGGTTATACACCAGGTGCAGATACATCGCGTCGTGCGCGGCGGTGGGGTTGCGCGAGGCGATGGCGTCGGCCACATCGCGGTGCGTGCGGATAGTTTCCTCGACGAGCTTTTTGCCGGTCACGTCGATAAAGAGGGGGACGGATGCCTTGAGCACGCCCATCAGGCGGGGAACGACGAGGTTTCCGGAGCTTTCGGCAATGGCATTGTGGAACGCGGTGTCGGCGGCGGAGTAATCCTCACCGGCCTCGGCCAGGCGCTCGGATTCGTCGCAGAGCTCTTTGATACAGACGACCTGGTCGTTAGTTGCGTGCTCTGCGGCCATGCTGGCCATCTGCGGCTCGATCATAAAGCGCACCTCGAGTAGGTCGCGCGCCAGACGCTGCTTGTCGTCGATAAAGGTAAAGCCCAGCGGGTCGTCGGCAACGCCGGGGTTTGACGCCACATAGGTGCCCGAACCCTGCTTAATGCGCACGATATTGCGCGACTGCAGCAGCTTCATGGCCTCGCGCACCGTGCTCCTGCCGGCGCCCAGGCGCTCGACGAGCACGGCCTCCTTGGGCAGGCGATCGCCTTGTTCAAGATGCTCATCCAGGATCAGTTGAATGATTTTCTCTGAAATCTGCTCGGGGAGTCCCGAATCGGCTCGTGCCACGCTTCACCTCATATCAAAAGAATTCATCTGAGCTATTTTAGCGCACTGCGAACGCTATGCAGACGGCTTGACATGAATCAGCTGCCACATATATGCCGTTCGCAGCTCTTTTCCGACCGTTCACCAAATACATCAGATGTATTTCGAACAAATTTCAAAATGAAACATCAGACCTTTCCAAAACACGCTATAGTCATCAGACGAATTCAAAAGGTCTGATGAATTGGAGGAAAGATGTCAGACCCAACGTTTATGGCTGATCCCACCAGGCTGGTCATCGCCGCCATCGTGGGCATTGCGCTGCTGCTTGCGCTCATCATTAAGTTCAAGCTGCATCCCGTGCTTTCGATGATGGTCTCGGCGCTCGCGATCGGCATCGGCGCCGGTATGCCGCTCGACCTGGTGGCGGACACTGTCACCAAGGGCGTGGGCACCACGCTGCAAAACATCGCCCTGCTCATTGGCCTGGGCTCGATGTTTGGTCAGATTCTTGAAGAGAGCGGCGGCGCCAAGAAGATCGCCCAGACCTTCATCGATACCTTTGGGCAGGGTCATTCCAGCTGGGCGCTGGGAATTACCGGTCTGGTTATCGGCACTACGGTGTTCTTTGAGGCCGGCGTGGTCGTTTTGATCCCACTTGCGTTTAGCGTGGCATCGCAGACCAAAAAGTCGACGCTCTACTACGGCATCGCGCTGCTTGCGGGACTTGCCGCTGGCTATGCGTTTGTGCCGCCATCGGCCGGGTCGGTTTTGGTCGCCGGCACGCTCGGTGTCGACCTGGGCACCATGATTCTCGTCGGTATCCCTACCGCCTTCATCGCTATGGCGATCGCCGGCGGCATCTGGGGTCGCAACGTGGGCAGTCGCATTTTTACCGATGTTCCGGAGCACTTTACCTCTGCCGAGGGTGCGAGCGACGAAAAGGAGCTTCCCTCCTTTGGCATGGTGCTTGCCATCGTGCTCACGCCGCTTTGTCTGATTTTGCTGGGCACGTTGTCCTCTTATATCCCCATGCCCGCCGAGCTCGCCTCGATTCTCGCCTTCCTGGGCAAGCCGTTTGTCGCTTTGACGCTCGCCACGCTCGTCGCGATGTATCTGCTGGGCGCGCGGCGCGGCTACTCCGGCGCCGAGCTCAAGGCCCTGCTCGACCGCTCTCTTAAGCCCGTCGGCATGATCTTGCTGGTTATCGCCTGCGGCGGCGTCATTCGCTGGATGCTGCAGGACTGCGGCTTGGGCCAGGTTATCGGCCCTATGCTCGAGGCCTCACCGCTGCCTTTGGTGGTCGTTGCCTTTTTGATTGCCGTCATGGTGCGTGCCTCTGTCGGCAGCTCCATCGTCGCTATGACCATGGCATCGGGCATTATGGCAGCCATGCCTGCAGTCGCCGGCGCTTCGGTGCTCATGCGTGCCGCCATCTGTCTTGCCATCTGCGGCGGTGCCACGGCCCTCTCGCACGTCAACGATGCCGGCTTTTGGATGTGCTCCTCGTTTCTGGAGATCGACGAGAAGACCACCCTCAAGTCCTGGACCGTTATGGAGACGCTCATCGGCCTTTCGGGTCTTGCCTGCGCCCTGGTGATTTCGTTCTTCGCCTAGTTCGCGTAGCTAAGCATCTTTCGCTGAGTGCATCGCTCGGTACCCATTTACACCTGATTCATTAACCAACGATTGGTACAACCGTTCAAATCAAAAGAGGAGAGCATCATGGACGAGAAGACCAAGGCACAGATTCAGCAGGAGGCAGCCGACTTGGTTGCCAAGCTGCAGCCGCGTTCCGGCAAGTTTCGCACCATCAGCCCCGAGATGGACCCGCTGCGTCTGGGCTCTGGCTGGTCCATCGAGGATCTGGACAAGCCGCAGGTCATTATCGAGTCGACGTTCGGCGACTCGCACCCGGGTTCTGCCGGCCTGTTTGAGTTGGTCGAGGAGGTCCGTGCCGGCGTTGCCGAGGCTGGTGGTCACGGCGCTCGTTACTTCTGCACTGATATCTGCGACGGCGAGGCCCAGGGCCACGACGGCATTAACTACTCGCTGCCCAGTCGCGACATGATCGCCAACATGATCGAGATCCATGCCAAGGCCACCCCGTTCGACGCCGGCGTCTTTGTCGCCAGCTGCGATAAGGGCCTGCCTGCGAACCTCATGGCCATGGGTCGCATCAACATCCCCTCCATCGTCGTTACCGGCGGTGTCATGGATGCCGGTCCCGACCTGCTGACCCTGGAGCAGCTCGGCGCGATTTCTGCCCGCTACGAGCGCGGCGAGATCTCCCGCGAGGAGCTTGAGTTTGCCAAGCACAACGCATGCCCCAGCTGCGGCGCCTGCTCGTTTATGGGCACCGCGTCGACCATGCAGGTTACCGCCGAGGCTCTGGGCCTTATGCTGCCCGGTACCGCCCTGCTACCCGCAACCAGTTCCGACCTGCGTGAGTTTGCGCGCGAGGCCGGCCGTCAGTCCGTGTGGCTCTCCGAGCACAACCTGTGCCCGCGCGACATCGTGACCAAGGAGTCCTTCGAGAACCTCATCATGGTCCACGGCGCCATTTCGGGCTCCACCAACTCGCTGCTGCATATCCCCGCGATCGCCCGCGAGTTTGGCATCGAGATGTCCGCCGACGACTTCGATCGCCTGCACCGTGGCGCCCACTACCTGCTCAACGTTCGTCCCGCAGGTGAGTGGCCGGCGCAGTTCTTCTACTATGCGGGCGGCGTGCCGCGCATCATGGAGGAGATCAAGTCGATGCTCCACCTCGATGTCATGACCGTCACCGGCAAGACCCTCGGCGAAAACCTCGAGGACCTTAAGAACAACGGCTACTACGAGAAGTGTGGCCGCTACTTGGAGAAGTGGAACCTCAAGCGCGAGGACATCATTCGCCCGTTTGACCAGGCTTTCGGTACCGATGGCTCCATCGCCATCCTTCACGGCAACCTTGCCCCCGAGGGCGCCGTCGTCAAGCACACGGTTGTTCCGCGCGAGATGTTCCAGGCCACGCTTAAGGCCCGTCCGTTCGATTGCGAGGAGGACGCCATCCACGCCGTCCTGACGCACGAGGTCAAGCCCGGTGACGCCGTCATCATTCGCTACGAGGGCCCCAAGGGTTCCGGCATGCCCGAGATGTTCTACACCACCGAGGCTATCGCCAGCGACCCCGAGCTGGGCGCGAGCATTGCCCTGATCACTGACGGCCGCTTCTCCGGCGCCTCCAAGGGCCCGGCTATCGGTCATGTATCGCCCGAGGCTGCCGTGGGCGGTCCGATTGCCTTAATCGAGGAGGGCGACCTTATCCAGATCAACATTCCCGAGCGCTCGCTGTCTATCGTGGGCATCGCCGGCAAGAAGATGGAGCCGGCCGAGGTCGACGCCGTCCTGGCCGAGCGTCGAGCCGCTTGGAAGCCCAAGACTAATCGCTATACCTCCGGCACGCTCAAGTTCTTTACCGAGCATGCGGTTTCCGCCATTCAGGGTGGCTACATGGAGTAGCGCACGTACGCATCGAATTTCTCCTCTCATAGATGTGCGGCACAAAGAGCCCCGAGTTCAGCCACGTCACCGGGGCGCGTTGTTCAGCGCCGCCGGGGCGCTCCACTCAAACGACAAGAGACGTCTTACGCAAGCGCCCGCGTCCGTGGATAAAACCACGGGCGTGGGCGCTTCACTTTATTCCCAGCCGCTTTATTCCCAGCCCTTCCACACGTCAGGCTCGTAGCCAACGGTTGCCTGGCGGCCGTTGCGAACGATGGGCTCACGAAGAATCTGCTGGTTATCGAGCACCTTTTCGAACTTCTGGTCGGCAGCAAGATACTGTACGAGCGCAACCGTGTCGGCATCTTTCGCCTTTGGATCGATCACAGCGTCGATCCCGCCGACGGCGCGCGCCACGCTTTCGAGCTCGCCTTTGCTCATCCCCTTTTCCTTCAAGTCGATGAACTGGAACTTCACACGACGTTCCTTGAAATAGCGCTGCGCCTTCTTAGTATCGAAGCTTTTCTTCGTGCCGAATATCTGGATGTTCATACGTACTGCCTTCGCTCAATTCTCGTCCGTCCATGATACGACAAGGGAGCCGAGCAAAAACAGAGCAGGCGGAGATGGAGGAGGACGGCGACCGACCGTCGGCAAGAGTCGGCCGGATCGGACTGGCGCCCAGCGCGCGCCGGCGACACGCTCGCAGCTGCACACATAGCCGATGTACAAGCTCGCCGCGGCGTTCCCTCGCCCCGCGGTGTGGCGATAGAGAAGCACGCCACCCGTCAACGATGGCGCCTCGGTGAAGAAAATCAACGTCTGGGTTACATCCCTTGAAAGGGGCGAAGACGGCTGCTAGAATACCTCCCCGCTATGAAGGATTTGACCAAAGCATACATCGCAATTCGGCGGCCCCTGGTATACGGGGCCTCTCCTGTTGTTCCCCAAGTGCGCTCTGAGCAGCCGCTTTCTTCCTGTCGTATCTGATGCACGCATAGCACGTGCATGTTATTTCGCCCGTGGGCCGGCGCGCCTTCGGCGAAGAATCGAATAGATACGAAGGAAGCTTATGTCTGATAATTGTACGGTCGCGCCCGCCAATGGGCGCATTACCGGTACCCAGATCCGCATCGTCGCGGTCGTCGTCCTGGGTGCCTTCTTGGCGCTACTGAACCAAACGGTGATGTCGCCTGCGCTGCCGGTCATCATGTCCGATTTCGCCATCGATGCCTCGACTGCCCAGTGGATCATGTCCATATACCCGCTGGTGAGCGGCATCATGGTCCCCGTTTCGGCGTTCCTTATCGACAAGTTCAGCACCCGCGCGCTATTCTTCGGGGCGACGCTGGTGTTCGCGCTGGGCACGCTGCTGTGCGCCGCAGCCCCTGATTTCCTGTTCCTCATCATCGGTCGCGTGTTGCAAGCGGCGGGCTCAGGCGTGCTCATGCCGCTTGTCTCGGTGGTTCCCATGCTGGTGTTCCCCGTCGAGAAACGAGGAACGGCTATGGGCATGGCGGGCATCGTCATGTCGGCGGGTCCCGCGGTCGGCCCCGTCGTAGGCGGCGCGGTGATCGACACGTACGGCTGGCGCACCATGATCGGCGCCATCGTCCCCCTCGCAATTCTCGTGCTGGTGCTGGGCGTGTTCATGCTGAAAAACGTGGGCGAGCTGAAGAACCCCAAGCTCGACCTGCCCTCGGTCGTCCTCTCCACCATCGCCTTCGGCGGACTTCTCTACGGGTTCTCGAGCGCCTCGTCGATGGGTTGGGGCAACCCCGTGGTGCTCGGCTCGATCGTCGCGGGTGTCGTGTGCTTGGTGCTGTTCGTCGTACGCCAGGGCAAAATCGAGGACCCGCTGCTTCAACTGGGCACGCTCAAGACGCGCGAGTTCCGCGTGGCCGCCATCATCGTCACGCTCATCAACGCCGCATGCCTGGTCACCAACACGCTGTTGCCGTTGCTGCTGCAAACCTCGCTTGGCGCTTCGGCCTTCGAAACCGGCATGGCCATGCTTCCCGCCGCGGCGGTGGGCATCATCATCAGCCCTATCTCCGGCGTGGTGTTCGACAAGTTCGGTCCGCGTGCCATCTCGATCGTCGGCCTGGCCCTCATGACCGGCGCCCTGTTCCTGCTCTCGCTTTCGACGGTAAACACGCCCATCTTGGTGGTTGCGCTGTTCTGCATGCTGCAGTCCGCCGGCCAGTCGCTCGCGAACATGCCGGTGAACACATGGGGTGTCAATGCCTTGAAAAATGACATGATCGCCCACGGCAACGCCATCGCGAACACCGGCCGCCAGGTCGCCGGCGGTTTGTGCACGGCGCTCATCATCACGGTCATGACAAGCGTCACCGCGTCGGCCGGCGTCGATGCGAGCATCCAAGTAGCCACCGCCGTGGGCGCGGGCGTCGCTTACAAGGTGTGCGCGGCAATCGGCCTCGTTTCCCTTATCTGCGCCATATTCAGCGTGCGCACCAAGAAAACCGCACCGAAAACGAAGGAGGCATAAGCGATGTCCGAGATTCTGTCCGAGCGCATCCCGCTCGAGCTCGAGGGGACGCCCGTTTCGAGCATCATGATTGAAGAGCCGTTCACCTGCACGCAGGATTGCACGATTTCCGACGTGGTGCGCATGCTCGCCGAAAACGAGGTGAGCAGCATGCCCGTAATCGATGAGCGCAACCAGGTGGTCGGGTTCATCTCCGACGGCGATGTCATGGGAGCCATCGCGCAGCATCGCGCTCACACCATCTTCACGGGCGGCGACGCGTCCATGCTGTACTTCGACGATCAGAGCCTTGAGCAGCGCATCGAAGACCTGAAGGATCGCTGCGTCATGGATTTCGCGACGCGCCAGGTAGTGTGTGCCCGTCCCGAGCAGAGCATCGCCCGCGTCGCCGCGCTGCTGGCGAAGAAGAAGTTCAAGAAGCTTCCTGTGGTTGATGACGAGGGCAAACTCGTGGGGGTCATCCGCCGCTCCGCCATCACCAAATACATCTTCGGCATCCTTTTCCAATAGGGGCAGGTCGCACTTGAGGCGAACATCTCGAGGCATCGAGCCAGCAACTGGACCAGACAACCTTGACACGCACGCGCTTTCCCTCGATGCTTCGGTAAGGGGAGCTGCGAAAATCGCAGCACGGGTGATCGGCGCCGCGCCCCCGAAGGCAAAAGCGAACACGGGAGCGATACGATGGGAAAAGTCCTGGACGAAGATTTGGTTTATGAGATTCTCTCCGTCGTGGCAGAGATTCCGGCGGGATGCGTCGCCTCGTACGGTCAGATAGCGCGCCTCATCGGCAGGGAGAAAAACTCTCGCCTGGTCGGAGCGGTGCTGAGCGAGGCGGATCGCTACGGCGATTATCCCTGCCACCGCGTCGTCAACCACGCGGGACGCCTCGCGCCAAACTTCCCCGACCAGCGAGCACTACTGACGGAGGAAGGAGTCGCCTTCCGAGACAACGGCTGCGTCGACATGAAAAAGCACCAGTGGAACGAGTAGCCAGGCAGCGTAGCGTCGAAAGGAGCGACGCCACGGGGAACGACCTGCGCCCCGCCGCCGGACAACCTATGGCAAAGTGACACGTCCCACAAAGAGCGGCGCACCAGTACGAGACACGACCGCGACGTAAAAAGACCCTATGATACTCGTAAGCATCTATCTGATTGCCCGCCTCGAGGTACCCAAAGAACGAGAGATGCCGAAACCCCTAGACAAAGAAAAAGGTCGGGAGCTTTTATGCTTCCGACCTGAAGTTTCATGGTCGCAGGGGGCGGATTTGAACCACCGACCTTCGGGTTATGAGGTCGCTACGACGTTGTTTCATTCAGACATTTCGACCCAAATTCGACCCACAACGAGCTTGAAAGCGGTCAGGCGGAGCATTACCCTTGGGGTGTGACCCCACGCAGGGCCCACCACCAAGGGTAATGCCCACCCGCCCCAGCCCTTTGCGCCATTCCGCGCAACCGAGCGCGATTCTCAGGCACTTCAGGCAAGGAACACGATGAACGACCGACCTCTCGTCATAGGCAAAGGAACGAAGCAACGCCGCGACAAATACACGTGGCGCTACCGTCACAGCCTCGGCAAGGATCCGGTCACGGGCAAATACCGCTATTCGCCGTGGCAGACCATACATACCACCAAAAGCCGAGAGGTCGACGCCGCACTCGAAGCCTACAAGGCAGAACTCAACAGCGGCACCTACGTCCAAAAATCGAGGGACACCGTCGGCTCGTACGCAAAAAAGTTCCACGACAACCGCGAAGGAACCATCACGCCGCTCGCCTACTCGACATCCTACTCAATCGAGAACCGGACGCGCACATCACATGCGTGATGCTCATGCTCGACACCGACATGAGAAGGGCAGAAGCCCTCGGGATGACGTGGTCCGATGTCTCCGTCGAGAACAGAAGCATCCTCATTGAGCAGCAGTTCGCGGCCGATCGAAGCGTTCGCTCGCCCAAAAGCAAGAAAAGCGTGCGGAGGATCTCGATAAGCGAGACGCTGACGTCGTATCTCGAATTCTGGAAAAAGGAGCAGGCCCGCGAAATGGAAGCCTTCGGCCTGGAACAAGTCAAAGGCACTCCGCTCGTCCACTCATTCGAACGAACGAAAGACAGGCATCCCCAAGTCAACTTCATGGACCTGAATGGGTTTTCGCGCTGGTTCAGAAACTTCAGCGTTGAGAACGGGTTCGGCAAGTTCGAAGGCGTTCGAACATACCATTATGTGAAGGAAACTGTCGACGGGGAAACGATTTCGAAGCGTTATGAGCATAAAGAGTGGCTCGAATTGAGGGATTACCTCAGGAAGCATCCCAAGGTTCGCGAGGCGAGGCATATCAGCACATATGAGAGCGAGCACCTTCCTTACGGATATTCGGGCCTATCGAGCCACACCGCTACTGCCGCTACTGCCCGCCAGCTTCCGAACCAGCGGGCGGTAGCAGCACCCCGAACATCTCGCCGACAGCGCAGAGAGTCGTCGACCTGGCGGCCAAGGCCGACATCGAGGACGTGATGCTGTGCGACCTGCCCGGCGTCCTGTCCTTCCTAGGGCTGCCACCTGAGACGGAGATGCCGCCGGGCAACAAGGGGAAGACGAAGCTCAAGAAGCTCTACAGGAAGGTGGCGCCGAACAAGGCATACCACTCCGGCGAGCGCGCCAAGGATTTGATCTCGCACCTCGACATGGCAGAGATCAGGGCATCGGCGCCCGTCCAAGAATTGGGATGCAGTTCAATACGAGCTCGGGGCTCTTTTCGTCTAGATTGGGGACGCATGGCCGGACGAAAACAATTTGCGTCTGGTAATAAGCGTACGAAAGCGCAATTTACGTCTTAATTCCGTACGCAAATCAAGACGAAAATCGTTTACGTCTGCTTTAATCCGTACGAAAACGGTTTTCGTCTTGCAGGGCAGTTGCCGTTTCTACAGTTCAACTTCCAGTTCGGCTTTGTGCTCGTAGAGGTAGTCGCGCATGTAGGGGATGGCAAATGAGACCTTGCCGTACGAGGGAGCCTCGATAATCGATTCTCTTAACAGGCGGCTGCGGACGGAACTCACCTGTTGAGGCGTTTTGTTTAGGGCATCGGCAACCATGCTGGTCGAGCTCGTCTGCCCCAAAGATGCCATGCTCAGCAGATAAGCGATGCACGTGGGCGGAATGCGCTGTAGCGCGGGCCCAATCACCATGGCACAGAAGCGTTCGCGTGCCGTTGCAATGCCGCGCTCGGCTTCTTCTTCTCCAATAATCGGTGTATGTGCGCGTCTTGCCAACTGCCATGCGTAGTATCCAACGAGTTGGATCATGAAAGGATAACCTTGCGTTGCCTCGGCAAGTTGGCCGGCAATACCTGGCTGCAACTCCATGCCAGACGCTTCAATGGTTTCCTCGAGGGAGTACGACACTTCGGTTACTGCCACAGCCTTCAGGTCAAAGGGGAGGGCACGGCGCAAAAACGTAAGTGTCTTTCCGTTGATGATGCTTTCAATCATCGAAGGCAGCCCCGCAAAAACAAAGGCGATATCAAGGTCTTCGCCGATAACCTGCTGAATCGCAATGGAGAGCGTTCGGACCTCATCGAGCTCTGCGTCTTGAACCTCGTCGAGAGTGATGAGCAGGCCATTTTCATTCTTGGATATTGTCTGTCTCATGGCGTCGCGTAGCGATGGACCGATTCGCTCAATGTCTATGCTGCCGATGGATATGCCAGCTACGGTGGGCTCAAATCTGGCGTGTTTGGCCTGGAATTTGGGCTGCAGCTGTTCGAGAATGCGTTGGCAAAGTCCCTCGGTTGCGACCTCTTTTATGACCGTCCAGCCACGGCTTTGCGCCAAACGTGAGCACTCGTCAAGGAGGACCGTCTTGCCCGTTCCACGGACGCCGGCTATGCGCATTAGGCGCCCCGGGGCACCAGGCCCGTTGATGAGGCCTTCATTGAATTCTTCGAGTACATCTTCGCGGCCGATAATCGTGGGGGGTGTTTTACCTGCTGTGGGCTTAAAAGGGTTTGTTTGCATGTGAGCCACCTTTGCTCAAGATATAGCAAGATATAGCAAAGTATAGTGAGATATAGCAACGTATAGCGCTGTTCGCGGGTTCTTACGGTGGTGCTATTTTCCGAATGCCGCGCGGATAAAGCGCTGGGCGAACAGCTTGTTGGCAACTCACGAGGGCTCGGGGTGCCAATTTGGGGTGCAGTAGTGCTGCGCCACGAAAAGGGCCTATCTACTACGTTTAAGCCGCAGGGGTCAACCATAGTCGGCTTTTTCGAAAATCGACAAGCTGTCTACCTGCGGTTTTGTTTTCACGGTTTTCGGTATGGCCGAGGCTATCCGTGTTAACGTAGTAGATGGGCCACTTTTGTGGCAAGGGGCCGACCTGCGGCTCAGGGTAGCCAAAAAGCCCCGTCCCAAAAAGACTGATTGGGAGCTGGGGCGTGTCGATGCGATAGTATTGCATGGTGGTATTCGACTAACCGAGGACTTATCCGAGGGCTTTATGGAACAACACCAGCATTATCAGAGCCTGCAAGATCAGGCATATAACGCATTGCGCTCCAAGATCATCTATGCCGAGCTCAAGCCCGGCACGCGCCTTTCGGCGATTGGTCTGGAAAAGGAGACGGGAATCGGACGCACACCCATTCGCGAGTCCTTTGTACGCCTGCGTGAGCAGGAGCTGGTGGAAACGCGCCCCAAAAGCGGCACCTACGTCTCTAAGATCAGCATGGAACACGCCGAAAACGCCTGCTTCTTGCGTGAGAAGCTCGAGAGAAGCGTGCTTATTAAATGCTGTTCGGCCGCCACGCCCGAGCAAAAGCATCGGCTCGAGCAGATTCTTGCCGAGTCCGAGTCGCTCGACCATAGCGAAACGCGTCGCTTTTTCGATCTGGACAACCTGTTCCATGAGACGTGTTTTGAGATTGCCGGCCGCCACATGTTGTGGGATTGGATGAAGAGCGTCAATACGCATTTTGAGCGATACAACTGGTTGCGTATGGTCTCTCAGGATCTGGATTGGGAGCCGATTCGTCGGCAGCATCGCCGAATTCTCGAGGCCATTAAAAAGGGCGATACCGACACGGCGAGCTATCTGGCCGAGACACACCTGCACCTGATGCCCGAGGAGCAGGGCCCGGTTATCGCCTTACATCCTGACTATTTTGAGCTGTCCAAAGACTCGGCCATCTAACTCGTTCTCTTCATTAGTTGCGGTGAAATAGGGATTGTTTTGCGGCTCTGATGGTGTAAGCAGTCCGTATTCCACCGCAAGTGCCGGGGCACATCGGGGCACGAAAACGCTGCGGCGCCGCTTGGAGGAAAAGACCGGAAGCAAGGGTCCATTCCTCCAGACGGCGCCGCAGCTGTTTTGGTGGCTTGGCTTTTGTCGAAGTGGCTCAGCTGGGCGTGGTCGCCAACCGAGTAGGAAAAGCGGCTCGGGGGCGTGTCGCTTCCGTCACGTTCTATCAGCGTACAAGACGGTTTTGGTTCTTGTTCGTGACGGAAACGGCGCGCTTCCGAGCCGCTTTAAAAGAAAGGGGGCGAGGTCTAGGGCACGCCCCCTTTCACGATAGAGAGCTAAACCTAGCCGCGGACCTTCTTGACGACGTCCATGGCCTCGCGGGCGATCTGCTCGACCTTGGAGAAGTCGCCGTCGGCGAACAGGGCGGGCTTGACCATCCAGGTGCCACCGCAGGCGATGATGGCGGAGGAGCTCAGGTACTCCTCGACGTTGGCGGTGCTCACGCCGCCGGTAGGCATAAAGCGGTGACCGACAAACGGAGCAGCGAGGGCCTTGATGGTGTTCAGGCCGCCGTACTGAGCCGCAGGGAAGAACTTGGTGACCTTGAGACCCAGGTTCTCGGCCGCGGTGACCTCGGAGGGGGTCACGGTGCCGGGCAGCACGGGCAGGTCGATGTCGATGCAGTGCTTCACGACGTCCTCGTTATAACCCGGGGAGACGATGAACTTGGCACCGGCGGCGCGAGCCTGCTCAACCTGCTCGACGGTCAGGACGGTGCCGGCGCCAACGCACATCTCGGGCTCGGCCTCGGCCATAGCGGCGATGCACTCGGCGGCGCAGGCGGTGCGGAAGGTGACCTCGGCGGACTTCATGCCAGCTGCCATAAGGGCGTGGGCGAGCGGAGCGGCGTCCTCGACCTTGTCGAGCACGACGACCGGCACGATGCCCAGGGACTCAAGCGTGGTGTAGAACTGATCGAACATGATGTTCCTTTCGATGTGAGGCGCGCACGGGCGCATGATTGCTAAATGTGCTGGTCAGGAGCCGATTTTGGATTGGTTATCGGAGGCACTGCTTGGGGTTCAAGCAATTTCAAAACCGGCTGCACGACCAGTCATGTAGGAAATGCCAGACAAAACCGGAATGGGACTGGTGGTTTTGCCCGACCGGAGGAATCGGGGAGCGGGCTGCAGAGGTATGGGTATGGGTATGGGAAACTGCAGCCCGCGGAATGGGGACGGCTTAGCGCGCGACTCGGGTGCCACCGTCGGCGGCTGATGCCACAGCGGCGATCTCGTCGGCGGTCACCAAGTTGGAATCGCCCTTGATGGTGAGTTTGAGGATCGAGGCCGCAATCGCGTAGTTGACGGCGTCCTGCGGGTCAAAGTCGTTGATGAGGGCATGGACCAAACCGGCGTTGAAAGCGTCGCCGGCGGCAACGCCCTCGAGCACGTGAACGTCATGAGCAGGGGAGAACCAGTGCTCGCCGCTCTCGGCGTCATAGAGCATGCCCATCCAGATGGAGCGCTCGACGCAGGAGATGTTGCGGACGACCGAAGCGACCTTTTTGCAGCCGTACTCGGCGCAAATCTGACGGGCCATCTCGACGTAGGTGTCGCGCTCCTCGATGCCGTGGGCAAGGGAGCCGGAGACGCAGGTCATGCCGAGGCCGGCGGGTGCGTCCTCGTCGTTGGCGATGCAGATGTCGACGAGCGGCAGGAGCTCCTTCATGGTGGCCTGCGACCTTTCGGGCGACCACATCTTGCCGCGATAGTTGACGTCGCACACGGTGGTGATGCCCTTGGCGCGGCAAGCGGTGAGGGCGTCCTTGCATGCAGCGGCCATCTCGTCGGAGACAGCGGGCGTCACGCCGGAGAAATAGAAGACATCGATGCCCTTGAGGATCTCGTTCCAGTCAAAGACGTCGCGCTTGGCCATGTTGATAGCGGAGTACTTGCGGTCGTAGACGCAGCCGTTGCCGCGCTGCGAGGCACCGACCTCAAACACATAGGAGCCAAGGCGGTCGCCCTGACGCACGACGCGCGTGGTGTCGACGTCGTAGACCTTCAACGAACGCAGAGCGCACTCGCCCAGACGGTTGGCTGGGACAACGGAGACGTAAGCGGCCTTGTCGCCCTGGTAGGCCAGGGAAAGCGCGGTGTTTGCCTCGGCGCCGCCGTAGCGGACATCAAACTCGGTCGCCTGCTCAATGCGCAGATGGTCTTTGGGCGAGAGCCTCATCATGATCTCGCCGAAGGTAAGAACCGTTTTACCCATGGTCGCGCAGCTCCTTCTTGCTCGTGCGTACACCTTTGATATGGCGTTGGCACGGAGGTGCCAAGACGGTAGGGTGCATCTTTGCACCACCGTGCCAACGCTTGCCGAAATCGGTTTACGAAATCGGTTTCGTTTCGAGTTGTAGTATACTCACCTACAGCGTTTTGCAAGCGAGATTTTTAAAAAAATGCCTAAAATGGCTCAGACTGCTGACAATTGGGAAACGGGGTGCGCCATGGCGCAGATGAGAATCAAGGACATTGCCGCCGAGGCGGGCGTGAGCCCGGCCACGGTCTCGCGCTATCTCAACAACCGCCCCGGGCAGATGACCGAGGAAACCCGCGCTCGCATCGCGGCGGTTATCGAGCGCACCGGCTATCGCCCACGTGCCGCCGCACGCAATCTGCGCAGCTCACGCACCAACCTCATCGGCGTGATCCTGGCCGACATCGCCAACCCGTTCTCCAGCGCCATGCTCGAGGGCCTTTCCGCTAGCGCCGCCGCGCGCGGCTGCTCGCTTATGACGGCCATTAGCGGTAACGATCCCGCTAAAGAGGCCGAATCGCTCACCAGGCTTATCGACGCCGGCGTGGACGGCCTGGTCGTCAATACCTGCGGCGGTAACGACGAGGCAATCGCCGCTGCCGCGGGACGTTTACCCGTTGTGCTGCTCGACCGCGATGTTGCCGCCGGCGGTGTCGATCTGGTGACATCTAACAACCGCGAGCTGGTTGCCGGCTTGGTAGACGCCTTGGCTGCCGCTGGCAGCGAGCGCTTGTGCCTGCTCACCGAGGCAAGCGATGGCAGCCCCGTGCGTCGCGAGCGCGCCGAGGCCTTTGCCGACGAGCTTTCGCGTCGAGGTCTTGCGGGCGAGGTCGTCACCCTGGCCGATGGTGGCGTCACGGGCGTCGGCCGCTTGGACGAGACCATCCGTGGCTATGCAGGTAAAAAGCTCGGCCTCATTGCCGTCAACGGCCTGGTCTTTCTGCGTCTGACCGAGGCGCTGGCACAGTTGGGACCCTCGTTGCCGGCGGGTCTCAAGATCGCGACGTTTGACGACTACCCCTGGAACCACGTGCTCTTTGGCGGTGTGACCACGGCCGCGCAAGACACCCTCACCATTGCCGAGCGCGTGGTCGAGCGCCTGTCCGAGCGCATCGACATCGTTACCACTACGGTGGGCGATGCCGCAAAGCTCGCCCCCAAGCGCATCGAGATTCCCGGTCACATCGAATACCGCGCTTCGACCTCGCGCTAGTCGCTCGTTCGCAACGGCCTGTTCGCGCACGTTTTTTGAGCGCTTGATACGCTTTAACCCTGCGGAAACATTTTTCTGCGATAGTATCTGCGATATAGACCAGTCGAAACCCGCCCGAAAGAAAGGGGAGCGACATGAACCAGCAGAATATCGATTACGTACTCCGCTCCGTAGAGCAGCGTGACATCCGCTTTGTGCGTCTGTGGTTTGTCGACATTCTCGGCCGCCTCAAGAACTTTGCCATTAGCCCCGAGGACCTCGAGGTCGCTTTTGAGGAGGGTATTGGCTTTGACGGCTCCGCTATCGAGGGCTTTGCCACGCCCGAGGAAGCCGATATGCTGGCGTTTCCCGATGCTTCGACCTTCCAGATCCTGCCGTGGCGCCCGAGCCACAACGGCGTCGCCCGCGTGTTCTGCGACGTGTGCACCCCCGATCGCAAGCCGTTTGCCGGCGACCCGCGCGACGCCCTGCGCCGCATGTTCTATAAGGCCGAGAAGGCCGGCTACCTGCTCAACGTGGGCGCCGAGCTGGAGTACTACTACTTCCCCGACGAGCACACGCCCGAGCCGCTCGACAACGTGGGCTACTTTGACCTTTCGGTGAGCGATGCTGCTCGCGACCTGCGTCGCAACACGGTCCTCACGCTCGAGAAGATGTCCGTGCCCGTGGAATACACCTTCCACGCCGCTGGCCGCTCGCAGCATGGCATGAGCCTGCGCCACGCCGAGGCCCTGAGCATGTCCGACGCCATCACCACGGCCAAACTCATCATTAAGCAGCAGGCCTACGAGAGCGGTTGCCACGCCTCCTTTATGCCCAAGCCGTTGGCAGGCGAAGACGGCAGTGCTATGTTCCTGTGCCAGTCGCTATTCGATCACGACGGCAACAACGTCTTTTGGGGCGAGGACGACGAGAAGTACCATCTTTCCGACATCGCCAAACACTACATGGCCGGCATTCTGACGCACGCGCGCGAGATCAGCGCCATCACCAACCCCACGGTCAACTCATACAAGCGCATCACCACGGGTGGCGACTCTGTGCCGCAGTACGCCACGTGGGGCCTGCGCAACCGCGCGAGCATGGTCCGCATCCCGGTCTACAAGCCCGGCAAGCAGCTGTCCACGCGCATCGAGCTTCGTAGCCCCGACCCCATGGCCAACCCGTACCTGGTCAACGCCGTCACGCTGGCGGCTGGTCTCGATGGCATCGAGCGCAAACTGGAGCTCCCGCCCGAGGCAACGGCCGAGACGCTCAAGCTCACCGACCGTCAGATGGTCGAGGCCGGCTATACGCCGCTGCCGCGCTCGCTCAAAGAGGCGCTCGACGTCTTTGAGGACTCGCAGTTTATGAAGGATGCCCTCGGCGAGCACATCCATAGCTTCTTCCTCAAAAAGAAGCGCGACGAGTGGCATAAGTTTGAGTCTACGATCACTGAGTGGGAGATCAAGCATTATCTGGCGAACTCCTAATCGCGCTGGCTTGTTCCAGTACGATTGAGCTCATTTCCTTGGAGGTCGATATGTCCGAAAAGAGTGCCCTGTTCATGGCGCGCACGACGCGCTTCCACGAGTTTGCCCGCAGCTTGACGACCACCCTGGGTGTCGAGGTGAGCCTGGCAACCCCCGATTCGCCGACTGCGGCGCACGACTTTGACCTGCTGATCCTCGATTCCGATGGCATCCGCAGTGACCGCATCGATCAGATTGCCAAGTGGCTTGACGATCGCGGCGGCGTCCCCATGCTGGTGATCGTCGATGACGAGGCACTCGGCACCCTGCGCCTGCCGAATCACGCGCATGCCGACTTTGTATGCCCCACGGCGACGCCCAACGAGCTCAAGGCTCGCGCGCAGCGCCTGATGGGCGAGGAGGAGACTGTCGCCGCCGACGATGTGCTCAACATCGACAACCTCGAGATTAACCTGGCAACCTACCAGGTGACGCTCGATAACGAGCCCATCGACCTGACGCTGATGGAATACTCGCTGCTGAGCTTTTTGGCGACGCATCCCAACCGTGCTTACAGCCGCGAGGTGCTGCTGCACCGCGTGTGGGGCTTTGAGTACTGCGGCGGCACGCGCACCGTCGACGTGCACATTCGACGCATCCGCTCCAAGGTGGGTCCGCAGATCGCGGCGCACATCACCACCGTCCGCGGCGTGGGCTATCTGTTTAAGGACTAGCTTTCCACCACAAAGGGGACAGGCACTTTTGTGGTGGTTTTGACGCAGGTACGGATTCCTTTCGGGTCTGCGGCAGAACTTAAGCCTTCCTAAAAGATTGCGTTCTCATACACTTGCGCCCGCATATTGGGGTACAACTCAACGTGAACAATGATGGCCCGCCACATGTTTGGCGGGCCTTTGGTTATTTGACGAAAGGATCGCAGCCATGAGCGAGTACGATTCCCAGCGTCCCCAGGATGCGGGCAACGCCGGCGAGACCCAGCAGCAGCCGCGTGTGCAGGTGGAGTCGACGCCTGCCGGCAGTAACATTCCCTACGTGCAGGCCTACGACACGCAGACCGGAAAGCCGCTGGGTGGCCAGCAGGTCGTGAACAAGCACACGGTGGTCAAGACCAAGACCAAAAAGCTACCGATCTTTATTACGGCGCTTGCCGGCTGTGCCTGCGGAGCCCTGCTGGTCATTGCGCTCATTATGAGCGGCACGCTCAACATTGGCGGCGGCAAGAACGCCGTGACGGCGGGCGCTTCGGGCTCATCGACGCAAAAGATTACGATTGATTCCGAGGACACCACGTTGGCCGAGGCCGTTTCTGCCAAGGCCCTGCCCTCCGTCGTTTCCATTACCGCCACTTCGAGCGGCAGCCAGAATGGCTCGCTTTCGCAGTCTGCCGACGAGTCGGACAGCTCGGGCAGCGTCGGTTCGGGCGTGGTGCTCGATACCGAGGGCCACATCCTCACCAACAACCACGTGGTCGATGGCTATGACCAGTACGTGGTGACCATGGACGACGGCACCACCTACGAGGCCGAGTTCGTGGGCAACGACGCCTCGAGCGACCTGGCCGTCATCAAGCTCAAGGACGCCGACGCCTCCAAGCTTACGCCGATCGAAATTGGCGACTCCTCCAAGCTCAACGTTGGCGAGTGGGTTATGGCGATCGGCTCGCCGTTCGGCAACGAGCAGTCTGTCTCCACGGGTATCGTGTCGGCGCTCTATCGTTCCACGGCCATGAGCTCTACCAGCGGTAACACCATCTATGCCAATATGATCCAGACCGATGCCGCCATCAACCCGGGTAACTCCGGTGGCGCGCTCGTTAACGACAATGGTGAGCTGGTGGGCATTAACTCGCTCATCGAGAGCTATTCGGGCTCCAGCTCGGGCGTGGGCTTTGCTATTCCCGTTAACTACGCCAAGAACATTGCCGACCAGATCATCGGCGGCAAGACGCCGGTTCATCCGTATCTGGGCGCCACACTTTCGAGCGTCAATGCGCTTAACGCCCGCACCAACAAGCTGAGCACCGATAGCGGCGCGTATGTGGCGAGCGTCGTTGAGGATGGTCCTGCTGCTAAGGCCGGAATTCAGGAGGGCGACGTCATCACCAAGCTGGGCGACGACGAGATCACGAGCGCCGATGGCCTGATCATCGCACTGCGCAGCCACGAGGTGGGCGAGAAGGTCGAGATCACGCTTATGCGCGGCAAGGACGAGAAGAAGGTCACGGTTGAGCTGGGCTCTGACGAGGAGCTGCAGAGCCAGCAGCAGGACGACAGCGCGACCGACACCGGCAACGGCGGCATCACCGACGAGCAGTTGCGCCAGTACCTGGAGGAGCTGTTGGGCCAGCAGGGCCAGGGTCAAGGCTACGGCCAGGGTTACTAGCGAGCCGTTTCGCACATATCGAGGCCAGAGGGGCTGTCCCATCAACGTGGGACAGCCCCTCTTTTCTTATTGATCCGTTGGGGACGGAGGAAAACGGATCATTTAGAAATGGCAAGGGTATGGTTGGATCGCGCGATCCACCCCGGTCTAGCGGCTGCCGATTCGGTGCGGTTTGAGACCGCTATTCGGCCCCGTTGCGACCGGTGGTACTCTTGTATCCGTTTGAAATCGAGCGAAGGAGTGCCGCTATGGAGCAATCGAGCCTGTTTGGTGACGGCGTGGACATCGATACCGAAACGCCCGCGAGCGTGGATGCCGCTGCACCGGCCGATGCCCGTGCCCAGGCGGCGGCGCGTGCGGCTGAGCTGCGCCATGAGCTCGATTACCACGCCTATCGCTACTACATGCTCGATGCGCCTGAGATCACGGACGCCGCCTTTGACAAAATGCTCGTTGAGCTGCAGGAAATCGAGGCGACCTATCCCGACCTGGTGACGTCCGACAGCTATACCCAGCGCGTGGGCGGCTACGTGAGCGAGCAGTTTACGCCGGTCACGCATATGGCGCGCATGTATTCCATGGACGATGCCATGGATCTGGACGAACTCGACGCGTGGCTCCAGCGCACCGAGGATGCACTCGGTGCCGGTAGCGTCACCTATACCTGCGAGCTTAAGATCGACGGCCTGGGCGTGGCGCTTACCTACCAAAACGGCACCTTCGTGCGCGCGGCCACGCGCGGCGATGGCACCACGGGCGAGGACGTGTCGCTCAACGTCCGTACCATCAAGGATGTGCCCATGCACCTGTCCGAGCCGGCGCTCGCCCACATGGGCGCCGACCGCGAGCGCACCATTGAGGTACGCGGCGAGGTCTATATGCCCAAGGGCAGCTTTGTTCGTCTGAATGAAGAGGCCGATGCCGAGGGGCGCGACCCCTTTGCCAACCCGCGCAACGCGGCGGCGGGTTCGCTGCGCCAGCTTGATCCGAAGATAGCAGCCGAGCGGCGGCTCGATGTGTTCATATTCAATCTTCAGGAGGGCAGCCTCTGGGCTGACGGTCACGAGGCTGTCACGCACAACGAGTCACTCAGCCGCCTTGCCGAGCTTGGGTTTACGGTGATCTCCGAGCGTGTTACGGTGAGCCGGCGCGAGGACATTTTCGCGCACATAAGAAAGCTCGGCGATATGCGCGACGGGCTGAAATATGATATTGACGGCGTTGTCATAAAGCTTGATCCCTTTGCGGGGAGGCGTTATCTCGGCGAGGGGACGAAAACGCCGAAGTGGGCTGTGGCTTACAAATTCCCGCCCGAGACCAAATTCACAAAGCTTACAGACGTCACCGTGGCGGTCGGACGCACCGGTGTGCTGACTCCGACGGCGGTGCTTGAGCCCGTCCGTCTTGCGGGAACGACGGTAAGCCGTGCAACTTTGCACAACCTGGATTTCATACGCGAGCGCGGCATAATGATCGGAGACACCGTTGCCGTTCGCAAGGCGGGAGATATAATTCCCGAGATAGTCGAGGCGCTGCCAGATAAACGCGACGGCAGCGAGCGCCCGTTTATGATGCCCGAGCGATGCCCGTCGTGCGGCGAGCCCGTCGTGCGCGACGAGACCTGCGGCGTTGAGGGCGCGGCATACCGCTGCACCAATTCCGCCTGCCCCGCGCAGCTCTCGCGCAGTCTTGAGCATT
>URMO01000011.1 GCA_900549085.1 uncultured Collinsella sp. | reverse complement strand
GGAGTGGGGGGACTTGAACCCCCGGCCTCTTGGTCCCGAACCAAGCGCGCTACCAGCTGCGCTACACCCCGTCAGCCCTCCTATTATATTTCCTGACGGCGCGGCTGTCAAGTATAATTTCCCAACTTTCACTTGTATGTCTACCGCCTTCGTCTATTGCATATAGTGCTCTGGAAAAGAAGGAGGTGTTCCGCCATGTCCCAGCGCCCCGTGTCTTACGCCGGTAAACGCATAGCCCCGTCCCGCCGCAGTGCCCCGCCCCGCAAAGCCCCGTCTCGCCCCGCGCCCCGCCCGGACCGGACGAAGTCCGCCGCGGCGCCCGTTCCCGGCGCCCGCCGCCGTATGGCCCAGTTGGTGATCTCCGCCGCACTGCTGTTGGCGGTCATCGCCATGAAATTTCTCTTTCCGGCGGCGCTGGATCGCTGCCGCGCCACGCTGCTGGATCTGCTGGGTGCCGATACCGACTTCGTAGAGGTGTTCTCCGCTGCCGGCCGGGCCTTTGCGGACGGATCCACCGTCTCTGACGCCCTCAACGATGCTTACACCGCCGTTTTCGGCACGTCGGAGATACCCGCCGCCCCCGCTGTCTCCCGGTCGGAGACACTGCCGGATAATGTGGAGATGCTCCAGCGGGTCCTGGACTTCGACTACGTTGACCCGGTCGCGGCGGGCCAGATCACCTCACTGTTCGGCTGCCGCAGCGACCCCCTGGAGGGCGACGGTCGATTTCACTACGGCCTGGACATCGCGGGGGAGGAGGGCGCGGTCATCCGCGCCTTTGCCGATGGAACGGTGACGGCTATCGGCAGCAGCACCGACTTAGGCAGCTACGTTACCGTTACCCACGAGGGCGGCTTTTCCACTCTCTACGCCCACTGCCGCAAGATCACCGCCTCCGACGGCCAGCAGGTGAGGGCCGGCGACCCCATCGCCGAGATGGGGGATACCGGCCGTGCCACCGGCTTTCACCTGCATTTTGAACTTCACCACGACGACACCTATCTGAACCCCATTTATTATGTTACATTTGCGTAAGCCATCCGCCGCCCTCACCGTATCGCCCTCTGCGCTGGTGCTGCTGGCGGCGTTTCTGCTGCTCTCCCGAGGGTTGACCCTGCCTGCCGCGCTCCTATCCGCCGCCCTGTGCCACGAGCTGGCTCACGTCCTGACCCTTCATGCGCTCCACGCGCCGCCCCGCCGCCTGACCCTCTCCGCCACCGGCGCGGAGCTATATGTGCCGGACCTCCACCGCCTGTCCTACGGCGGCGAGCTGCTGGCCGTGACCGCCGGCCCCGGCTGCAACCTCCTGCTCTGGGCGCTGCTGTCCCTGACCGGCTGGCCGCCCCTAGCCCCCTTCGCCGGCGCCCACCTGATCCTGGGCGCGCTGAATTTGCTGCCCGTCCGCCCTATGGACGGCGGCCGCCTCCTCTGGCTGCTGACGGCGCTCTGCACCGAGCCCTACACCGCCGACCGCGTGGCCTATGCGGTGGGCGCCGTTGCCTCCGCCGCCCTGCTGGTCCTGTGCCTGTACCTGACGCTGACCACCGGCGCGGGGCTGTTCCTGCTGCCCGGCGTCCTTTGGCTGGCCGTAAAAGGGGTCTTGCCAAACGGCGCAAAACCGGATAAAATAAGCTGTTACAAGAAATAGCTCCCCCGCCCACGCTCCGTCGGGCAGGGGAGGGGAGAGGACTACACCATGGATAAACGACTGGAACGCATCCTGCCCCGGGTGCAAAAGCCCGCCCGCTACGTGGGCGGCGAATACAACGCCATCCTCAAGGACAAGGCGGCGGTAGACACCCGCATCGCCTTCTGCTTCCCGGATACCTACGAGATCGGTATGTCCAACCTGGGTATGCGTATCCTCTACGGCGTAATGAACAATATCCCCGGCGTCTGGTGCGAGCGCGTGTTCGCTCCCTGGGGCGACATGGAGGCCGAGCTGCGTCAGGCGGAAATGCCCCTTTTTGCCCTGGAATCCGGCGATCCCATCACCGACTATGACATCGTGGCCTTCTCCGTTGGCTACGAGATGGCCTTTCCCGCCATCCTCAATATGCTGGACCTGGCCCACATCCCCCTCCACGCCGCGGACCGCACCGGCCTGACCCCGCTGGTCATCGCCGGCGGCACCGCCATGTACAACGCCGAACCCCTGGCCGACTTCATCGATCTGGTCAGCCTGGGCGAGGGCGAGGACGTCACCGTGGAGCTGGTGGAGCTCCACCGCCGCGCCCGCCGCGAGGGCTGGAGCAAGGCCGATTTCCTCCGCGCCGCTGCCCGACTGGACGGTATCTATGTCCCGTCCCTTTACGATGTGACCTATCACGACGACGGCACCGTGGCGTCCATCACGCCCCGCGACGGTGCACCTGCCGTGGTGACAAAGCGCATCGTCCACGACATGGACAAGTCCTATTTCCCGGTAAATACCATCGTCCCCTCCACCGAGATCGTCCAGGACCGTGTCACCCTGGAGTTGTTCCGGGGCTGCATCCGCGGCTGCCGCTTCTGTCAGGCGGGCTATGTCTACCGCCCGGTCCGCAATCGCAGCCGCGACCTCTGCGCCGACTACTGCGTCCGTTCCTGCGACGACACCGGCTATCAGGAGGTCACGCTCTCCAGCCTGTCCACCAGCGACTACCCGCCGCTGACGGACCTGTGCGACGAGCTGGAGCCCTTCTGCGATGCCCGCCATGTCAGCCTGTCCCTGCCCAGTCTCCGCGCTGACAACTTCTCCATGGACCTGATGCAGCGGCTGGCCAAGGGCCGCAAGACCGGCCTGACCTTCGCGCCGGAGGCCGGCACCCAGCGGCTGCGGGACGTCATCAACAAGAATGTCACGCTGGAGGACCTGCTGCAAAGCTGCCGCACGGCCTTTGCCGGCGGCTACAGCGCCGTGAAGCTCTACTTCATGCTGGGCCTGCCCACCGAGACGGACGAGGACGTCCTGGGCATTGCCGACGTGGCCGCCCGCGTCATGCACGCCTGGCGCGAGAGCGCCCAGAACAAGCAGCGGGGCGTCCGCATCACCGTCTCCACCAGCTGGTTCGTGCCCAAGCCCCATACCGCCTTCCAGTGGGAGCCGCAGATCTCCAAGGCCGAGTACGAGCGCCGTGTGGCCCTGCTCCGCGACGCCATCAAGACCAAGACCGTCACCTACAACTGGCACGACTCCGACACCAGCTTCCTGGAGGCCGTCCTGGCCAGAGGCGACCGCCGTCTGGGAAAAGTGTTGGAAACAGCGTGGCGTAAAGGCGCTCACCTTGACGCCTGGGAGGAGTATTTCTCCCTGGATCGCTGGCTGGAGGCCTTCGACGAATGCGGCCTTGACCCCCATTTCTACGCCAACCGCACCCGCAGCGAGGACGAGCTGCTCCCCTGGAGCATGATCTCCTCCGGCGTGACGCAGGACTATCTGAAGCGTGAGCGCCATCAGGCCTATGCGTCCCTGACCACCCCCGACTGCCGCACCCGCTGCAACGGCTGCGGCGCCAACAAACTTGTAGGAGGGAAGTGCGATGTCTAAGCTCCGTCTCCTGTTCATCAAGGAGGCCCAGGCCTCCTATATTTCCCACCTGGACCTGCTCCGCACCTTCCAGCGCGCCTTTCCCCGCACCGAGCTGGATATCAAGCACTCCCAGGGCTACCACCCCCATCCCATCATCTCCATCGTCCTGCCCCTGCCCGTGGGCCAGTCCAGCGACTGTGAGCTCCTGGACTTCGAGGTCACCCAAGACACCGACGGCCGCGGCATCGCCGAAAAGCTCAACACCGGTATGCCCTCCGGTCTCCGCGTGCTGGACTGCTATCCGGCTACCCGCCCCGTCCGCGACCTGGCGTATCTCCGGGCGGATGTCACCTTTGAGTACGACGACGGCGTCCCCGCCGGCGCTGCCGAGGCCCTGACGGCCCTGTTCACCCGCCCGGCGCTGGTCATCCAGAAGCGCACCAAGCGCAAGGACCTGGCCGACGTCGATATCGCTCCCATGATACAGGAAGTGCACTTCCTGTCCGGCGCTCATGCCGTTACCGGCACCGTGGTGGTCCAGGCCCAGAACCCCGGCCTGAACCCTCAGCTGCTGGAGAAGGCCATCGCGGCCCACCTGCCGGCGCTGACCCCGGACTTCACCCGTATCCGCCGCCGCGAGCTGCTGGACGCCTCCGGCAACATTTTTCGCTGATGTAGTAAAAAACCCTTGCATTTCTCTGCCATCTATGCTATTCTATCATGGCGTGAAAAGGGCGGTCCTCTGTCGCCGATATCCCGAATGTGCGCGGATATCGCCAAATGGCGGCATGAACACCTATAATTTAGGAGGAAATATCCATGGATCTCATCAAAGCACTGAACGAGAAGCAGCTGAAGGAAGTCCCCCAGATCCTGGTGGGCGACACCGTTCGCGTCCACGTGAAGGTCAAGGAAGGCGCCCGTGAGCGTGTTCAGGTCTTCGAGGGCACCGTCATCGCCAAGAAGCACGGCGGCATCGAAGAGACCATCACCGTCCGCCGCCTGTCCTACGGCGTCGGCGTGGAAAAGGTTTTCCCTGTCCACTCTCCCTCTATCGAGAAGATCGAGACCGTGCGCCACGGCTATGTCCGCCGCGCCAAGCTGTACTACCTGCGCGACCGCGTCGGCAAGGCAGCCAAGGTCCGCGAGAAGCTGTAAGCATCGATCCAAAAGAGAGCATCCACCAAAAGTGGGTGCTTTTCTTTTTCTCCTGCGTATGCTATACTACCCTCGAGAAGAGAGGTGCCTCTATGCAAATCGACAATCTGAGCTGGTTCCCCGGCCACATGACTAAGACCAAGCGCATGATCTCCGCCGAGATCAAAAATATGGACGCCGTCTGCGAGATCGTGGACGCCCGCATCCCGATGTCCTCCCGCAACCCGGACGTGGACGAGCTGACCGCCGGCAAGCCCCGGCTCATCGTCCTCAACCGTGCCGACCAGGCCGACCCGGCCGAGACCCGCCGCTGGACCCAGTATTTCCGCGCCCAGGGCTGCGCCGTGCTGGAGGCCAACGCCAAAAACGGCGTAGGCACCGAGAAATTTTCCGCCGCCGTCCGCGAGCTGCTGCGGGATAAGCTGGCCGCCGCCGCGGCCAGAGGCCAGGTGGGCAAGGTGGTCCGTGTCATGGTCCTGGGTGTCCCCAATGTGGGCAAGTCCACCTTTATCAATAAGGTGGCCCACCGCAAGACCGCCCGGGCCGAGGACCGTCCCGGTGTCACCCGTTCCAAGCAGTGGGTGCCCGTGGACCCCACGCTGGAACTGCTGGACACCCCCGGCATCCTCTGGCCGAAGTTCGATGACCCGGAGGTTGGCAAGCGTTTAGCCTTTACAGGAGCGGTGAAGGACGATGTGCTGGATATCGAGGAGCTGGCCTGCTATCTCATGGACTATTTGGCCGCCCACTACGCCGATACCCTCACCGAACGCTATAAAATAGAGGTGGAGCCCGGCGACACCGGCTACGAGCTGCTGGAGAAGGCCGGGCGCAAGCGCGGGTTTCTCATGCGCGGCGCCCAGGTGGACACCGAGCGCATGGCCCGCATCCTGCTGGACGAGTTCCGTGCCGGCAAGCTGGGCCGCTTCACGTTGGAGACTGCACCCACGGAGGAGGTGACGCCATGAATTGTCCCGTTTGCGGAAAAGAGATGGAGCAGGGTAAGCTCCTGGCCTGCGGCAGCCGCGGTCTGTACTTTCTGCCGCCGGACGGCGATGCCGATGCCCTGATCCTGACGAAGAAATACATCACCGGTCAGAACGGCATCGTGCTGGACGGCTGGCACTATTCGACGGGGTTTGCCTTCAGCGAAACGGAGCTCTCCGCCTCCGTCTGCCGCGCGTGCAGGAAGATAATAGTGGAGTATTGATGATATGGAAGATCTGAGCTACGAACAGCAGGCCCATGACGCTGGCTATGCCCTTGTCTGTGGGGTGGATGAGGCCGGTGCCGGTCCGCTGATGGGACCTGTTTACGCCGCCGCCGTTATTCTCCCGGAGAAGTTCGAGCTTCCCGGCCTGAACGACTCCAAAAAGCTGACGGAAAAGAAGCGGGAGGCCCTTTTCCTGCGGATACAGCAGCAGGCCCTGACCTGGTCCGTGGCCTCCGTCTCCGCTGGGGAGATCGACGAGACGGATATCCTCTCCGCCCGCATGAAGGCCATGCAGCTGGCCATCGATGGTCTGGCACCGCGGCCGGACTTCGCCCTCATCGACGGCAACCGTGACCACGGTAAGTTCGCTGCCGTCACCACGCCCCACCGCTGTATCGTGGGCGGTGACGCGCACGCCGCCTCCATCGCCGCCGCCTCCATCCTGGCCAAGGTCAGCCGTGACCGCTATGTCATCGACGTGCTGGATAAGCAGTACCCGGAGTATCAGTTTGCAAGGCACAAGGGCTACGGTACAAAGCTGCATTACGAAATGCTGGATAAGTTCGGCCCATGCGCGGAACATCGTATGTCCTTCCTGAAAAAATGGTCCGCCGGTGGGCGGACATAAAGCGTTTTTCACGGCATGGCACAGAGCATCTACAGAATATTCACATAAGGTACAGCCCGGATACCGAGCAGATACAGATCAGGTATAAAATAAGTAGAGACAAGGTATCAGAAACGTTTAAACAAAATACAGGTATCTGCACAGAAAATAGCGGGATTTTTTCCTGTGCAGACCGCGTCGAAAAGGGGAGGTTAACGATGAGCCGTTCAGAAGGTGTTTGGGGCGAGGCTCTGGTGGCCGACTATCTCCGGGAAAAAGGGTATAAGCTGGCGGCACACAGCTACCGCTGCCGCTTCGGCGAGATCGACCTGATCGCCTGGGATAAGAGCGTCCTCTGCTTCGTGGAGGTCAAGACCCGCACCAATACGCAGATGGGCCTGCCCCGGGAATACGTCACCGCCGGCAAACAGGCCCGTATCCGAAAAACCGCGCTCTTTTACCTCTGCGACAATGGTCTTGACTGCCCCGCCCGCTTTGACGTGGCCGAGGTCTACGCCGCCGCGCCCGGGGATGAAAAAAGCGTCCGTATCGTGTATGTAGAGGATGCCTTTCAGTGACAGAAATTGGAAAGAAAACCGAAAAAAACAGGGGGTACAGCCTGCCTTCGCTGCTGTAAGAAAGGAATATTTTTGTGACGGAAATACAGAATATACCGTATTTTGACGGACATTGTGATACGATATGGCGCTGCATGAAAAGAGAGGCGGTGCCGGACTACGGCGCTACGGAGGACGAGTGCCGCGCCTACTTTTCCGCCTGCGCCGCCCTGCGGGAAAACAGGGGCCACGTGGACCTGCTCCGTGGTCAACACTACCGGAAACGCGCTCAGTTTTTTGCCCTGTACGACGATGTACGCGCGCTGCCCCCCAATACCGCATGGACGAAACTTCGTGAAATACACGATTGGTTCTTTTCCCAAATACAGGAAAATTCCGACCTGGTCTCACGCTGCAAAACCGGCGCGGAGGTGGACGCTGCAGCTGCCCAACACCGGACCGCCGCGCTCTTGAGCGTCGAGGGGGCCGATCTGCTGGACTGTGCCCTGGATCACCTGGAAACCGTGGCCTCCTGGGGCGTCCGACTGATCAATCCGGTCTGGAACAACGCCAATGTCCTCTCAGGCTCCTGCGCCGATGAGCCTGACCGCGGATTGTCTGTTTATGGTCGTGAATTCGTTGCAAAAATGTATGAATACGGAATATTTGCAGATGTTTCTCACATATCTGATGCCGGTTTCTGGGACGTGATACAGGCAGCGAAAGGCCCCGTCGTGGCCTCTCATTCCAACGCCCGCACCCCCGGCCTGTGCCCGCACAGACGAAATCTTACCGATGATATGTTCCGCGCCGTCCGCGATACCGGCGGCGTGGTCGGCATCAATCTCTACCTCGATTTCGTAGGCGGCGGCCACATGGACGATCTCATTGCCCACATCGAGCATTTTCTCTCACTTAGCGGCGAGTCGACAGTTGCCATCGGCGGCGACCTGGATGGCTGCGAGGCCCTGGCTGCTGGTATGACCGGCGTGCAGGACGTGGCTAAGTTCTATCAGGCGTTGGAGGAGAGGGGGTATCCCCAGTCACTGCTGGAGGATATTTTCTGGAACAACTGGCGAAGGATATTGTGAAGTGATATCGCATTACATATACTGAAAATAAAGAGAGGAGGGGACTTGTGGCACTCTATACCATCGGCGATCTGCACCTGTCCCTGGGCAGCGACAAGCCTATGGATATCTTCGGCGACCGCTGGCAGAATTATGTGGAGAAGATACAACGAGGTTTCTCGGCGGTGACGGAAAATGACACCACCGTGCTCTGCGGCGATCTCAGTTGGGGTATGAGCCTGGAGGAGTCACTGAACGATTTAACGTTTATTCACAACCTCCCGGGCCGGAAGATTTTAATGAAGGGCAACCACGATTACTGGTGGAACACCGCCGCCAAAATGCAGCGCTTTTTTGACGCGCACGGGCTGCGCTCCCTGGAGATACTGCACAACAATTGTCTCTATTATAGCGATATATCGTTATGTGGTACCCGCGGCTGGTTTTACGAGCTGGACAACCAGGGCACACACAACGAAAAAATGTTAGCGCGAGAGGTAGGAAGACTGGAAATATCATTGAAAATGGCGGGAGAAAGTTGTGAAAAGATATGTTTTCTGCATTACCCGCCTTTGTATCAGGGCTATGAATGTCCGGAGATACTGCGCCTGCTGCAGCGCTACGGCGTTAAGGAGTGCTATTTCGGCCACCTCCACGGCGCCGCCCAGAAGCGTGCGCTGGAGGGCCGCCATTACAACACGGAATTCCATCTGGTGGCCGCTGACTACCTGGATTTTACCCCTGTCAAGATTTGCGATTGATCACTAATTCCTGCGGCATACAGAAATCTGAAAAAACAGGGAAAAAACTAAAAAAAATAGTGGAAATTTTCGTAGCTTTCTGCTATGATACTATATTGTATGGACATCGGCACGACAACCTGTCCATGCGGAACGGAGGAAATAACAAATGACTGTGAAAAGCTGCGAGAAACTGGAAAAGAGCAGGGTCGCACTGACCATCGAGACGAGCGCCGAGGAATTCGAGGCCGCCGTCAACAAAGCGTATCTGAAGATGCGCGGTAAGATCAACGTACCCGGCTTCCGCGTGGGTAAGGCCCCCCGTAAGATCATCGAGAAGATGTACGGCGCCGAGGTCTTTTATGAGGAAGCCGTGAATATCATTCTCCCCGACGCCTATGAGGCCGCCGTGAAGGAGCAGGAACTGAACGTCGTCGGCTATCCCGAGGTGGAGCTGGAGAGCTGTACCAAGGACGGTGTGGTGTTCAAGTGCACCGTGGCCATATACCCTGAGGTGAAGCTGGGCCAGTACAAGGGCCTGGAGGCGCCTAAGGCGGAGGTCAAGGTGGCTGCTGCCGATGTGAACGCTCGGCTGAAAGAGATGGCGGACCGCAACAGCCGTCTGGTCTCCGTGGACCGCGCTGTGAAGAAGGGCGACACCGCGGATATCGATTTTGAGGGCTTTGATAATGGCAAGGCATTCGATGGCGGCAAGGGCGAGAATTTTGATCTGGAGATCGGCTCCGGCAGCTTTGTCCCCGGTTTCGAGGACCAGCTGATCGGCATGAAGGCCGGCGAGGAGAAGGATATCGACATCACTTTCCCCGAGAACTACACCCCTGAGCTGGCCGGCAAGCCCGTGATCTTCCATGTGAAGATCAACGAGGTCAAGGTCAAGGAGGTCCCCGCCATTGACGACGAGTTCGCCAAGGATGTGTCCGAGTTTGACACGCTGAAGGACCTGAAGGCCGATATTAAAAAGAAGATGACCGTCGAGCGCACCGAGGCTGCCCAGCGCGCCTTTGAGGACGTGCTGATGGCCAAGGTGGCCGAGAGCGTCGAGGCCGAGATCCCCACCGAGATGGTGGAGCTGCAGGCCGCCCAGATGACCGAGGGCTTCAAGCAGCAGTTGGCCTCTCAGGGCATCCCCTTCGACCAGTATCTGAAGATGACCAATACCACCGAGGCCGACTTTATCAAGCAGGCCTACGGCCCTGCCGAGCAGCAGGTGAAGATGGACCTGGCCGTCAAGGCGATCATCGATGCCGAGAAGTTGGATGCCACCGACGACGAGGTGGAGGCTGAGATGAAGAACGTGGCCGACAAATACGGTATGGATCTGGATACCGTGAAGAAGTATCTGCGCCCCGAGGAAGTGAAGGAGCAGGTCATCCGTGAGAAGGTCATCAAGGTCGTGGCGGACAGCGCCAAGGCTGTGGCCCCCGCTGAGGAGAAGGCCGAACTGGAGGCCGAGGGCGAGATCGTGGAGAAGCCTGCCAAGAAGCCTGCCGCCAAGAAGACGACGAAGAAGGCCGAGGGTGAGGAGAAGGCCGAGAAGGCCCCCGCCAAGAAGTCTGCGGCCAAGAAGACCGCCAAGAAGGACGCGGAGTAATTCGCTGTATACGAGAGAGAAAAGCCGGCGCGGCGGGGTGAAAACATTTCCCCCGCCGCCGCGGGCTCTTATGAAAAACACAGTCGGGTGGGTATAATCAGGCATCTATCATACAGGAGGTATTTTTTATGAGCTTAGTCCCTTACGTTGTGGAGCAGACCAACCGCGGTGAGCGTTCCTATGACATTTTCTCCCGCTTGCTCAACGACCGTATC
This sequence comes from uncultured Collinsella sp., assembly GCA_900549085.1. Lineage (GTDB taxonomy): Bacteria > Actinomycetota > Coriobacteriia > Coriobacteriales > Coriobacteriaceae > Collinsella. The sequence continues at coordinate 29,943 of URMO01000011.1, read as the reverse complement.
GTATTCCTGGGCGAAGAGGTGAATGATACCACCGCCAGCCTCGTCGTGGCACAGCTTCTCTATCTCGAGGCGCAGGACCCCGACAAGGATATTCAGATGTATATCAACAGCCCCGGCGGCAGCGTGACCGCCGGTATGGCCATTTATGACACCATGCAGTACATTAAGTGCGACGTGTCCACCATCTGCATCGGCATGGCCGCCAGCATGGGTGCGTTCCTGCTGTCCAGCGGTGCCAAGGGAAAGCGCATCGCGCTGCCCAACGCGGAGATCATGATCCACCAGCCCTCCGCCGGTACCCAGGGCAAGGTCACGGATATGGAGATCGATGTGGAGCATTTCCTGAAGATCAAGCAGCGCCTGAACAAGATCATGGCGGAGAATACCGGCAAGACGCCGGAGCAGATCAAGACGGATTCCGAGCGCGACAACTGGATGATCGCGGAGGAGGCCCGGGAATACGGTCTGGTGGATAAGGTCATATATAAGAGGTAAAAACGAATGGCAGAAGATAAGAAGGCCCTGCGCTGCTCGTTCTGCGGCAAGCCGGAGAGTCAGGTCCATCGCATGATTCAGGGTCCCGGTGTCCGAATTTGCGACGAGTGCGTCCAGCTGTGCATGGATATCCTGAACGACGGCTACACCGCGGGCGCCGACGGTATAGACAGCATGGACGAGCTGCCTACGCCCAAGGAGATACACGACGTGCTGGACCAGTACGTTATCGGGCAGGAGGCAGCCAAGGTGGCGCTGTCCGTATCGGTGTACAACCACTACAAGCGCATTTATTTCGGCGGCGACGAGGATGTGGAGCTGCAGAAAAGCAATATCCTGATGATCGGTCCTACCGGCTCCGGCAAGACGCTGTTTGCCCAGACGCTGGCGCGGGTGCTGAAGGTCCCCTTTGCCATTGCCGATGCCACCACACTGACCGAGGCCGGCTATGTGGGTGACGACGTAGAGAATATACTGCTGCGCCTTTTGCAGGCGGCGGATTTCGACGTAGAACTGGCCGAGCGGGGCATCATCTACGTGGATGAGATCGACAAGATCGCTCGGAAGAGCGAGAATACGTCCATCACCCGCGATGTGTCCGGCGAGGGCGTGCAGCAGGCGCTGCTGAAGATATTGGAGGGCACTGTTGCCAATGTGCCGCCCCAGGGCGGGCGCAAGCACCCCCATCAGGAGTTCATCCAGCTGGATACCAGCAATATCCTGTTTATCTGCGGCGGCGCCTTCGACGGTCTGGAAAAGATCATCGAGGACCGGGTGGGCAAGCGCAGCATGGGGTTTGAGAATGCGGTGCAGAGCAAAAAAGAGCGCCATACCGGCGAACTGTTCCAGCAGGTCCAGCCCCACGATCTGCTGAAGTTCGGCATCATCCCCGAGTTGGTAGGCCGTATGCCGGTCATCACCGCCCTGCAGGGGCTGACCCGGGAGGATCTGGTGCGTATCCTCACCGAGCCGAAGAACGCGCTGGTGAAGCAGTACCAGAAGCTGCTCAGCTACGATGGTGTGGAGCTGCATTTCGATCAGGACGCGCTGGAGGCGGTGGCGGACACCGCGCTGGCACGGAACATCGGCGCGCGCGGTCTGCGGGCGGTGATGGAGGGACTGCTGACCAGGGTCATGTACGATGTGCCCTCCGACCCCACCATTACCGATGTGACCATTACAAAGGCGTGTGTGGACGGGGATGCCGAGCCCACGGTGCTGCGTGACCCGGAAAAGGTGGCGCAGCGCGCTAAATTCAAGACCGGCACGGCGGAGAAGACCTCCACCGCCCCGGCGTCTTAACAGAGACTCAGACTGCCGGAAAAGCCAAGGCTTTTCCGGCAGCTCGGATCCTCCCCTTTTCCCAACGCTCGCCGTCCGGCGGGAGAAAGGAGGCAACTATGGAAACGATCACCCGGAACATTCCGATGCTGGCACTGCGCGGCTTGACGGCTTTCCCCGGGCAGACGGTGTCCTTTGACGCGGAGCGCGATATCTCCATCTTCGCTCTGGACAACGCCATGGAGAATGACCGCCGGCTGCTGGCGATGACGCAGAAGGACCTGTCCACGGCGGAGCCGGGAGAGGAGGATCTGTACACCATCGGCACGGTGTGTCATATTTTGCAGATCATCAAGACCTCGGACACTACGGTGCGTGTCATCGCGGAGGGTGAGAGCCGGGCGCGGCTGCACCGGCTGTGGCAGAAAAAACCGTTTTTGCAGGCCCAGGCCGAGCTGCTGCCCGAGATGGCGGCCCGCCATACGGCCCGCAGCGAGGCGCTGATACGCCGAACCTATGTGCTCTTCGGTGAATACCGCGAGCTGGCCAACGGCATCGGCGAAGACTTCGCCGCCGCGGTGCTGGACTGCGGCGATACCGGCCGTCTGGCCGACCTGATCGCCCAGAATATCACCCTGCGGCACCAGGACCGCCAGCGGGTGCTGGAGGAGCTGCACCCGGACAAGCGCCTGCGTATCGTCAACGATATCCTGACCCATGAGGTGGATGTCATCTCGCTGGAGAGCGAAATGGAGCAGAAGGTACGCCGCCGTGTGGCCCAGGTACAGAAGGACATGATCCTGCGGGAGCAGGTGAAGGTATTGCAGCACGAGTTGGGGGATGACGGCGACGAGGAACTGGAGGAGTACACCGCCAGGATACAGGCGGCGGACCTGCCGGAGGAGATACATACCAAGCTGACAAAAGAGGTGGAGCGCCTGGGCAAGCAGCCCTTCGGCAGCGCCGAGGCCTCGGTGATACGCAACTATCTGGATGTGTGTCTGGAGCTGCCCTGGCACAAATTCACCCGGGAGAGGGCGGATGTGGCGCAGGCCCGAAAGATACTGGATAAGGACCACTACGGCCTGGATAAGGTCAAGCAGCGCATTTTGGAGTTTATCGCCGTGCGGCAGCTGAACCCGGACGCCAAGGGCAGGATACTCTGCCTGGTGGGGCCTCCCGGTGTGGGCAAGACCTCCGTGGCCCTGTCCGTGGCCAAGGCCATGAACCGCAAGTGCGCCCGGCTGAGTCTGGGCGGCGTGCGGGACGAGGCGGATATCCGCGGCCACCGCAAGACGTATATCGGCGCTATGCCCGGCCGCATTATCGAGGCCCTGACCCGCGCCGGTACCATGAACCCCCTGCTGGTGCTGGATGAGATCGACAAGCTGGCCAGCGATATGCGGGGCGACCCGGCTTCGGCCCTGCTGGAGGTACTGGATAGTGAGCAGAACGGGGCTTTCCGCGACCACTTCATCGAGCTGCCTGTGGACCTGAGCCGCGTGATGTTCATCACCACCGCCAACACCACGTCCACCATACCCCGTCCGCTGCTCGACCGCATGGAGGTCATTGAGCTGGGCAGCTACACCGACGAGGAAAAGCTGCACATCGCCCGCGAGCATCTGCTGCCCAAGCAACTGAAGGAGAACGGCATCCGCCGCGGCCAGCTGCGCCTGAACGATGAAGCCCTGCGGGCCATCATTACCGACTATACCAAGGAGTCTGGCGTCCGCACGCTGGAGCGCCAGCTGGGCAAGCTGTGCCGCCGCGCCGCCATGCGTTTGGTGGAAACGGGTGTAAAGCGCATAGACGTTACAGCTAAGAGCCTGCGTGAATTCCTGGATACGCCGCCCTATGCCGAGGATACCCGCAGCAAGATGGACCAGATCGGTGTTGTCAACGGTCTGGCGTGGACCGAAGTGGGCGGCGAGCTGCTGGAGGTGGAGGCCGGTGTGATGGACGGCACCGGCAAGCTGGAGCTTACCGGCAATCTGGGCCAGGTGATGCAGGAGTCCGTAAAGGCGGCCTATACCTGCCTGAGGAGCCGTGCCGCCGAGCTGGGCATTGTCCCGGATTTTTATAAGACCAAGGACATCCATGTCCACTTCCCGGAGGGTGCGGTGCCCAAGGACGGCCCCTCCGCCGGCATCGCTATCGCCACGGCTATGCTGTCGGCCCTGACGGGCCGCGCCGTGCGCCATGACGTGGCTATGACCGGCGAGGTGACGCTGCGGGGCCGCGTGCTGCCCATCGGCGGTCTGCGGGAAAAGACCATGGCGGCCAAGCGCAGCGGCATCCGGACCGTCATCATTCCCCGGGAAAACGAGAAGGATCTGGCGGACATCGATCCCGCCGTACGGGAGGCGTTGCGCTTTATCACTGCCGAGACGGTGGACGCCGTGTTTGCCCATGCACTGACCCTGCCGAAAAAAGAGGCGGCGGTGGAGCATCTGGCGGTGATGGGTAGTCCGGCTATGCAGGAGGTGCGTCATGGCGATCAACTTTAATAAGGCGGAGTTCGTGCTCTCGGCCGTAAGGGCGGAGACATTTATCCGCGACGGAAAGCCCCAGGTCACCTTCGCGGGGCGCAGCAATGTGGGCAAGTCCTCCGTGATCAACCGGCTGCTGGGCCGCAAGAATTTCGCCCGGGTGGGCGCTACCCCCGGCAAGACCAGCCAGATCAACTATTTTGACATCGACGGCAGGCTATACTTCACCGACCTGCCCGGCTACGGCTATGCCAAGGTCTCCAAGGAGGAGCGCGACCGCTGGGGCCGCCTGATGGAGCGTTACTTCGCCGAGGAGGGGCTCATTACCCTGGGCGTGCTGATCGTGGATGCGCGGCACAAGCCCACCGCCGATGACGTGACCATGTGCGACTGGTTCAAGGGCACCGGCTGCCCGGTCATCGTCGTGGCCAACAAGCTGGACAAGCTGAAAAAGAGCGAGATCGAGCCAAATCTGACCCTGATCCGCCAGACACTGACCCTGCCGGAGGAGGCACTGCTGATCCCCTTTTCCGCCGAGAAGGGCACCGGAAAAACGGAGCTCCTGGCAGCCATCAGCGAGATATGCGCCAAATAAAGCAAAACCTCCGGCTCAGCCGGAGGTTTTGCACTTTGCGCGGGGGAGGCGGGGAGATCGTTTCCGTTACTTTCGCGGATGTATGAATTCCGCCAGCATGGCGCCGCCCAGCACCATCGCCGCACCCAGCCAGCGGGCGGGTGTCAGCGTTTCGCCCAGCAGCAGCACGGAGAAAAACACGGCGCTCCGTGTACCGCCGGCAACGCCGTTGAGTATCACCACGCCGTTCAGGCCGGACAGCAGCAGGGGCGAGAGGTATTTCACATATGGGTATCTTGTGTGCCATAGTGCGGCGCTCCTCTTAGAAAATCGTGGTTTTCGCAAATTGACATTATCATAATACGGTGTTATCCTTGCGTAAAGAGAAAAGTATGCGATCGGGATCCGGCGGCGGAACACTTTTTGCCACTGTGCGCTCACCGAATGAAATGATAAAAATTTTTCAGAGATAAAGAAAGATTTTCAGGAAAAATGCGAAAAAGGACTGTTAATTGTCCTAAACGTATGGTATAATCAACGTACAAGAAAGCAGCGCGCCATTTCCGGCGCGATGACATTTTACACAGGAGGTTTTGCAAATGGAAACTTACGGACTGGAAAAGCTGGGTATCATCAACGCCAAGGCGGTCTATCGTAATCTGACCCCCGCACAGCTGACCGAGCACGCGCTTTGCCGCGGCGAGGGTACGCTGTCCAACACCGGCGCCCTGGTGGTCAAGACCGGGAAATACACCGGCCGCAGCGCCAATGACAAGTTTATCGTGGACACCCCTGCCGTCCATGACGACATCGCCTGGGGCAAGGTGAACCGTCCTATCGAGAAGGCCAAGTTCGATGCCATCCGCGCCAAGGTCATCGCCTATCTGCAGGGCAAGGAGATCTTTATCTTTGACGGCTTTGCCGGCGCCGATCCCAAGTACACCAAGGCCTTCCGCATCGTCAACGAGCTGGCCAGCCAGAATCTCTTTATCCACCAGCTCCTGCGCCGCCCCACGGCCGAGCAGCTGAAGGATTTTAAGGAGGACTATACCATCATCGCCGCCCCCGGCTTCAAGTGCATCCCCGAGATCGACGGCACCCGCAGCGAGGCCGCCATTCTGGTGGACTACGAGGCCCACGAGGTGGTGATCTGCGGCACCCAGTACGCCGGCGAGATCAAGAAGTCCGTCTTCTCCGTGATGAACTATGTGCTGCCCAAGCAGGGCGTGTTCCCCATGCACTGCTCCGCCAACATCGGCAAGAACGGCGACAGCGCCGTGTTCTTCGGCCTGTCCGGCACCGGCAAGACCACGCTGTCCGCCGATCCCAACCGTATGCTCATCGGCGATGACGAGCACGGTTGGGCGGACGACTCCGTCTTCAACTTCGAGGGCGGCTGCTACGCCAAGTGCATCAACCTGAGCCCAGAGGGTGAGCCGGAGATCTACAATGCCATCAAGTTCGGCGCGCTGGTAGAGAACGTGGTCATGGATCCCGACACCCGTGAGTTCGACTTCGACGACGACTCCCTGGCCGTCAACTCCCGCGTGGGCTATCCCGTGGAGTATATTCCCAACGCCGAGCTGTCCGGCATGAGCCCCAGCGTTCCCAAGACGGTCATCTTCCTGACCGCCGATGCCTACGGTGTGTTGCCCCCCATCAGCAAGCTGGATAAGAACCAGGCCATGTACTACTTCGTCTCCGGCTTCACCTCCAAGGTAGCCGGTACGGAGATCGGCGTCACCGAGCCTGTGCCTACCTTCTCCACCTGCTTCGGCGAGCCCTTCCTGCCCCTGGATCCCTCTGTCTATGCCGCCATGCTGGCCGACAAGGTGGAGAAGGCCGGCGCGAAGGTTTATCTGGTCAACACCGGCTGGAACGGTACCGGCAAGCGCATGAAGCTCAGCTACACCCGCGCTATGGTCACCGCCGCCCTCACCGGTGAGATCGAGAAGAGTGTGTTCGTCACCGATCCTACCTTCGGCGTGCAGGTGCCTACCAGTATCGAGGGCGTGCCCAGTGAGCTGCTGATCCCCGAGAACACCTGGGAGGACAAGGCGGCTTACGAAGCCAGCTGCAGGAAGCTGGCGGCCAGCTTTGTGGAGACTTTCAAGAAGTATACCCGCATGAGCGCGGAAGTGGTGGCCGCAGGCCCCCAGGCGTAACGAAACAGCAACCGGGCTGGGCGTGAAACCCAGCCCGGTTTTTACAAAAGGAGAGCCTATGTTAGAACTGCGTATTCTGGTGGACGACATCGACTATGACTCCATTGCGGAGTATCTGATCCCTGCGGTGGCGGAGAAGCTGCGCCGGGAGGAAAAGGGCGGCATCCTGGGCGGCGACACCCTCAGTTACGCCGGCGGCCTTGGCATCGCGTGCGAGCACGGTGCGCGTATAGCTGATGGGCGCCCACAGGCTCTCGGGCCAGCACCAGCAGGTGACGTCGTTCACGCCGTCGACCTCGGGCACCGGAACGCCCCAGTCGATGTTGCCGGTGATGCGGAAGGGCACGAGCGACTTGCCGCTACGGAAGCGCACACCGCCGTTGGCGAGCACCGCGTGGGCGTCGTCGCGCTCCTTCCAGCTGGGGAAGGTGACGGTAAAGCTGCTCTTGTTGCCCTCGGGCTCCAGCACGGTGTGCTCGGGGAGCTGGTCCTCGACGGCGTCGAAGGCCTCGCGGAACTTGTTCTGGATGTAGAGCTGTGCCGGCAGCAGCCACTCTTCCATGGTCTTGGAGACCACGGAGCGAACCTGCGGGTTCTGGGCGAGCTTGGCGGTGTAAGTCTTCATAAAGTCGAGGTAGGCCGGCAGGTCGAAGTAGAGGTTGTCGACCGGGCGCAGCTCGGGCACCTCGCCGGTGAGCTGGCTCTTGGGCGCGATGAGCTCCTCGGGCTCAAACTGGTGACCCAGGTCGCACTCGTCGGCGTAGGCTTTCTCGGACTTGCAGCCCTGGATGGGGCAGCGACCGATCACCTGGCGGCCGTTGAGGAACGTACCGGCCTTGGCATCGTAGAACTGCAGCGTGGAGCGCTTGGAGATGGTGCCCTGCTCGTGCAGGCGCTCGATAATCTCGGCGGTCACCTCGTTGTGAATCTGCGCAGCCGGCTCAAGGCCCGAGCCGCCGTAGATATCGCAGCTGATGTTGTAGTTGTTGAGGGTCGCGGCCTGGCGGGAGTGATTGGACTCGACATACTCGCCGATGGACTTGTCGTAGCCTTCGTTCTCCTTGAGCTTGCGGTAGCTCTCCATGATGGGCGAGCCGTAGCAGTCGGTGCCCGAGGTGAAGATGACGTTCTCGCGGCCCAGACGGTCGCGCAGGAAGCGGGCGAAGAAGTCGGCTGGGACAAAGACGCCACCGACGTGGCCAAAGTGAAGGCCCTTGTTGCCGTAGGGCTCGCCGGCGGTAACGATGGCGCGGCGAGGCCAGCTGGGACGGTCGTTCATGGAGTATTTGGATGCCATGGGACTCCTTCGCATATGGTGAGAGCGCGGCCGGGCGCAAGGCCTGGCGACGCGGTGGTCAATTCGTGCATATCGTTCGACATTATCGCACATGCGGACGGGTACGTGGCAGGGGCGCTATCCTAAGATGCTATGAATGAGATTTCCAACATACATGCGTTTGAAGACGATGATTTTCTGCACGCCTGCTTTGTGTGGGGGATGGTCGTGCTTGGCGCATTTGCCGTGTGCCTGGTGCCGGTGTTTATGCTGCTGGGTGGGCCCGCGGATCTGGATGCGGCTGACGCGGGTGGCTGGACGGCGGTCTTGGGCTGGATTGTCGGCTTGGCTGCGGTTTCGGCGGCGTCGTTTGCCGTGCACGAGCTGGTGCACGGTGTGTTTTTTAAGCTGCTGGCGCCTGCGGGCGCGAGGGTGACCTTTGGAGCGAATCGCGAGACGGCGATGATCTATGCCTGCGCCGAGGGCGTGGTGTATTCGCGTTTGCGGTACATGGCGGTTTGCCTAGCGCCGACGGTTGCCTTGACGGTGGCGTTTGCCCTGGGGTTTGCGTTCTCGGGCTATCCGCTGCTGTGCTACCTGGCGGCCGGCTTGCATTTGTCGGGCTGCGTGGGCGATTGGTATTACGTGCGGACCATTCTGCGCGACCGCCGCATTGTCGCCTGTGAGGACACGTCCTTTGGCGTGCGCTTTTTCGCAAGGTAGTCTTCTTGGGATGATTTTTCTGGGACGGGGATTAAAAAATCATTAGGTACGCAATGATTTTTTAATCCCCGTCCCAGAAAAATCATTGCGGGGGAGGAGATGTTGATGAAGCCGTTGTTGCTGCACGCTTGCTGTGCGCCGTGCTCGCTTGAACCGGTTCGCCTGCTGCGCGAGGAGGGATTTGAGCCCACGATTTGCTGGACCAACCCCAATATTCAACCGCGCGATGAATGGCAGCGGCGCTTGGACGAGCTGCGCCGGTGGTGTGCCGATGGCGACATCGAGCTCATCGAGGCGGGGGAGGACCGCGATCGCTGGGAGACCGGCGTGGCACCGCTGGGTGCCGATCGGGCCCGTCGCTGTCGCGCGTGCTATGCCTTGCGCTTGGCCGAGGCGTGCCGCGTGGCCCAGGAGCGCGGGTTCGAATATGTGGGTACGACGCTCGCCGTCTCGCCGTATCAGCTGTTCGACACCTGCAATGACGTGCTTGAGCGCTTGGCGGCGGCACGTGGGCTCACTCCGGTGATCCGCGATTTTCGCCCGTATTATCCCGAGGCTACGCGCCGTTCGCGCGAGCTGGGCATGTATCGGCAGAACTACTGCGGCTGCCGATTCTCGGCCGTCGAGGCGGCCATGGACCGCGCCCGCATCCGCGACGAGCGCAAAGCGTCCAAAAAGTAGTTCATTTGGGACGTCAGCCTGCTAGGATGTAGAACGGACTTAAGCTATATAAGGAGTATCCGACGTGTCTATGCGTACCGATGATTTTGACTATAACCTTCCTGAGGAACTGATTGCCCAGGCGCCTGCCGAGCCGCGTGACTCCTGCCGCCTGCTGGTGGTGGATCGCAAGGGCTCCCAGGCGGGAACGCCGCTGGAGCACGGCGGTACCGTCGAGCACCGCATCTTCCGTGACATCATCGACTATATCGAGCCGGGCGATGTGCTCGTCATCAACAAGACGCGCGTGATGCCGGCCCGCCTGATCGGTCGCAAAGCCGGCTCGGGTGGCGTGGTCGAGACGCTGCTGCTCAAGCGCCGCGAGGACGTGGATCCGCTGGGCCATGTTTGGGAGTGCCTGGTCAAGCCGGGCAAGCGTCTGAAGCCCGGTGCTCAGATTGAGTATCGCGCCGGTGGTGCCCATGCGCCCGAGGGGGCTCCCGTGGTGCTGACGGCCGAGGTTGTCGACTTTGTCACCGATAGCCGCGGCGGCCGACTGGTGCGTTTTGAGCCGGCCGGTTGCAATGCCGCCGGCGACCCGCGCACGCTCGACGAGGCCATCCATGCCGCCGGTCACGTGCCGCTGCCGCCCTACATTACCGATTACGAGGGCGATCCCGAGAAGTACCAGACCGTCTACGCCATGAAGGAGGAGCACTCGGCTGCCGCTCCCACGGCGGGCCTGCACTTTACTCCCGAGCTCATGGCCGCTATTGAGGCCAAGGGTGCGAAGTTTGCCGCCGTCGAGCTCGAGGTGGGCATCGATACCTTCCGCTTGGTGGAGGAGGACGACCCTACGCAGCACGTCATGCACACCGAGCGCTACCACGTATCGCGGGAGGTGGTCGACGCCGTGCATAAGGCGAAGGCCGAGGGGCATCGCGTGATCGCTGTCGGTACCACGGCGGTGCGCTCGCTCGAGAGCGCCTTTGACGCGGACGCGCCGGTGTCCGATCCGGCCGTGACGGCGCGCTATTTTGAAGGCCGCGAGGACGGCGCCGACACGCTCGGCCGCGGTGACATCGTGGTGCGCGAGAACGCGACAACGCAGCTCTACCTCATGCCTGGCTCGACCTATCACGTGGTCGACGCACTGATCACCAACTTCCACGTGCCGCGTTCCACGCTCATGATGCTCGTGAGCGCGCTTGCCTCCCGCGACCAGATCATGGATGCCTACGCCGCCGCTATCGAAGAACGTTATCGCTTCTTCAGCTTTGGCGATGCCATGCTCATTTGTTAGTTACGCGGTTCTACGAACCGCGTAACTGCTCGACGCTGCAAACCCGCCAGAGCGGCAATCTGACGTTCAATCGTCGGGCATGACCAGAAGGTCAATGCCCTCCTCTTTCACGTCACCTTGCTCGCTTAGGGGCGTTTTCGCTGACTTCGCCTAAACATTGGCGTTGCCGTGGTTGTTGCTGTAGTCATTGGGGACGTTCTTGTTTGACTAGTCGTTTAAGAACGTCCCCAATGACTACTTGCTCTCGTTAGATAGACGTCCGAGAACCACGCTCGTCACTACTTGAGCCCGGGCAGGCGGGTGTAGGGGAATGAGCGCTCTAGGAACTCGGAGCAGCGGGCGTAATCTTTGGCGAAGTAGCTGCTGTAGAGCGAATCGAGCACGTATTGCACGGCGATGTGGCTTGCGAACTGCGTGATGCGATGCGTCATGCTCTCGTGGTCACTCACCGTAAGGTAGGCGGCAAAGCCGGGGTGAATGCGAGCGCAATAAGGCGTGCCGATGACGATGACTGGGACATGCCGACTGCTGAGGATCGGCAAGATGTCCTTGAGGTTGGGGGCAAGGCCGCTGTAGGAGATGACGATTGCCGCATGGTCGGGACCCGAGGCGAGCGCCGTTCGCACCTGGGCCTCGCCACCGTTGTGGCACGTCGCGCTTTTACCGGCGGAGAGCAGGCGATCGCGGAACATTCCCGCTGGATAGAGGTTGTGCGAGCCCGTGTAGATGTCGACCTGTCGGGCGTTCGCGATGAGCTTGGCGGCGTGGTCGAGCTGCGCGGGGTCGAGCAGCTCCTGCGTTTCGGCCAGTGTGGTCTGGTAGAGTCCCTCCATGCGCTCCATAACCTGCGCAGGGGTGGACGTGGCGTCGAAGGGAAAGTTGATGTCCACGTCGCGCCGATTGCCCGATTCGGTTGCCAGGCGGATGAGCTCGACCTTGAGGTCCTTAAAGCCCTCGAGGCCGAGCTTTTTGCAAAAACGGTGGACGCTCGCGACCGAAACATTGGTGCGGGCGGCGAATTCCTTGATGGAGAGTCCGCGGACGTCTTCGCCCATGGCAAGGGCCGAGATGCCGAGCTGTTGCTCGGTAGGGGTAAGGCCCTGTGCCTCGGAAATCTTGCGTTTGATATCCATACGAACTCCCACACTCAACAAACCTGCCAAAAAAAGACAGGTTTATTTTGGCACGTTTCGGTCGGTATCAGGAAGTATCAGGGACGGGGCGGCGGCGGTCCGTGGGCGCGAAAAGAAGTGTCGGGTTTGGCACTCCTGCCCCTGCCTGCCGCGCGCGTGGGCGATACTCGGCTTATCGACCCGCGATGTAAAGGAGATGCTCATGGCAAACATCAAGTTCCCCGAGGGCTTCTATTGGGGTGGCGCCACCGCCGCCAACCAGTTTGAGGGCGCTTGGAACGTGGACGGCCGCGGTCCTTCCGTCGACGACCACTTCCTGGGCGGCAGCTACAAGGAGCCGCGCCAGATCACGATCGACATCGACCCCGATCGTTTCTACCCCAACCATGACGGCATCGATTTCTACCATCACTACGAGGAGGACATCGCGCTGTTCGCCGAGATGGGTTTCAACATGTTCCGCATGTCCATCTCTTGGAGCCGCATCTTCCCCAACGGCGACGATGCTGAGCCCAACGAGGCCGGCCTCGCCTTCTACGATCGCGTCTTCGAGTGCCTGCGCGCTCACAATATCGAGCCGCTCGTGACCCTCTCGCACTACGAGATGCCCTATCACCTGGTCGAGAAGTACAACGGCTGGGCGAGCCGCGAGCTCATCGGCTTCTTTGAGAAGTATTGCCAGACCGTCTTCGACCGTTACCAGGACAAGGTCAAGTTCTGGCTCACCTTCAACGAGATCAACTGCGGTACTCAGGACATGGGCAACCTCTTCGAGACCAGCATGATTCAGGGCTTCGAGGGCCCGGCTTCGGCGGTTCACACCACGCCGCAGGCCCGTATGCAGGCGCTGCATCACCAGTTTGTCGCCAGCGGCCGCGTCGTGCGCTATGCCCACGAGCATTACCCGCAGTTCAAGATGGGCAACATGGATTGCTTCATCCTCTCCTATGCCGCCACGTGCGATCCGGCCGACGTGTTTGCTACGCAGCAGGAGATGAACGCCATGAACTGGTACTGCTCCGACGTGCAGGTGCGCGGAAAGTACCCGTTCTATGCCAAGCGCTTCTGGGCCGAGAACGATGTTGAGCTTGTGATAGAGGACGGCGACCTGCAGGATATCGCCGACGGCAAGGTCGACTTCTACTCCTTTAGCTACTACATGTCCGGCACCGTGGGCACCCACAAGGATCACGAGATGACCGAGGGCAACATGACCTTCGGCGGCAAGAATCCCTATCTGGAGTCCACCGACTGGGGTTGGCAGATCGATCCGCTGGGCCTGCGCATCGCCCTTAACGAGATCTATGCTCGCTACGAGATTCCGCTGATGGTGGTCGAGAACGGCATGGGCGCTTACGACGAGGTCGAGGAGGACGGCTCCATCCATGACCCGTATCGCATCGCCTACTTGCGCAGCCACATCAAGGCCATGGGCGAGGCCATTGCCGACGGCGTTGACCTGATTGCCTACACCTGGTGGGGTCCCATCGACCTGGTTTCCGCTGGCACCGGCGAGATGCGCAAGCGCTACGGCTTTATCCATGTCGATAAGTACGACGACGGCACCGGCACCTACAAGCGTCGCCGCAAGGACAGCTTCTTCGCATATCAGAAGATCATCAAGTCCAACGGCGCCGAGGGCCTGGTGTAATTGAGTTCCGGCGATTGAGTTCCGGTATTCTGCCGAATGTCGGACCGGCAGCCGATTGCGTGACCACCGACGTCAACGACGACGGCATCTGGAACGCTTTTGCTCACCTGGGGCTTATCGAGGATTAATCGACAATATGAGTGCCACTGGGGAAATGGTTTTGGGAAGGGCTTGGAAGGGCTTGCGATTCGAGCCCTCACCTTAGCAATTTGATCATTTGGCACTATAATCACCATAGGCATGCGCATAACGTTGCGCTTAATCAAGAGGAGAAAACGTATGGGTCTGTTTGACATGTTTAAGAAGAAGGCTGAGCCTGCCGCTGCTGCAGCTCCCGCCTCCATCTCTGCTTCTGCCGGCGCCGACGTGCTGTGCTCGCCCGTCAAGGGCAAGGTCATCAAGATGGCCGACGTGCCCGATCCCGTCTTTGGCGGCGAGGTCCTGGGCAAGGGCTGCGCCGTGTGGCCCGAGGACGACCTGGTCTACGCTCCCTGCGACGGCAAGGTGACCGTCACCATGGGTCACGCCGTGGGCCTGCAGTCCGATAGCGGCATCGAGGTCCTGGTGCACGTTGGTGTCGATACCGTCAACATGAACGGTGACGGCTTCGAGGGCTTCGTCAAGGCCGACGACGTCGTGAAGGCCGGCCAGCCCTTGCTCAAGATCGACCGCGCCAAGATCGCTGCTGCCGGCTACAAGGACTGCGTCGTCGTGGCTGTGTCCAACACCGCCGAGTTCGCCGACGTCGAGCTTACCGTCGAGGCCGAGTCTGCCGTCGCTGCTGGTGACGCCATCGTTAAGGTCGTCCGCAAGTAGACTGCGACATCCAAAGGATGTGCAAGGGTGGTCGAATTGTTCGACCGCCCTTTTTTATTACAATGCGGCGGGACGTTTTATTGCGCGTTGGACGGACCGGTAAACCGTTCGGACGTTAAATCGAGCCGACTGCGCCTTTGCTTTGCCGGGGGTGTTCGTTAGCTGCTAGTATGGCCTTATTGTTACGACGTGCACCGCGTCGGGAAGCGCGGTGCCGCTTGTTGGGAGGAATGTCATGAAGAAGAAGCTGCTGCTTGCGCCCCTGATGGCTGTTCTGGTCGCGTGCGTGGTTGTGCTTTCCGGCTGCGGAGGTCCTTCGGTTGAGGAGCTTATCACCGAGGATCTTACGACGCAGTTTGACGAGGTCAAGAACGGTGGCGACGACTTCCTCGCCGGCCTGGAAGAGGCCTCGGGCGACGAGTTCGAGCAGCTGGGCATCGATCCCAAGGAGTACGCCAAGAGCTATCTCGAGGGCTTTGACTACAAGATCGGCGACGTGACGGTCGACGAGGACAAGGGTACCGCAACTGCCGAGGTCACCATTACCTGCAAGTCCATGAACCAGATCGTTGAGGATTTTGCCACCCAGTATCAGGAGAAGGTCGCCGCGCTCGATTCGATGCCTTCCGATGACGAGCTGTACAAGATGGCCGGTCAGGTTATGGTCGATGTGACCAAGGCTGCTAAGACCAAGGACACCAAGGTCACCTTCAAGTACTCCTGCAATGACGACGGCGAGTGGTCTGCCGACGATTCCGCAACCAACGAGATGATGAATGCCATGATGAGCTAGGGAGTTGCGGCGTTTTACCAAACGCCGCAATTGCTCGACGCTGCGCGCCGCCCAGGACGACAATTTGTCATTCAAAAGGCGAGACATGACCAGAAGGTCTATGCCTCGCCTTTTTCATGCCAACTTGTTCGTCCTGGACGTCGCTCGCTGTCCGTCCTCTACCTGCGGCGTTGCCATGGTAGTCATTGGGGACGTTCTTAAATGACTAGTCAAAAGGGACACTCTTGCGGCACTTGGGGACGTTCCTTTTCCGCCGGCAGTTGGGGACACTCCTTGCACCAGCGTCACATCGAATGCTCGGGAAAATGCGACCCGGTTTTTGGGCGAATAATGGGTCGCGGTTTCCGGATGGGGTGGGTTGCGGAAAGTGCGACCCGGAAGATTGCTCCGAAACGGGATGCGGTTTCCCCGACGCGCCTCAAACGGAAAGCGCATCCCATTCCGGAGCTCCAAAACGGGATGCGCTTTCCGCGTGGAAGAATTGTCGCAGCTACGTTAAGCGGCGGCTCCGCTATTCGCCCAGCACCAGCTCGGCGAGCTCGTCCTGGGTGTCCACCACGTAGTCGGCGCCGGCGGCTTCCAGTTCTGCGCGGCCGCGGAAGCCCCAGCTGACGCCCGCGCTCTTAAGGCCAGCGTTGTGACCGGTCAGGATATCGACATTGGAATCGCCCACGTAGAGCGTGGTTGCCGGATTGGCGCCCAGCTCCTTCATCACGTGCAGCGTGACGGGTGCCTCGGGCTTGGGCGGAAACGCATCGACACGGCCCTGTACCAGCGCAAAGCGCTCAGAGCCAAAATACTACTCGATAAGCGGGGCTGCCGAAATATGATCTTTGTTGGTGAGCACGGCAAGCTGAACGCCCGCTGCGCGCAGACGGTCGAGCATCTCAATCGTGCCGGCGTAGGGTGAGGTGTGGTCCTCCTTGTGCTCGCCGTAATAAGCTCTAAACTCGGCAAGCGTCTGCTCAAACATGCGGCCGTCGCCCGCGTACTCGGCGGGCATAAAGCGCTCGACCAGCTTGAGCATGCCGTTTCCCACCTTATAGCGGTATTCGTCAACGGCAAACGTGGGCCAGCCGTGCATCTCGCAGGTATGGTTGCCGGCGGCTGCCAGGTCCTCGAGCGTGTTGAGGATGGTGCCGTCTAGATCAAAAATCACATGGGAAAAAGCTGCTGCCATGAAAGCTCCCGTCATTGGGTTTCAAAACGCACCTCATAATACTGGGCTTCCGCGTTGGGCGCGCTTGGAATCTGAACATCTCCAGGGATATCAAGCCACATCGCGCCGACCGTGCGATTCCGCCCTAGCAAATTCTCGGCAGCTGCTCGCCCACGAGCATGTCGAGGATGCGGGTCGATCCCCAGCCGGTGCGTACGCGCACGGCGGGGCGGGCGTCCTCGGCAAGCGGCAGCACGCGACCGATGATGGCGGCGTTCTCGCCGTAGCGGGCGGCGCGCATGGCCGCCAGCGCGGCATCGGCCTGCTCAGCCGGCACCACGGCGACCATCTTGCCCTCGTTTGCCACCTGCAGAACGTCGTAGCCGAGCATCTCACATGCCGCCTGCACGTCGGGGCGCACGGGCACGGCATCCTCGTCGATCTCCATGGCAACGCCGCTGGCCTGGGCAAACTCGTTGAGCGTGGATGCCAGGCCACCGCGCGTGGGGTCGCGGAAGCAGCGGGTGTCGGGGGCGGCGGCGCGCACGTCGGCAATCAGGTGGTTGAGCGGCGCAGCGTCGCTTTCGATGTTGCTCGAAAAGGCCAGGCCCTCGCGCTGGCTCATGATGGCGATGCCGTGGTCGCCCAGCGTGCCCGAGACCAAGATGACATCGCCGGGCTGGCAGTTTGCACCGCTGAGCGCCACGCCCGCGGGCACCTCGCCCACGCCGGCGGTATTGATGTAGACGCCGTCGGCCCCGCCACGCTCGACCACCTTGGTGTCGCCGGTGATAATCTTCACACCTGCTTCATGTGCCGTTTCGGCCATGGTCTGTACAATCTGGCGCAGCTTGTCCATGGGATAGCCCTCTTCGAGGATAAAGCCGCACGATAGGTAGCGCACGTTAGCGCCCGAGGTCGCGACGTCGTTGACGGTTCCGCATACGGCGAGGCGGCCGATATTGCCGCCGGGGAAGAACTGCGGCGTTACCACAAAGCTGTCGGTCGACATGGCGATTCGCCCGCTTGCGGGCAGCGCGGCGACACCGGCATCGTTGCCCGCAAGCAGCTCGGGCGACCCAAAGGCATCCAGAAAGACCTCATCGATAATGCGCTTCATCATCTGGCCGCCGGAGCCGTGGCCCAGCAGGACAGTGCTATCGGTGGCAGTACGGGACATATCGAAAACTCCAATCGTGGGTGGAATCGGCAATAGCCGAGTGTGGCAGAATCGATGTTAAGTAAAAGTCAGCGAGCGCCATTCAGACGAAGTGAGTTGCCTTGAAAGAGGAGGCTGCTGGGCTTTTGCCCGCAGCCGACGATTGAAAGGCAAATCGCTCGCCTGAATGGTGCGCAGCGTCGGCCGGTCCGCCGTTCGTTAGAACGGCGGAACCTAATAGTCGCGGTAGCGGTAGTACGCCGCGCAGCTGCCTTCGGAGCTCACCATGCAGGGGCCGACGGGATGTTCGGGCGTACATGCGTGGCCGAACAACGGGCAGTCGCTCGGCGTGATGGCACCGCGCAGCACGTCGCCGCAGCGGCACCCGCGTGGCTCGACTGTCGCCTCAATGGGCACGTCAAAGCGGGCGCCGGCATCAAAGCGCGCGAATTCGGGTCGGATGGAAAGGCCCGAGTTGGCAATCGGTCCCAGCCCGCGCCACGTGGTGTCGCACGGCTCAAACACCTGCTCGACCAGCTGGCGCGCTACGGGGTTGCCGTCTGCATTGACGCCACGGCGGTAGGCGTTGTCGATCGCCGGCTTGTCCTCGACAACCATCTGGACCAGCATGCAGATGCCCTGCAGGATATCGACCGGCTCAAATCCCGTGACCACGCCCGGGGTATTGAACTCGTCGACCAAAAAGCTAAAGGGTGCCAGGCCTGTGATGGTAGCGACGTGACCAGGCAGGATAAAGCCGTCGATGGTCGTCTCGGGGTCGTTGGAGATCGCACGCAGAGCCGGCGGCGTGGTCTTGTGAGCACAGTAGACCGAGAAGTTCTGGAGCCCGCGCGCGTCGGCCTCCAGGATAGCGGCGGCAATGGTGGGCGTTGTGGTCTCAAAGCCGACGCCCATAAAGATGACCGGGCGTTCGGGATTTTGCTCGGCAATGTCGAGTGCGTCGAGCGGAGAGTAGACGATGCGGATGTCGCGCCCCGCCGCCTTTTGCGCGGCAAGCGAGGTGGACGATCCGGGCACGCGCATCATGTCGCCAAAGGTGGTGATGATGGCGCCGTCCATGTTGGAAAGCGCGATTGCATGATCGATGTCGCGGTTGGCGGTGACGCAAACGGGGCACCCCGGGCCGCTTAGCAGTTTGAGTCCCGTCGGCATAATGGAGCGAAAGCCATAGCGGCCAATGCTCACGGTGTGCGTACCGCAGACTTCCATAAGGTTGATGCTGCGGTTGCCGACAAGCTCATGAATACGATCGATGAGCTCGCGAGCCAGCTTGGGGTCGCGAAATGCCGAAAAGTCGATACCGGAGCGAACCGGCTGCGCCGCCGCCACTAGTATGCCTCGGCCGGGTTGGTGGCGAGCTGGTCCTCTTCGGCCAGCTCGGTCATGGTGTTGACGAGCTCGAGTGTCTCTTGGGCTTCCTGCTCGTCGACAATCTGAATGCCAAAGCCGGCGTGCACGAGAATATAGTCGCCGACCTGCGCCGTCGGCACGAGGCGCAGCGAAACGGGGCGCTCGATGCCCATCATGTCGACGGTCGCCTTAAGGTCGTCGTCGCGTTTGACCACTTTACCGGGAACGGCAAGGCACATAATGTTTCCCTTTTATACGTTTTGCGCTGGATAGGCGCCTAATTACCCATCAGTTGATGGTAGCGCTCGCGGGAGTCACGAGCAAACGCGTTACACCTGTGAGACGGCGGCGCGCAGGCTGGCAAAACAGCCTACCCGTGTCGTCTGCGCGAGGCGAGCGCGAGCGATGGCGGCCTGACCGTAGGCGATGCAGCCGTCGTTGACGGGCACAGCGTGGGGGACCAGGACGGCAAGACCGGCGTCTTTGAGTTCGTGGGTAAGGAGCTGGAGCAAAAGCCGGTTCATGAACACACCGCCCGAGAGCGCGACGGTACCGAGGCCTTCGCGCTCACAGATCTCGCACGCGATGTGGGTCGACGCGCATGCGATGGCGATGTGAAACCCGAGCGCGAGCCTGTCGGCCGGCGCGCCTGCCTCGATTCCATTCAGAAGAGCTTCGATGAGCGGTTGGGGGTCCAAGATGGGGGAGTCGTCGGCAGACGTGAATACGCCTGCATGCTTGCCGTCGAGACGAACGGTCGTACCGCCGAGCGCGCGCCAGGCGGCGGCTTCGAGCTCAATGGCGGGCTCGCCTTCGTAGGTTGCCTGCCCGCAAATGCCCAAAACTGCAGCGGCGGCGTCAAAGAGACGCCCCATACTGCTCGTGCGTGGGCTGTTGATGTTCCGCTCGATCATCGTAGCCGTGATGCTGCGCGTCTGCTCGTCGAGGGTGCCCAATAGTCCCGCGGCACCTGGGTGCTCGAGCAGGCCGAGCTCGCTCAGCAGGGCAAAGGCATTGCGCCGGGCATCGTGCACGGATGCGGCACCGCCTGGCAGCGCCCAGGTGCGCAGGTGAGCGGCGCGTTCAAAATCGGCAAGGCCGGCGACAAGGAACTCGCCGCCCCAAATGGTTCCGTCGGTGCCCGCCCCCGTACCATCAAAGGCAATGCCGAGCACGCGCGCGTCGGTTGTAAGCTGGCCCGCGGCGATAGCCTCGGCCATTACGCTCGCGATATGCGCATGATGGTGCTGCACCTCGACGAGCGGCAGATTGCATTTTCGCGCCTGTTCGCGCGCCCACTGACTCGATAGGTAGCTGGGGTGCAAGTCGCAGGCCAGCGCGGCGGGTATCAAGTCAAAGAGATCTTCCAAGCGCGTGCGCGCAGCGTTCCAGGCATCGAAGGTCTCGCCGTTTTCGACATCGCCAATATGCTGCGACACAAAACAGGCCGCCTCGCCGTTCGCATCCTCGCGTGTGAATGCGATCGTTGCCTTTTGCTGTGGGCCGCAGGCGAGCACGCAGGACGGAGCGCCGTCGAGTGCCGGCAGCGGCAACGGCCGAGGCGCATATCCGCGAGCGCGGCGCACGGGCATAACGACCCCACCGACCGCGCGCACCACGGAATCGTCGTAGCGCGAGAGGATCGCGCGGTCGTTGCCGAGCAGCGCGTCGGCGATGCCGGCAGCAACGAGGTGTTCCCAGGCAAGGCCGTCATCAGTTTCGATGGGTTCCTCGCTCAGGTTTCCGCTGGTCATGACCAGCGCGTGCATGTCATGCGACGCGGCAGCTGCAAGCAGCAGATGCTGAAGCGGTGTATAGGGGAGCATGACGCCGAGCTCGGGTAGATCGTGCGCGACGGATGGCGCGAGTGTAAGGGCGTCGGGGGAATCTCCCTCGCCAACAGCACGCCGGCGCAACAGCACGATGGGGCGGATGCTACCGGTTAGCAAGCCGCGCTCGGAGTCATCGACATGGCACAGGCGTTCAGCATCGGCAAGGCTGCGCACCATAACGGCAAGCGGCTTGTTGCTGCGGCGCTTGCGACGGCGCAGCTCGACCACCGCCTGCTCATTGACGGCGTTACAGGCCAGATGGAATCCGCCCAGCCCCTTGATAGCGACAATGCCGCCGCTGGCCAGCAGCTCGACACAGCGGTCAATAATGGCATCGCTGGTTTCGCGCGTGCTACCGACGGCTGGCGTCGCCCCCAGGCCCTCGAGCTCCATGTCGCCCGCTGCCTCGCGCCAGGTAATATGTGGCCCGCAGTCAAAGCAGGCATCGGGCTGCGCATGAAAGCGCCGGTCAAGCGGGTCGCCATACTCTGCGGCGCACTCGGGGCACATGGGAAAGCAATCCATCGACGTGGCCGCTCGGTCATAAGGCAGCGATCGGATGATGGTAAAGCGTGGGCCGCAGTTAGTGCAGTTGATAAAGGGGTAGTGATAGCGTCGGTCGGCGGGGTCGAACAGTTCGCGCAGGCAGTCGTCACAGGTGGCGATATCGGGGGAGATGAGCGTCGTGTGCACGGTCTGATCCTGCGACGCTACGATACGAAAGACCTGCTCATCGTCGGCATCCCAAGTGTCGGGCTCCAGGTCTGCAACGGCGATATGCTCAACGCGGGCCGCGGCAGGCGCGTGCTCCGACAGCGCGGCGACAAAGCCGTCGAGTGCCTCGACCGAAGCATGCGCCTCGATGTGCACGCCATCGCCCGCGTTGAGCACCCAGCCGCAAATGCCATACGCCATAGCCTCGCGATACACAAATGGCCGCATGCCAACGCCCTGCACAATGCCCGTCACATGAATATGCACATGCCGCATGTGGCTCCCCTTCATTGAAGTGTGTGCTGTTAGAGCCCCAAGCTCTGCTTGGTGGCGGCGCAGGTGAGCTCGCCGTGCTTAACGCCGCGCAGCCCCAGCAACCGGTCCGCCAGCTCGTAGACGCGTTTGCCGCGACCCTTGAGGGCCAGAATCTCCAGGCAGTTGTGGTGGTCCAGATGCACGTGCATGGTCGAGACAATCTCGTCGGTGTAGTCGTGCTGCACCTCGTCCAGACGGCGCGTCAGGTCGCCGGTGTGATGGTCGTAGATCATGGTGAGCGACCCGATAACGTGCTCATCGGGCGTGCGCATTTGCTCTTTGGCGATTGAGGCGCGAATCAAATCGCGCACTGCCTCGGAGCGGTTGGCCACGTCGCCGCGGCGTGCGATCTGCTCGTCAAAGCGGCGCAGTAGGTCATCGGGCGCGGTGACCGAAAAACGGACCAGCTCGGAGCCGCCGCCGCAACGGCAGCTCGCCTCGTCGCCCGTGCCGTTGCGGTGGTCGTGCCCGCAGCCGTGCTCGTGTTCGTGTTCGGACACCCTACACCAGCTTTACGGAGCCGACGGAGTTGTGGTCAGCCTCGATGGCTTCCTCGTAGCCCTCGAGCGCGTCATGCGCCTCGTGCAGTGCGGTCATGGCAGCTTCGAGCTTGGCGCCAATGCGCTCCATGTCAAAATTCTCGGTCGAATGCAGCAGCTGATGGCTCCACTCGTGGGCGAGCTCGATGGTGTCGTCGACCTGCTTGACGCTCATGGCAAGCTGGCTCATGTTCATTCCGACGTCATGCATGTGAGATCTCCTTATGTTCGGGGCAATCCAGTGGTTCAGATTCTACTACGCCCGCGCGGGGCACTACCGCATAAGAAAACGGGTGCGAGTCTGTGTGACCCGCACCCGTTCACTGGGGGCTGTTTGTGACTACCATACTATCCGTGGTCGCATGCGGTGCACCCAGAAGTCCGGCGAGCGGTGCAAAAGCGCTCATGGACGGCGGCAGGACGTCAAAATGTAACCAGCGTATTACAGGTGCTTCTCCAGCAGTGCCTGCAGTCTTGCCTTGGGCAGCGCGCCGACCGAGCGGTCGACCTCCTCGCCGTTCTTAAAGACAACCAGCGTGGGGATGCTCATAACGCCAAACTTCATGGCCAGGTCCTGATTGTCGTCAACGTTGCATTTGGCGACGGCAAGATTGCCGGCCAGCTCGTCGGCCACTTCGTCAACGATGGGCGAGAGCGAACGGCAGGGACCGCACCACGGTGCCCAAAAATCAACCAGCACGGGAAGGCTGCCGTTAACGACGGAATCGAAGTTCTCGGGGGTAATCTGCTTAATGTCAGCCATGGTGACCTCCATAGTGCGACGCGGCTCGGCCGCGTAAAACTCAGTACGACCGTGCTTATACCCAACGGCCCGCAATGCAACCACTCGCGGTCGGCTCTTTTATATAATGGTGGGCACGTAAACGATTGGAGAGCGCATGTCCACGTCACAAAGCCAGAAAAAAGAAGCCATCGCCCAGGCGACCGAGCAGGAGCTCGCATCGCTCGCGGGTCGCGGCGTGCGTATCGCAGGCAACGCGTGCTCGCCGATTGTGCTGGTAAAAGGTGATTTAGACGATGCCGAGCGTGCGGGCGGCGAGCTGGCTGCCGGTCCGGACGGTGCCGCGCTGCGCAAGGCGCTCGGGGCAATCGGTTACGCGCCCGAAGATTTTTGTGTGCTGGCGAGTGTTGCCGGCGCAGGCGACGGAGCTGTGGCGGTGGGCCACGCCCTGCCGTGCGACCTGTTCCGCGAGGCGCTTGAGGCCTTGGACCCCGAGGCGGTGCTGCTGCTCGATAACAGCGCGGCCGATGTCATGCGCGAAACCTACGCCGACATGCTCGTGGCGATTGATGACTTCGACACCGCCATGCTCAAGCCCGGTCTGATCGCCCATGTGCAGGGCCGCCGCGTGCTCGCACTCGATGGCTTTGAGGCGGCGCTGACCGACAAAGCGGCCAAGCAGCGCATGTGGGCCTATATCAAGCAGCTGACCCCGGCGGCTGCTCCACTGTAGCGGATTGGCGCCGGCGAGCGATTGCCTGGCGGGCATGCCGTCGACCATGCGCGGCGGCCGTCCAAAGATGCCTCCTACGCTATCGAGAGCTCGGCTATCCTCAGTTTGCCAGTTCGAAAATGGGCCTGCCGCATGATCGAATCTTTATTTCAACTTTACACCTAGGTTTACAGCTGTCTTGTCAGCTGTAAACCTAGGTGTCATACTAAAGCCCCAAGATTCGCCAAAAGAGAGGGGCCTTGATGGCACAGAGCGCGAACATGGATGCATCGGAGCTTGCACGCGACATTGCGGCCGGCCTGGCATCGGCAACGACGGCAACGGAGCGCGCGGCATTGGTGCCCGCAGAGCTCGTCGAGGCCATTCAACAACTTAAAACCAAACGCGACGCGGTGATCCTGGCACACTATTACGTGGCACCCGAGGTCCAGGCTGTGGCCGATTACGTCGGCGACAGCTTCTACCTGGCAAAGCTCGCCAAGAGCCTGCCGCAGCAGACTATCGTGCTGTGCGGCGTGGAGTTTATGGGCGAGAGCGCCAAGCTGCTCAACCCCACCAAGACCGTGCTGCTGCCCGAGCCGGGCGCGGACTGCCCCATGGCGCACATGGTCAAGCGCGAGACGGTCGACGCCGCCCGCGCCGAGTACGGCGACGACCTGGCTGTCGTCTGCTACGTCAACTCGACGGTCGAGATCAAGAGCTGGAGTGATGTGTGCGTCACCAGCTCCAACGCTGTCAAGATCGTGTCCGAGCTGCCGCAGCAGCACGTCCTGTTCATTCCCGACCAAAACCTCGGTCGCTTCGTAGCCGAGCAGGTGCCGCAAAAGCACGTCCTGCTTAACAAGGGCTACTGCCCGCGCCACCACATCATCACCGTCGAGCAGATCGTCGATGCGCAGGAGGCACATCCCGACGCGCTCGTACTGGCGCACCCCGAGTGCAAGGCCGACGTGTTGGCCGAGGCCGACTACATCGGCTCCACCGCCGGCATCATCAAGTATGCCGAGGAGTCGGACGCCAGCGAGTTCATCATCGTGACGGTCCGCGGCGTGCTCTACGAGCTCGAGCGCCGCTGCCAGGGCACCGGCAAAAAGTTCTACTTCCCCGCGGTGCAGCCCACCTGCGTCAACATGGATCTCATCACGCTCGAAAAGCTCGTGCGCTGCCTGGAGACGGGAGAGGGCGAGGTGCAGATTGGCGTGTCGGACGAGGCCGCCGACCAGGCTAAGCTCACACTCGACCGCATGCTCGAGTACGCGGCGCGCTAAGCCAATATGACATGAGGGACCATCCCTTATGCCACATTACAAGGGAGAGGATTCCTGTGGAAACCAAACAATACCCCGATATGGAGTGCGACGTTGTCATTGCCGGTTGCGGCGTGGCGGGCCTGTACGCGGCCCTCAATCTGCCGACGAGCACGCGCGTGATCATGCTCTCCAAGGGCGCTGTCGATGAGTGTGACTCGATGCTCGCGCAGGGCGGCATCTGCGTGCTGCCCGAGGGCTCGGACTACGATGCCTTCTTTGAGGACACCATGCACGCCGGTCACTACGAGAACCGCCGCGAGAGCGTAGACATTATGATCCGCTCGAGCCGCTCGGTCATCAACGACCTGCTGGCGATGGGCGTGGACTTTGAGCGCAAGGCCGATGGCGGCCTCGACTTTACCCGCGAGGGCGCGCACAGCCGCCCGCGCATCGCCTTCCATGCCGACATTACGGGCAAGGAGATCACGACCAAGCTGCTCCAGGCCGTCCGCAAGCTGGACAACGTGCAGATTCTTGAGCACGTGGCCATGACCGACATCCTGACGGCCGAGCGCGATGGGGCCACGGTGTGCACTGGTGTCGTCGCTGTCGCCGTGGACGAGGGCGATTCGGTTCGCCCCGCCGACGAGCTGGCACATGCCGCCGAGGGCGTGCATACCGGCGAGCCGTTTGAGATTCATGCTCGCCATACACTGTGGGCGACGGGTGGCATCGGCGGCGTGTACGATCACTCCACCAACTTCCCGCAGCTCACCGGCGACGCCTGCTATATCGCGCAGGAGCACGGCATTACGATGGAGCACCTGGACTACGTGCAGATTCACCCCACGGGATTGTTCTCGCCGCAGCCGGGCCGCACCTTCCTGATCAGCGAGAGCTGCCGCGGTGAGGGCGCGATTCTGCTCAACGCCGCCGGCGAGCGCTTTACCGACGAGCTGCAGCCGCGCGACGTGGTCGCCGCCGCTATTCGCGAGCAGATGAAGCAGGACGGCACCGAGCACGAGTGGCTGAGCTTTGCCCCCGTTGAGCGCGACGTGGTGACCGGGCACTTCGCCAACATCCGCGCGCGCTGCCTGGAGGACGGTCGCGACATCCTGGATGAGCCCATCCCCGTCACGCCCACGCAGCACTACTTTATGGGCGGCGTGTGGGTCGACAAGGACGGCCGCACATCGATGCCTGAGCTCTACGCCGCCGGCGAGACGGCCTGCAACGGCGTTCACGGCAAGAATCGCCTAGCTTCCAACAGCCTGCTCGAGTCCCTAGTCTGGGGTCGCCGCGCCGCTTGGCGTATGCGCACCGGCGAGTCGCTGGCCGTGGAGCAGGCGGGCGAGCCCGCGCTCGATGGCCGTCATCGCGCTTTGAGTTCCGATACCCTTGCAATCGATGATCTGGCCCGTGCCGCCGGCACGCAGGCCGTGGAGGAGTAGACCATGAATCCCATTACCATGAAACTCGTCGTCGATGATCTGATTCTGCAGGCCCTGCGCGAGGACATTACGTTTGAGGACGTGAGCACGGCGAGCGTGTGCCCCACGGCGCGTCCCGCCACGGTGGAGCTCATCGCCAAGGCCGACGGCATCATCGCGGGCCTGGACGTGTTCGCTCGCACCTTTGAGCTGCTGGATTCGCAGAGCTCGGTGCTGTTTGATGTTGCCGACGGTGACGAGGTGCACGCCGGCGACCACGTGGGCCAGGTGCGCGGCGACGCGCGCGTGCTGCTTTCGGGCGAGCGCGTGGCGCTCAACTATCTACAGCGTATGAGCGGTATCGCTACCTACACGCACAACATGGCAGCGGCGCTCGAGGGTACCAAGACCGTGCTTGTTGACACACGCAAGACCACGCCGGGCATGCGCGTCTTCGAGAAGGCCGCGGTCGAGATCGGTGGCGGCAGCAACCACCGCTACAACCTGTCGACAGCCGTCATGCTTAAGGACAACCATATCGACGCCGCCGGTGGTGTGACGCGTGCGATCGAGATGGCACGCGCCCACGCATCGTTTACCACGACGGTCGAGATTGAGTGCGAGAACTTGGACATGGTACGCGAGGCCGTGGAGGCCGGTGCCGATATCATCATGTTCGACAACATGACCCACGACGACATGGCTGCCGCGATTGAGCTTATCGCCGGCCGCGCCAAGACCGAGTGCTCGGGCAACGTGGACGCCAGCAATATCCGCGCGCTCGCCGACCTGGGCGTTGACTTTATTAGCTCGGGGGCATTGACGCACTCTGCGCCGATTCTCGACCTCTCGCTCAAGCACCTGCGTCTGCTGGACGGTAAATAATGGACGCCCGCGAGCGTCGCCGTGCCATCATGGGCGTGCTCGAGGGGGCCACGGAGCCCGTTTCGGGCAGCGCGCTTGCTCGCGAGGTGGGTGTGAGCCGCCAGATTGTCGTGCAAGACATCGCCCTGCTGCGCGCCGATGGGCACGATGTCGTGGCAACCAACCGTGGTTATGTGCTGCAGGAGGCCCCCAGCAGCCCCGCCGTGCCCACGCGCTTGGTCAAGGTTCGCCACAGCGTGGAGCAGGCAGGCGATGAGCTCACGAGTATCGTCGACGCCGGCGGCGCCGTGCTCAACGTGATCGTCAATCACCGCGTGTACGGTAAGATCACGGCCGACCTGGACATTCGCAATCGTCGAGATGTTGAGCGCTACCTGCACGATATCGAGAGCGGCAAGAGCTTTCCACTACTAACGGTGACGAGCGGCTATCACTTCCATCGCATTGCGGCAGAGGACGAGCAAACCCTCGACGAGATCGAGGCCATGCTCAAGGAGAAGGGCTATCTGGCAGACCTGATGCCCTACGAGGACGATCTCTCTTAGCCGACGCTGCAAACGCCCCTAAGCGGCAATCTGACGTTCAATCGTCGGTCGCGTACAAAAGTACGCTTCCGTTTGGTATGCCGGCTCACGTAACTAGCGAAGGCATCGTTGTTGCTTCGGTCGATACGCTCGGAATCTAAAGTTATTTGCATTTCCAGAAATCCTCTAGAAGGCGTCTAGAGGATTTCTGGAAACAACTGGTATTTTGATCTGGGCTACGAAAGGTTGCGGGTCCAAATTCCGTGCTGCGTGGAGCCGGTGATTTTGTTCAGGAACTCGCGCTGCTCCTCGGTTGCGAGAATGTAGGTTGAACAACCGCCGAGCATCTGGTTGACATCCGAGATCTTGGACGTTTTCCAGCCCGAGATGCTGACAGCCTTAAGCGCTAAGCAGTTGAGGAACATATAGGACGTGTTCTCGACGTTCGAGGTGTCCAGACGGTCGAGATCAAAAAGCTCCGTGACACTTGAGCAGCCCCTGAACATACCCTCCAGGGTCGTGCAATTCGACGTATCGAGTTTCAATAGGTCGAATGACTTGCATTGGGTCAGACCGTCGAACAAGTATTTGCCTCTCTCTGGAACCCAGGTATCCAGGACAACAACCTCGCGGATTCGATTCCTGTGGGGATACCACGGCTGCTTTCCGAATTCGTCGACTCGCCCCGCATCCTCGAACCAGCCACTCGCGAGGGTGTCGCGCACCTCACCGTTGTTCGGCCTGCCTGGCGTGTTGTCCTTCTTGCCTGGAACGTCTTTGATTCTCTTAAAGTACTCGATATATAGAGTGCAGTCACCGAGCGCGTCGGAGTCTCCAGCGCAATCCTTCGGGCACGCGATTACCCAGCCGTTCGCCAATGCCATTACTCTTCTCCCTTGAACATATTCTCGAACTCATCGGCACTGATGATCTCGATGCCGTACTGCTCAGCTTTATTTCTCTTCGTCATGCCCGCACCCTCACCGCACACGAGGTAGCCGGTCTTCTTGGTGATGTTGTCCTGTGGCATGCCTCCGACGTTCGCAATCGCCTGCCAAGTCCTCACTCGATCGCCGTCGAACATCGCCACGTCACCAGAGACGACGACGAGCTTTCCGAACAGCGGGTGAGACTCATCGAATTTATCGGTGGTCGGCTTAATGTCCTTGGCCTTTACCTTGTTGCCCCAGTTCTTGTTGTAGACAGCACCGGGTCGGCTCGCGCGACGGCGCGGCGGCTCGATCGAAAGCTCGCCGGACTTCACGCCATTCCTAATCGCGTCGTAAACAGACATCTCGTCTTTACAGTCCGCAAGCGCACGGTGGGCGTCGTCATTTTTGATATTAAGAAACTCGCGAAGTACCTGCATACTCCATCGTTCGAGGTGTGGCCATGCCAGTTGCGCGAGCTGGTATGTGTCAATCGCCTCCGCGTAATCGAAGTCGAGTCGGCATGCGGTGGCAACCCTTTTCATAATCGGCAGGTCATATCGCTTGATGTTGTGTCCGACCAGGACGGCGCCTTCACCGATGAACTCGATAAAAGATTTCATGGCCTCGGTCGCGTGTGGAGCATCGGCAAGCATCTCGTCGGTGATGTTGTTAACGTTCAACGCGGCTTGCGGCATCGGGAAGTCGATGTAGACGAGTTGGCTGAATGTATCGACGACTTTCCCGTCGCGGACTTTTATCGCGCCGATCTCTGCGATTTGGCAATCCGCGCAATTGAGTCCGGTCGTCTCCAGGTCGAAAACGACGTAGCTGTTCGGCAATCCAGGGACATCATCGGATGTCTCGGCAGTTTTCTTTGTAGTGACCGCTTTTTTCTTTTTGGGAGTCGCGGCGTTCGCTTTCTCGGGAACGCTGTTCATATCGGAGAAGTACCAAGAGTGAGTTCGATTTGGAATCGTTCCGTCCGCGAGCTTCACG
>URMO01000010.1 GCA_900549085.1 uncultured Collinsella sp. | reverse complement strand
CGGAATTTGCCTTTGGAATGGGATGTGGTTTCCGGTTGAGGGGTCTGGCGGAAAGCGCGACCCGGAATTTGCGGCCGAAGTGGGATGTGGCTTCCCAACGGGGCCGCAAGCGGAAACCACATCCCACCTCGCAAGAGAATTCAAGGACACGGTTTCCAGCGGGTTATGGGCTGCGAACTAGATGGGGCAGCCATGAAACTCAGATAGGGGGGTTAAAAACAAATGGTACATCCGGCAGTTAATTTTAATGTGGGGGGGGGTACGATTCTTTTGTTTGCGCAAAATATCGGACCTCCTATTGAGGAATTGAGTAGCGGGTCGATCACAGGTATTGGATAAAGCAGGTCATTTTGGGGATAAATGACCGCTTACGCCAAAATTAGTAGCATTAGGCGATGAGATATTGATAAAACTGTAGGACATCACTATGTTTTCTTAATAAGAAGAGATTCCAAATTGGCTTATTTCGGACTCACTTTTCAATCGCCTTGCGGTTCCTATTGAAACTTGCTGACCTTTGGATGGGTCGAATAAGGCCTCGATGGGGATGAATTAATTATTATGGTGGCGCGCGGACTCAAACGATTTATTGCTCTTCTTAGTAGCTTGGCGCTTGTGCTCGTCATGGCCCTTGCCTTCGTTTCTTTTGTTCCTCGCGCATTTGGATACATGCCCTTTGCTGTGCTTTCGGGCTCTATGGAACCCGAGCTTCCCGTTGGCTCCATGGTGTTTGTCCGCCAGGTTGAGCCAACGGATATTGCCGTGGGCGACAATGCAACCTTTTACCGATCGGACGGCGCCGTGGTGACGCACCAGGTGTATCAGATCGACCCTGTGGTGCAGATGATCGGCACGCAGGGAATTGCGAACAAAAATGCAGACGGAAGCATCATGCACGATGCCGAGCAGACGCCTTTTTCGAGTGTTATCGGCACTGTTTCTTTTTGTGTCCCTTACCTGGGCTTCGTCAACGCATATTGCACGACGATGCCCGGTTTGCTTGTTGTGGTGGCCGTTCTGACGCTGCTGATCGCGGCGTCGATAGTGCTCGATCGGATGGTTCCCGACGAGCCTGCGGGCAAGCATACCCGCGTGCATGCGAGGGAGCGGCGTTCATAGCGGCAGGGAAAAGCGTCGGTGGCGGTAGGGGCCGTTGCCGGGGGAAGACGATTCTCGAAAGGAAGAGAACGATGGAAAACAAGAAGAAAAAGCGCTACGGCATCATTGCCGCCCTGCTGCTGTTGGTGCTGGCCGCCGGTGTGGGTACCTATGCATGGCTGTCGGCGACCCAAACCAAGGTGAATGAGTTCACGGTCGGCAGCATTGACAAGCCTGAAGTGAAGCCCGACCCTGATCAGCCGAACAAGCCCGGCACTGATCCCACGAACCCCTCAGTGGATGGTTATCTGTTCGAGACCAAATGGATCGATAATTCCAAGATGATTCCCGACACCAACGTCAATAAGAACCCCAACGTCGGCATCGGCAAGGGTTCCGATAGCTCCTATGTGTTCATCTATGTGAAGAACGTAATTGTGAAGACAGACGCCGAAAACGCCCTTGCCAAGACCCCGTACTTCACTCTTAACAATGGCTGGAAGCCGGTTGCTGATGACCAGGTGACGACCAACGGCACCAATGACCAGTACGTGAGCGGTCTGTTCATGTATACCGCTGATGGCACCAGCACTCCTGCAAAGCTTACTCCCGCTGATGGAAAGGCTGCTTACACCGGCGAGCTGTTCAGCACCGTGCATATCCCGGCTGCCATGAACAACACGGATGTCGTCACCGATCCCGCCATGACGGTCTCCTGCTACATCTTCGGTGCCGACCAGGGTGATGCCGCGAACGCCATTGCGCAGGCCAAGGAATGGGCTAAGACTCAGGCTCAGGCTTAATCCCCCCACTGAGATCCCGGCCCGCCCCCACCCCTATATACGGGCCGGGATCTCGGTCCCCTTTTTATCGACGACTGGCGAACGTAATGCTCAATAATCTTTCCGACAATCAGAAACGCACCTTGGCGCTTGCCGCGATGGCGCTGTTGGCCCTGGCGTGCCTGTGCGGCACGCTGGCTTTTACCGTTGATATGGTTCCGGCGAACAACGTTCTATCGTTTGGCAGCGTGAAGGTACGAGTCTGCGAATACACCCTCAACGAGCAGGGCGAGGAGATTCCGTTTGAGCCCAACGAGCACGGGGACTATCCCGACACCAAGGCCGGGGGCTCTGACATCAGCCGCATTGTACGCGTGGAGAACGTCGGCGCGCAGCCTGAGTACGTTCGCGCGCGTCTGCGCATGACGTCGGTGGCGCCCGACAGCTCGAGTGCGGATGCCTCGGATAACGTCGCGTTTCATGTGAACGCGGGCGAGGGATCTCCGTGGGTCGATGGCGGCGACGGGTGGTACTACTACCGCGGATTGGATGCGCGTGGCGGTACGCTCGACCCCGGTGCCACGACGGAGAGCCTTATGGACTCGCTGCGCTTTGTGGGCGACTACCACGATGCCGCACGCGGCGGCTCATTCAGGCTCGATATCGATGTTCAGGCCGTGCAGGCCAAAAACCAGCAGGAAAGCGATACCGTCCTCGACGTACTCGACGTCGTGGGCTGGCCGGAGGCGAACTAGCCCATGGAGATTAAGAACAGAAACCGAGGTGTGCTTAGCAGGCTGGTTGCCGTCGCAGCGATTGTCCTTTGCTGCGTTATGGCGCTGCCAACGGCGGCGCATGCCGAGGATGTGCCCGAGGCCAAAACCGAATTCCATATCACAAACAGGAACGACTTCCTGGCGTGCGTCGCGCTGTCGCGTCAACGCGACACGTCGCAGTGGCGCGTCTATCTCGATAACGATATCGTTCTTAACGATGATGATATGAACGCCATTGTTGCGGATACGGTCAAGCACCTCTCCTTTGGCAACAAGGAGCATCCCTTTAAGGGCGTCTTTGACGGTCAGAACCATACCGTGAAGGGCCTGAACTACGAGAATAAGGTCTTGGACCCCGAGCGCGACACGGGCTTCTTTGCCGAGACCGACGGCGCCACCATCAAGAACTTCCTTGTCGAGGACGCCAACATCTGGGCGGACTTCCGCGGCGGCATCATCGTGGGCAAGGCCGTCAACACCAGCTTCGAAAACGTCATGGTCATGGAGAGCACCCTGCACGTTACGTGCGCCAACAACATGCTTAACGTTATCACGAACGCTGGTTTCGAAGGCGGCATGATCGCAGGCGAGCTGGAGGACTGCACCCTCTACAACTGCGAGGTGCGCGGCGGTCGCGCCGTCCATAACACCACTGCAGGTGTGCAGGCGATCGGTGGCGAGGGCCTGTACATGGCGGCATTTGCCGGCTACGTCAAAAACTCTACGATCGAATACTGCCGCGTCACGCCCACGCGAAACGAGGACGGCTCCTCGAAGGACATGACCGACGTCACCAATAAATACGATGTGGCCATTGGCGCCCTGGGCGGCAACAACGTGTACGCCTCGGGCTTTGTGGGCTGCATGGCAGGTGACGCCAAGATCATCGACTGCTTCTCGACGGCCCAGTGCTACAGCTATGCCGCGTCGTACGTGGGCGTTGTCGCCGTGACGCGCGCGTGGACGGGTGGCCTGGCGGGTCGTATTTTAACCAAAGAAGGCAATGAGCTCGTCCGCAGCCACTTTGCAGGTGACCTGAGCTCGCGTCAATACAACCCCATCGCCGTGATCCCCATCATCCAAAACGACGTGAACCTGGGCGGTATTGCTGCGCGCGCCAACAAGGGCGACGCCACGGTCACCGAGTGCTACTTTAAGCCGAGCGTGAGCCTAAACGGCAGCAGCCAGGGTACCGCGGCTAAGAAGAAGATCCCCTCTTTTGGCGGCGACGGTACCACCAAGGGCGACGGCTACGGCCCGTGGGACGACGGGCGCTACGCCACGCGCGAGCTGTGGGAGGAGCACGACTACGACTTCTGTGCCGGCACCATGCGCTCGACCGCTAACGATGAGGCCCTGGGCGGTTCGCATGCCAACGAGTGGGCGATGGACTACAGACTGAATATCCCCGTGCATGGCCAGAGCGTTAAGGCGACGATCGATTTTCCCGGTGCGGGCACCGCGACAATCGAGGCGACCAAACTCGGTACTGATCAGAAGACCTCGGATCCGTACGCCTTTGCCGTGAGCGCCGTGCTGGCGGGAACGGCCCAGGGCTTGGCCCAGGGCGATACGTCGGTAATGTTCAGGCAGGAAACCTCCGCAAAGCCCGCGGGGCTGAGCGAGGCGAACGGCGGCTACCGCTTTATGGGCTGGTTCCGCGAGCCCGATGTGCGTGTGAACCGAATTGGACAAGACAACAGCTGGTTTGATGGCAAGACCGATGCCGATGCTGTGGCTGCTGGCAAGCAGGTCCAGAAGAACGAGACGCACGAGAAAACGTCGACCTATACCGCCGATAATGCGAACGGGGCCGACGGTTTTAAGGGCAACGACCTGTTCATCGCTTCGTACGAGGCGCAAGTGCTGTTCTATAACGTCAAGGGCAAAACGCTCGATTGGCAGAGCGGTGCTGCGCACGACAGGTCGGCGGATTGGTACCGCTATGGTGTTAGCCTGACGCCGGCTGCCCCTGCGGACCGCGGCGCTCTGTCTCCCAGCGCCACCTTTATCGGTTGGACGACGCAGCCGAGCGGCGAGGCTGGGATGAACGGCGGCTATGCGGCCATTACCTCGACCCAGCTCGCCGAGCTTAAAAACGCAAACGCGTTCTATCCCGCCGATGCGGCGATCACCGTCGTCGGTCCGACCGACTTCTATCCGGTGTACAGCGACTACGTCTCGAACATCATGACGGTGTTCGAGGGTAATGAGCAGGATGGGCTTGAAGATGCGACCCAGCGTGTCGACGTGGGCAACACTCATGTCGATGTCCAGACTGCCGAGGATGGGGCCGGCGTTTACACGGTGCAGGTGCGCGGCGTGGACAACAAGCCCTTGTCCGAAGGCGGCTCGCTGCCCGATGGCTACCGCTTCCTGGGTTGGTATGAAAACAAGCAGGCCGCCGATGGGTCCCAGGTCGAGGTGCGCGTAAGCCGTGACCCCAGCTATAAGCTTCCCGCAAACGTCGATCTGACCGTCCTGCATACCTATACGGCTCGTTTTGAGTACCGGGTGGACTATTACGTTCGGGCATTTACAAATAGCGGTCTAACGGACAGCAAGAAGTTGTGCTCGATTTGGAATAAATACAAGTCGCCCTTCGAGGAAAACGTCGGCGCGACATATGTTCGTGAAAACGTTATCCATTGGGGTGCTGGCACGGACGCCTCCGCCCATGTGCTACACGATGATAAGAATCCAGCAGATAAGTGCACCACCGCTCTCTCTGATGCGACGCAAATCGTTGCGCCTATTAACGCCTACTCGCATAATGTGCGTAACGACAGCGGCGCGAACACTCTCAAGGATATGATTGCCGACACTGATTTTCCAGGAGCCGGTAAACTGAGTGATGAGTGGAAAGCCTCAAGTATTAAAGTTCAATTTACCCCCGCGCATGATAGGTACCACTTCAGTTTTTGGACGCTCGAAAGACCCGACGACGGTTCCTGGACTTATATAAAGAATCCTTTTTCGAGTTTTGTTGAAACGACGGAGCAATATTATGTCCGTGCTATGGTGACCACGGACGTCAACTTCTATGACAAGAGTGGCAACGTCAAGCAGGCTGCTACTCGACGCTATAAAAGCAACTTGCTTCAGCAGAAAACGGCGGAAGGTAAAGATCCGACGTTCCTGTATTGCTATCCGCATCTCTATAAGGATAGGACGGTTAATACAAAGCCCTACGACGGAAAGGATGGTGACGTCAATCCCAATCTGACGCTCGAAGCCTCTCCGACCGATACCGAGATGGCGGTGCCGGGTCATAAGTTCCTGGGCTGGATTTCGACCGCCGAGGTCCAGAAGGATTCTGACGTCTGGAACTATATCTATGATGTCGCCAACGACCCCTATGTGACGAGCGATCCGGAAAAGGCGGCGCCATACTTGGCGACGGATGACTCCAAGGTCACCAAGTGTCAGGATGCCTATCCCGTCTACGCAAAGTACGACGTCAACTACACCACCAACCTGCACCGCGCGGGTTTTGATGGCACGGACAAGGTCAATGTGCCTAGGTACGACATCGATCCCGTTATCAACGCGGGCACCGACCCTGCTACGGCAACGGTGACCCCTGACGTCACGACGTCGGTTTATAAAGCAGGCGGTGAGCTGTATAAGTTGCAGAAGGTTGAGATCGAACTTCCGAATGGCGAAGTTAAAAAGCTCGAACCTAACGGCGATAACTCGTATTCCTATCAGGTGGAACCCGGCGGGGCCTATACATTTGTGGCGTACTATTCGCCGTTGGCGGTCGTGTACCATCTCAATGCCAAAGATGTGGACGGCAAAGTTGCTCAGCAAGGCGATATGCTCGGCAACCTTGATGGCGGCATCCCGAAGCCCACTTATGACGTCAGCACTATCGATGCGGATACAGGAGGTGCGTTCAACGTCTTCGTGGGCTGGACGGAAGCCCAGCCGGCACCTGGCAAGGGCTATGTCGCTTGGTCGGAGGGTATCCGTATGGTGAGTGCTTCTACCGTGGTCAAGGCCCCCATGGAGCTGTACCCGGTCTACCGTCCCAGCCTGGTTACCGTTCAATCGAACATTGACTCTAAACTTGCGAATCCCGATCTTGTCCGTAGCCTCGGCCGCACTGATTCCGGCGACCAGATTTCTCTTGAGGTCAAGGCCGCCGAGGAGGTTGAGGGCACTGACGGCACCAAGTACGACTTTGTCGGCTGGTCGCGCGACTACGAACCCGATGGCAAATACACCCTAATGACCGGTGACGATAAGTATCCCCTCGAGGGTAATGAGCCCTTTAAGAGCGTGACGTACACTGCGGTGTACAAGATCGCGCCGTATAAGGTTCGCTATCACGGTGTCGACGGGTCGGTCGTCTTTACGGCGACGGTCGACTCGGACGGCGAGCGCGCGACGGGCGCCGGCTTTGTCCATAACGTCGATGTTCCCAAGGTGGATGAGAGCGGCAACCCGGTCTATGACAACGACGGCAATCCCGAGATGGAGAAAAAGTCCGTGGCATACGACCCGGACGCCCACTCCAAGATCGTCGCGCTGCTCGATGAACAGACGACTACTAGCGGTGACGTACGTGAGCTCTTCCTGGAGTGGCGATATGTGCCTGCCGATGGCGATGCGAAGTCTTGGAATGAGTTTAAGGGCGAGCCGGTCAAGGGAGACATGGACCTGTATCCCGTGACGTATCGTGTGACTGCCAACGACACATCCGATTCCACTAACCCTAAAACAATGACCGCGCGGCTTAAGTGGCTGCTCGATCCCAACGCCGCCAACACAGTCGACAACAGTGCCGACCAGGCACCCTTTAAGGTCTGCTTTGCCGAGCCGTTTATGGGAACGCAGCTGACTGTTACCGTTAAGCGGGCGAGCTACGGTCCTGATGCGTCCATGACGGAGGAACCCGTTAACGACCAGTATGTCTCGCTCTATAGCCTGGGTTCGGGTGACGGCTCGTTCGACCTGGCCAACCGTTTGGAGTCCAAGAAGACGGGTGAAGACGAACAGGGCCCCGGTAATGCCGTGTTCAAATTCGCCCAGACTCACGCGTTGACAATTGTAAAAAAGACCACCGATGCTAGTGCCATGGGACAGACATTCCGCTTTAAGGTGGCACGGAAGGTGTCGAAGGATTCTCTTGCTGAGACGCGCATGGTCGAAGTGAAGGTCGATAAAACGCAGCAGGAAAACGGCGAGACCTGGTATGTCGGCAGCGTGCAATTTGCCGCACCGGCGGGCATCTATACCGTTGAGGAAGACACGGCTTGGGCGTGGCGTTACGAGGGCGAGCTGAGTACGCCTGGCAAGGCGACCGGCAAATCTGCCGAGCTCATCATCTCGTCTGCCTCGAGCGTGGGCGACACCGTGGTGACGTGCGTCAACACGCGCGCGAATGACAAATGGGTCGATGGTGGCTCGCGTGCTAAGAATGTTTGGGAAAACGGCACGCTGAAGAAGGAGGGCTAGGATGACTAAGCGCAAGCAAATCGTCGCCCTCCTTGTCAGCGTTCTCCTGTTGACTGGCGCCGCCGGTACCTTTGCGTGGCTTTCGGTTACGGGCGTGCTGGTCAACGAGTTCGGCTTTGGTTCGGTGGCGCCCTCGGTGGAGGAGAAGCTCGATGGCAACGTGAAGAGCGACGTCACGATAACAAACAAGGGCTCGGCTCCGGCATACCTGCGCGTTGCGGTGGATATCTACTGGCAGGACCAGGATGGTGCACGCCTGTGGGATGAGCCGGTCGAGGGTACCGACTACGCAATTGTGTGGGGCAACGTGTCCAATGCCTCAACTACTGGCAGCGACTCGTCTTGGGTTCGCTCGGCCGACGGGTTCTACTACTGGACGTCTCCTGTTGCGCCGCTCGACAAGACGGGCGTGCTCATCAAGAGCGTGTCCGAGAAGAAGGCAGATGGTAAAAACCTAGTCGTTGACATCTCGACCCAGGCAATTCAATCCACGCCCGACGATGCGGTCACCGAGGCATGGAACTGTACGGTCAAAGATGGCGTGCTGGTGCCGCCGCACGGAGGTGCGTGAGTATGGCGTTCCCGATTCGCAAAGGCGTTGCGCGCTCCGTGCGTTGCGTGGCCGCGGCCATTCTCTGTGTGGTCGCGCTCGCCGTTCCCGCCCGCGCGTTTGCCGATAGTCCCGCGATTGCCTATGACGGAAATGCGCGCCAGCTGACGGTAACGGGGGCGACGGGCTCCTCGGGGGAGCCCGATCTGTTTCCCGCCTTTAAAGATCTAATGCCCGGCGATGCGCGCGAGCAGCAGATCGAGGTTCGTGCCACGGGCGTAAAGTCCCAGGTGCGTGTGTTTGTGCGGGCCGTTGTCGATCACGAGACGGCACACCTGCTGTCGCCCATTGCCTTAACGGCGTCGGCTGGCGATGCGTCTGACGGTTGGCTCCAGACGGGAACGCCGGGCAGCGTGTTCGCCTATCCCACGCAGGTCGCAACGTTTACGAGCGATGGCAGCACGGTGCTCAATTTGCAACTAAGTGTCCCGACGTCGGTGGGCAACGAGCTTGCCGACGCAAACAAGGCAATTCGCTGGGAAATCACCGCCGAAGACGATGGCGAGAAGATTCCCGTGCAGTCTGCTGGCAGCAAGAAGCCCGGCTTGCTTGGTCTCGTGGCAACGGGCGATAGCACGCTCGCATTGCTTTTGATACTGCTGACGCTTGCGATCATCGCTTTTATGGCCGCGCTGCTTTTGTCCCGGCGGGATAAGCGCTAGGTCCATCTTCTAAATGCTTCGCCTGCCCGGCGGCGGAATATAAGGTTCCCTGCTCGGGCAGTCCTGCGCAAGACGGGGGCCACATTAAGTGGCCCCCTTTGCGTGCGGAACTCGCGATGAACCTTATATGCCTCCGCCCGGACAGACGTTTCAGTTATGAGCGACCCGCTACTTGATCTTGGTCGTGCCCGGCGCCAGGTTGGGGTCGGTTTCGTTGGCCTCGGTCTGGAAGTGCTCGGTGT
This sequence comes from uncultured Collinsella sp., assembly GCA_900549085.1. GTDB lineage: Bacteria > Actinomycetota > Coriobacteriia > Coriobacteriales > Coriobacteriaceae > Collinsella. Next base: position 31,252 of record URMO01000010.1, on the reverse strand, counting down.
ACACGTTCTTGCCGTCGCGGAACATCTCGTAGTACTGCATCTTGGCGTAATCCTCGCGTGCCTTGGTGGCGGCTGCTGCGGCGGCGTCGTCACCGGTGACGTTGGAGGAGAGCGCCCAGCGCAGGCTGGCGTCCTCGTAGCCCACGGAGTTGATGGCGGGCAGCGACTCGCGCAGCGTCATGTGCGCTTTCTGGTAGTCGGTCAGCGGTGCGCCGATTAGCTGCATAAGCTGCGTGGACAGGTAGTTGGTGGACAGGTCGTCGACCTCGCTCGTCTGGTCGCAGCCGGCAACGTCGTAGTTGGCCCAGATGATGTAGTCGGTCTGCCACAGACGCTCCTGATGCGTGGCGTCGTCCTCGCCGGTAAACCACTTATCGTTGAACTTGGACGGGAAGAACGGCTGGTGGTCGCCCCAGAACACCACGACTACCTTACGGTCGAGCTTGCTCAGGGCGTTTAGGAAGTAGCGAAGCGCCTGGTCGGACTGCTCGATGCACGAGACATACTCGTCGACATCGGATAGCGTGCCGTCCTCGACGGTCTTGGCGTCCAGGTCGGTCGTGTCGATGTTCAGGTGCATCTGCTTGTCGACTGGCAGCAGGCCCGTATCGTAGCCCGAGTGGTTCTGCATGGTCACGTCGAAGATAAACTGCGGATCGGCGTTCTGGTTGAGCAGCTCAAGAATCTTGTCGTAGGTCGCCTGGTCGGTCACCATACCGCGCAGGGTTTCGGCTCCCTGGAAGTCGTTGATGGACAGGAACTGGTCAAAGCCAAAGTCCTTGTACACGTTCTCGCGGTTCCAGTTGGTTGCGTGATTGGGGTGCATGGCCGTGGTGGAATATCCGAGCGACTTGAACTGCTCGGCTAAGTTCCCGGTCGTCTCCATGTTGTAGATGGTGTAGGGGTACACGCCCGAGCCCAGGTTGGCCATGGAGTTGCCGGTCATAAACTCAAACTCGGTATTGGCGGTACCGCCGCCGTAGGCGCTCACATAGAGCTTGCCGCGGCTGAGGCAGTCGGACAGGTTCTTAAAGTACTGCGGACCCTCGTAGCCGGCGCGCATGTTCTGGTAGATCGACAGATCCGAGAACGTCTCGTTCATGATGGCGATGACCGTGGGCTTCTCGCTATCGAACTGCTCCTTTGCGGCGGCGCGCTCGTCGCTCTTGGCCGCATCGGACTTGTCGTAGGCCTTGGCGTACTTTTTGAGCGTGGCCTTGGCATCGTCGACGGAGTAGTCGGCGGGTTTGGGCGGCTTGATGGACTGCGCTGCGCTAATGAAAGCGGGCAGGTAGCCCTCGCGCCAGTAGCTCTCGAGCGGGCGCCAGGTGTAGACGGTGATGCCGAGAGTGTTGTAGTAGTCGATGAGCGTGACGTGCGCGGTCACGCCGCCCAGGCACAGCACGGCGACGAGCAGGTTGGTGAGCAGCATGCGCTTGGCGTTGGCGGCGCCCTTCTGGCGATGCGGCGCGACCAGGCCGGCGTACTCGCATAGCAGCATGGCGATGGCGGTAAAGCCCATGGACAGCACGCAGAACAGCGAGATGGAGAAGGTGTAGCCGGTGCCGGCGACCGCGGCGGCGGTGGAGATGGCCGAAAGGTCGCCCGGCTGGATAGGCATGGACTTAAACGTGATAACGAAGAACTCGGCAATGCCCAGGACAAAGAGGGCGAAGGCCAGGACGGCCGGGGCTGCGCCGTGGCGCTGGAATAGGAAGAACAAGCCGACCATGAGCGTGGTGATGATGGCCCACTCGAGCAGGATGCACAGGGGGTAGACCCAGGTAAAGTCGTGGTTGGACGAGACCTCCATGCCCAACAGCGCAAAGACGCCGGCGAGCAGCAGGCACAGGACGGCGGCGACGAGCGGTTTGCCCACAAAGGCGCCGCGCAGGCGGGCGAGCTTGCCGGTGGGGGCGGGGGCGTCGGGCCCGGCGAACGCAAAGACGCGCGGGGCGATGCGGTCGCGGGCGATGCTGGCCCAAGCGCAGCCGGTGAGGATGGCGTTGGTCAGGATGAGCATCACGAAGGCGAGCGGCTCGTTTTGCGCGACGAGGCCAATAGCGCCCCAAATGGTCAAAAAGAGCTGGAACAGGCCGAAGGCGACGCTCCAGGCGAAGGCGCCCTTGGCAACGGTGCCCGACTGAGCGCGAATGGCCTTGGCTTCGCGCAAAACAAGGTAGACGGTCGCCGCAAGACCGACGAGCGAGATGGCGGCAGCGAACATGCTGAGACTCCTCACAAACTTAAAACCTACGAAAGCGGGGGTTTACCCGATTGTTACCTAAATATGCGCTGCATTTGTGGGCTGCGCACAACAACCAGCCATATTAACGCGCATGTGCGGCGGTGTGGCGCAATGTAGTGGCGACCTGCGCGATAATGGACGGGAATTACACGGAAACGTAAAGGCCTCTTAAAGAATTGGCGAGGATAGAGCTATGGGCGAGCAGGTTTGTATGACGGGTGCCGAGTACTGCGGCGGAGCTAAGGGCGTGGATGCGAACGGTTATCCGGTCGAGACTACGGGCAACGCGGCACTGGACATCTTGGAGCATCGCTCGTCCACGCGTGCCTTCGCGCGTGATGACGACGACCGCCCCGTGGCGGTGACCGACGAGCAGCGGGCAGCGATTCTGCACGCGGCGAGCCGTGCGCCGTCGGCAGGCGCCATGATGATGTATTCCATCGTGAGCATCCGCGAGCAGACTACGCTCGACCGCCTGGCCGACCTGTGCGACCACCAGCCCATGATCGCCAAGGCGCCCTGGGCACTTATATTTGTAGTCGACTATGCCAAGTGGATCGATCTGTTTGAGCATGTGGGTTGCTTTGAGCCCGAGTTTGTCGAGCGTACGGGCAAGGCGCCCCGCCGCGCGCCGGGTTTGGGCGACTTTGCCATCGCGGCCCAGGACGCCGTGATCGCCGCGCAAAACGCCGTGGTTGCCGCCGAGGCCCTGGGCCTGGGGAGCTGCTACATCGGTGATATCGTCGAGAATGCCGAGGAAGTTGCCGAGTTGCTCGATCTGCCGCCCTATACCATGCCGCTGTCGATGCTCATCATCGGCACGCCACGGAAGGAGCGTCCGGCCATTGCGCATCCCGTGGTAAACCTGGTGCACGAGGAGCGCTACTGCCGCGCCGATGCTGCGACTATGGATGCGCAGGTGGCCGAGATGGACGCGATGTTTCGTCCGCATGCCCGCGAGGTGGGGGAGCGCGTCGTGGACATCTATACCCGCAAGCACACGAGTCCCTTTATGGCCGAGATGAGCCGATCCATGGAATGGTGGTTCAAAAACTGGCTTGGAAAATGACGAATGTGACAAGGGGACAGTCCCTTTGTCACATTCCATATCGCCGCGGTGGCCTAAAGGCCGTATAAATGTTTATCTAGCTGGGAAAACAGTACCATTCAAACATAGGCCGATTACCTATAATTCCTTCGAACATTAAAGTTGGGAGGAAACCGGCTTATGGAACAGAAGGCCAAGGAGGCAGCCTCGCACGCTGCGATTCCTGTGAGCATCTCGGCGATGCTCGTCACGCTGGGCGTGGTGTACGGCGATATCGGCACCAGCCCTATGTATGTAACCAAGGCGCTCGTTGCCGGCAACGGCGGCATCGGAAGCGTGACGGAGGAGTTCGTGCTTGGCGCGCTCTCCCTTGTCGTGTGGACGGTCACGCTGCTGACCACCATCAAGTATGTGCTCATCTCGCTGCGCGCCGATAACCATGGCGAGGGCGGCATCTTTGCCCTGTACAGCCTGGTCAAGCGCTGCGGCAAGTGGCTTATCATCCCCGCCATGCTGGGCGGCGCCGCGCTGCTCGCCGACGGCATCCTGACGCCGGCCGTTACCGTTACCACGGCCATCGAGGGCCTGCGCACCATCCCGGCGGTCCATGCCGTGCTGGGCGATGACCAGGGCCGCGTCGTCGCCATTACGCTCGCCATCATCATCGTACTCTTCTTGGTACAGCGCATCGGTACGGCTAAGATCGGTCACGCCTTTGGCCCCATCATGACGCTGTGGTTCCTGTTCCTGGGCGGCACGGGTCTATTCTTTGTCTTCCAGCACCCCGCCGTGCTGCTGTGCCTCAACCCGGTGCGTGGCATCGCCTTTTTGCTGAGCCCCAACAACCACGCGGGCATCATGATTCTGGGCAGCTGCTTCCTCGCCACCACCGGTGCCGAGGCGCTCTACTCCGACATGGGCCACGTCGGCCGCGGCAACATCTACGCCACCTGGCCGTTCGTTAAGTGCTGCCTGCTGCTTTCCTATATGGGCCAGGGCGCTTGGCTTATGAACAACGCTGCCAACCCCGAGCTCATGGGCATTGCCGACCTCAACCCGTTCTACCAGATGCTCGCCCCGGGCCTGCGCCCGTTTGCCGTAGGCCTTTCCACCGTCGCGGCCATCATTGCCTCGCAGGCGCTCATCACCGGCGCATTCTCGCTGGTGTCCGAGGCCAGCCGTCTGGACCTTATGCCGCACATGCAGGTCTTCTACCCTGCCGAGACCAAGGGCCAGCTCTACATCCCCATGGTCAACAACGTCATGCTTGTCGGCTGCGTCATCGTGGTGCTGCTGTTCCAGAACTCGGCGCATATGGAAGCCGCCTACGGCCTTGCTATTACGCTGACTATGATGTGCACCACGCTGCTGCTCTTCTTCTACCTGCACGAGGAGCGCAAGCTCAAGGTTGCTCCGTGGATCTTCGCGGCCTTCTTCCTTTTGCTCGAAGGCTTCTTCTTTGTGAGCTCGCTCACCAAGTTCTTCCACGGCGGCTACTTTACCATCCTTATGGCTGCACTCATCATGGGCATTATGGTGTGCTGGTACAACGGCACGGCGGTCGAGCAGCGCCAGTTTACGCTGCTGCCGCTGCGCAGCTACCTGCCGCAGCTCAAGCGCCTGCGTGACGACGACCGTTACGAGCGCATGAGCGACAACGTCGTGTACCTGACCAAGGACACCCATACCGACTACATCGACCGCGATATCGTCTACTCGATCTTGGACAAGCATCCCAAGCGCGCCCGCGCCTGGTGGTTTGTAAATGTCGAGACTATGGACGAACCGCACACCTTTGCCTATTCGGTCGAGACGTTCGGCACCGACTACGTGTTCCGCGTGCATCTGTACCTGGGCTACAAGATCAACCAGCGCGTCAATGCCTACCTGCGTCAGGTTGTTCAGGACCTGGCTGCCACCGGCGAGCTGCCGCCGCAGACGCATGACTACTCGGTCTACAAGGATCCGGGCAACATCGGTACGTTCAAGTTCGTCCTGATCCGTAAGCTTCTGGCGCCCGAAAGCGATGTGGAGCCCAGCGAGCGCACGGCCATCACGCTCAAGTACATCATCCGCCGCGCCGCCGGCACGCCCGCGCGTTGGTACGGCCTGGAGAACTCCAACGTGAGCTTTGAGTACGTGCCGCTGTTCACCAAGTTCAAGGCCGTGAACAAGATGCAGCGCCTGGCTCCCAACGAGCGGCCGTAGTCGACGCCCGAGGTTTGTCTGCGAACGAGCGGGCTTGTAATGACGGAGATTGAGTCCTGGGAGGAAACCATGGATGCAAAGGTGCTTGACGGTTGCGATCTTGCTGCCGAGCTGGTGCGTGAGGCGCGCGTCGACGCCGCCGAAGATCGGTTCTTTACGAATCGTGCCAACATGGACATGGCCGACCGTGTGATCTCGATCGTGGTGACGCTGCTTGTCGCGGCGTGCGTGTGCGCACTGCTCGCGCACATGCTGTTTGTCTAGCGATTGCAGACTGCAAAGGCTATACACTTGGAACCACCACAAGGGGAAACCACCACAAAGGTGCCTGTCCCCTTTGTGGTGGTTTTTGTTTTCGAGAGAGGGGCGGGGCGCTGATGGACGTCCGTACGGACGGCGATATTGCCGATAGCTTTTGGTGGCGGCGCACAACGCTGACGCGCCGCACTCCTCTGTATGACGCCTGCGTATCGGTGGGGCTGCTGGTCGCGGCGACGATTGTGGGCGCGCTGCTCGACCATCCAGGTCTCGCGCCGAGCATCATGATCGTCTATGTGTTCGCCGTTCAGCTGTGCGCATTCTTTACCTGGAGTCGCCTGTATTGCTTACTGAGCTCGGCTGCCGCCGTGGCGCTCTACAACTTCTTGTTTGTCGACCCGCGCTACTCGCTGTCGCTTATCGACCGCGGCTATCCCGGCATGTTCTTCATCATGTTCGTGGTCTCGCTTGTGTCGAGCTCGATTGCGTTGGCCCTGCGCCGCGCCTTGGCACAGGCTGCCGCCAGCGACCGCCGCACGCATATGGTGCTCGAGACCAACCGCATGCTGCAGCGGTGCGCCGATCAGCAGCAGATCGTTCACGCCATGGCCACGCAGCTGGCGCGTCTTTCGGGCTGCCCGGTCGTGTGGTACAGCGCCGACGCCGAGGGCGATGACCTGCTGCCGCGTGCGACGTACACGGCCGTGGGCGATGCCGCGCCGGTGCACGAACTGGCGCCGCAGATGCCGCCGCGGCTCTCGGCGTCCGCCTACGTGGGAACGCCGCTTGACGCCACGTTTGGCGGATCGGCGTTTTATGGCATCTACCTGACGGTTCGCACGGGCGACGGCTTCGTGCGCTCGGGCGACCCCGCCTCGGTGGTGGGCGTGCTGGCTATCGTTGCCGAGCCCGACGTGCTGACGCATGAGGAACGGACACTTGCCGATGCCATCGTGAGCGAAGGCGAGCTGGCGCTCGACCGCGCCCGCGCGATGGAGGCCCGCGAGGAAGCGGCGGTGCTCGCCAAAAACGAACAGCTGCGCGCCAACCTGCTGCGCTCCATCTCGCACGATCTGCGCACGCCGCTTACCAGCATTTCGGGTAATGCCGACGTGCTGCTCGATCAGGGCTCGACCGGCACCGCGGTGCTCGATGCCCAGACGCGCCGCGGCCTGCTTCTATCCATTCGCTCGGATGCGCTGTGGCTCAACGCCACCGTCGAGAATCTGCTCGCCATCACCAAACTCGAGGGTGGCGGCATGCATCTGTCGACTACGCTCGAGCTCATGGACGATATCGTCGAGGAGGCGCTGCGCCACGTAAGTCCGGCCGTGCGTGAGCACGACCTTAAGGTGGTGGCGTGCGATGAGCCGGCGCTCGTTAACGTCGACGCGCGTCTGATGGTGCAGCTGGTGGTCAATCTGGTGAACAACGCCATCACCTATACACCCGCAGGCTCGCATATCGTGATTTCGATTGGCGTCGACGATGGACGCGTGGCGTGCTCGGTGGCCGATGACGGCCCGGGCATTGCGCCCGAGGACCGCGAGCGAATCTTTGAGTCGTTCTACACCGCCAACCACGAGACTGCCGACAGCCATCGCAGAGTGCGTCTGGGTCTTTGACTATGCCGCTCCATTGATCTGGCGCATGGCGGTAGCATAGAGGTTGCCGCGGCGGACCCGCACGGCTCGGTCTTTACGATTGAGCTTCCCGTCGCCGATGTTTCGTTTGATAAGGAGTAGCGCTGTGCCGAACTCTGCCGTAAAACCGCTCATCTTGGTCGTTGAGGACGACCCCGCCGTTCGCAATCTTATTGTTGCCGCGCTCGAGGCGCACGGCTTGCGCCATATGGCCGTGGAGACCGCCCATGCCGCCATCGCCGCCGCCTCATCGCAGGCACCGAGCATCGTGCTGCTCGATCTGGGCCTGCCCGATATGGACGGCGTCAAGGTGGTGGAGTCGGTGCGCGCATGGTCGGGCATGCCGATCATCGTGGTCTCGGCGCGCAGCGAGGACGCGGACAAGATTCGCGCGCTCGATGCCGGCGCCGACGACTACCTGACCAAGCCGTTTTCGGTCGAGGAGCTGCTCGCGCGCATTCGCACGACGCTCAGGCGCCTTTCGTATGCGCAGACGGGCGGCGTTGTCTCTGAGGGTTCGTTTGATACCGGTGAGCTGCATATCGATTTTGACGCCGGCATCGCCACGATGGATGGCGAGGAACTGCATTTGACGCCGATCGAGTACAAGCTCCTGTGCCTGCTGGCGCATAACGCCGACAAGGTGCTCACGCACCAGTCTATCTTGCACGAGATTTGGGGCACGGCAACTAAGAGCGACCTGGCGAGCCTGCGTGTCTTTATGGGCACGTTGCGTAAGAAGATCGAGTCCGACCCCGCGCACCCGCGCTACATCCAAACGCACGTGGGTATCGGCTATCGCCTGGTCACCCAAGGGTAGGACGGCGCCCGCCATCCCACTATGAGTTGCGGTGAAATACGGTCTATATTTGCCTAATTCCAGGTAAAACAGTCCGTATTCCACCGCAACTTTGTTATTTGCCCTTGGGCTTGCTGGCGTAGAACTTCTTCTTTTTGGACTTGCCGGCAGGGGAGGGTTTGCCGGCAAAGTTTGATTTGCCGTTGCCGGCCTGCGTGGGCGCGGGCGCTGCTGCACGAGGCTTGCGCGCCTCGGGGTTGCGCAGCTCCTCGGTTCGCTCGGCAATCTCCTCGGCGCTAAAGCCGACCTCGGCCATGGCGTCCTCGATGGGCAGTCGGCGCACGATATAGCAGTGGTGCACCTTCTGGTTGCGCGCGAAGTCCTCGGGGATGGTCTGTGCCGTAATGTCCTCCAGCACGACGCCCGCGCGCGCGAGCTTGCGCGTTTCGGGGCGGAAGCCGCGCAGGTTGCAGCTAAAGATGGCATGTCCGCCCTGTGCAAGCAGGCGAGATACGCCGGCCAAAAGCTCAACATGGTCGCGCTGGACATCCCAGGTGCGGCGGCCCATCTTGGACGAGTTCGAGAACGTGGGCGGGTCGACAAAGATCAAGTCCCAGCGGTTGCGTGTCTGGCGCTGGTCGCGAATCCAGGCGAGCACGTCGTCGCGCACAAAATGATGCTGCGGACCAACAAAGCCGTTCTGGCGCATATTGCGCTCGGCCCAGTCCAGGTAGGTGTTGGAAAGGTCGACTGTCACGGTTTCCTCGACGCCGCCGTCGGCCGCATAGCAGGTGGCGGTGCCGGTGTAGGCGAACAGATTGAGGAAGCGGCGTGCCTGTTTGGCGTGCTCGCGCACCAGGTTGCGGGTGACGCGGTGATCCAAGAAGATGCCCACATCCAGGTAGTCATCAAAGTTGACGGCAAAGGTGAGTCCGCCCTCTTCGATGAGCGGCAGGCGACGGCGCGCGATGTTGGCGCGCTCGCCCGAGCCACCCTTGCCGGCGCCCTGCTTGCCGTACTGCGAGCCGCCGCGCGAACGCATGCGGGCCTTGGCGTGCACATGCTCGGCGGGAACATCTAGGATGCGCGGCGCGATGGCCAAGATGTCGAGCATGCGGGCCTGGGCCAGTGCGGGGTCGATGGTCTTAGGTGCGGCGTATTCGGCAATGACGAGCCAGCGGCCCGGTGTCTGCGGGCAGCCCTCGTACAGGTCGATGGCGGCGGAGTAGTCGGGCAGGTCGGCATCGTAGACGCGGTAGCAGCTCACGCCCTCGCGCTTTGCCCACTTGCGACGCAGGCGTGCGTTCTTGCGCAGGCGGTTAGCGAACTGCTCGGATTCGGGGATGAGCACGGGCAGCGGTTTGCCGTCGCCCAGGTCGAGCATGGCGGCAGGCTCGGGCATGGGGGTGTTGGAGGCTTCGTCCACTGCGTCCGTGGTCTGTTTCTCGGCGTTTGCGCTAGTCGCAGCTTCGAATGCCGCGGCGGCGTGGTCGAGCGAAGGCCAAACCTCAAGAGCCGCCTCCTCGTTATTGGGCATGACGGCGATGGAGCGCGCGGGCTCGGCATGGAGCGCGCGGGCCATAAGGCCATCGCTGGTGAGTGCGGCGACCGGTGCCGAAGCGAGCTCGGGCGCGCGGCGCAGCTCGCCGACCAACGTCATGGCGTCGTGCATGAGCGAAAGCGGGGTCTCGGTGGTGTCTGCGACCACGGCGGCACCGGCGACGGCGCCCGCATGGTCCAGCACGGTGGCGGGCTTGGCGGCACAAAAGTCGACAAAACGCTTGTAGCCGGCGCTCTTGACCATGCGCTCAGCGGTCTTGCGGGCGGCGGGGTCGATGTCTACGGCCACGATGCGTGCCTGGCGCTCGCGTGCTGCCGCCTCGCGCTCGCGTGCCTCGGCAAGCAGCTGCTCCCACAGAGCGGCGTCGTGCAACTGCCAGCCCTCAAAGCCCCAGCGCTCGCGTGCAGCGCCCGGGGCGCGGTCGGTCAGAATGTTCACGGCCTCCAGCAGCAGGCCGCCGCCGGCACATGAGGCGTCGACCAGCGTGGGCAGGGCTTCGTTCTCGTAATCATCGGCCGTCAGCTCGCGCTCGCATAGCGCGGTCCAGCCAACCTGCGCCAGCACCAGGGCGGCGTAGTCGGGGCGCAGCACGTGCGCGCCCTCGCCGGCGCGGGTCGCTGCGGGCGGCAGGCGTTTGAACAGCGGGTCGCCCGAAAGGTCCAGGCTGATGCTCGCGCGGCGCTGGCGCAGCGAAAGCAGCAGGTGAACATCGGGATCGGTGGCGTTGACATCGGCGCGACGGCCCGTGGTTTCGGCCAAGCGGTCGCACAGCGCGTCCTTGGCGCGCAGGGCCGAGAAGCGCGTGTTGCGCAGCTGCTCGGTCACGCCGCGGGCGGTGATGGCGATGGTGGCGCCGGGGCGGACGATGCTCTCCCAGGCGATGTCGTAAACGCTATCGTACAGCTCGTCGGCATCCTGCGCCTCAAAGCGTCCGAGCACCGCAAACACGCGGCTCGCCAGGCGCGACCACAGACAGGCGCGGTAGCCTTCTTCGAGCTCGCCCTCAAACGTGGCGCGGCCCTTCAGCCGGCGAACATGCGAAAGCCCGAGGCGTTTAAGCTCATCGGCGAGTGCGGACTCAAAGCCCTCGGGGCAGCTTGCGTAAAATTCCATGGGTGACCTCTCTGGTTGCGTCGCTCCATTATATGATGGATACTTCGTTTGCCCTTATCCTCGAAAGGAACCCATATGATTGATGCGTGTCCCGATTCCGCCGTGCTCTTTTTTGACGTGGACGGCACGCTGACGTCGTTCGATCCCGACGATATGACCGATAAGGACTTCAATGCAGTCCATCCGTCGAAGGCCGTTGTCGATGCATTTGGTCGCCTGCGCAATGCAGGTCACCAGGCATTTATCTGCACGGGTCGTCCCTTGTGGCTGATTGCCGATGGCCTGCGCGCGCTGAACCCGGCGGGTGTCGTTGCCATGGCGGGAGCCACGCTCGAGGTCGAGGGCCGCGTGGTACACGAGGACTGCTTTGACGAGGACGTTGTCGAGGAGCTTGCACGCCGTATGGCCGCGGCAGGGATTGAGGCCTTTTTCGAGACCAACGTGGCTACTTTTGCCCTGGAACCCGCGGGTGTTGAGCAGTCGTCTCTGATCGGCACTTCTGTGGTGCACAGCGCCGAGGAAATGCGCGTCGACGGCAGTCTGCGCGTGGGCAAGGTATGCCTCAATGTGCCCAGTTTGGCTCGCGTAGCCAACGATGACGGCTTTATCGGGCGCTATTTTGAGGCCTGCAACACCGGTGGCCAGAATCGCGAGTTGAGCCCCAAGGGCATTGACAAGGGCGTAGGCGTGGCGCGAGCGCTGGCGTATCTGGGCCGCGAGGGAAATGCGCGCACCTTTGGCTTCGGCGATTCGGGTAACGACTTGGGCATGCTCGCCGCCGTCGAGACAGCCGTGGCCATGGGCAACGCCATGCCCGAGGTCAAGGCGGTCGCCGACTACGTGACCGACGATGTCGCACACGACGGTACCGTCACCGCCATGCGCCACTTTGGGTTGATCTAATAAATGGCCGGGTCGCCCGCAGTGGGGCGACCCGGCCATTTGAGCTATTTTGCAATATAGAGCTTGGGATGACTGCGACTGCTCTCGATCGCCGCCGTCATGATGCCCTCGTCGTCTCCATCAACGATGATGCCATCGAGGTCATCGATTTGCGCGGACTGATAAAAACTGGTCTTGTTGAACTTTCCCTGGTCAACCATCATATAGCCCTGGTTTGAGTTGGTCAGGTACATATGCTTAATCATGGCCGAGAAGTCGTGCTCGACGGTAAAGCCGTGGTCGGGGTGGAATCCGTCGGCACTGACAAACGCCTTGTCGGCATGTAGTTTGCTCATGCAGTCGAGCGTTAGTGCGCCCGCGAGATAGAGGTGGCCCTTGCGCACGGAGCCGCCCAGCAGCACTACCGAAGCATTGGGGAGATTGAAGCTGGCGTAGTTCGCGATTGCAAGATCGCCGGTGATAATGGTGATCTCATGCTTGTCGATGAGGGCTTTAGCGAAGTAAAAGCCTGTGGTGCCGATATCAATTACCAGAACATCGCCATCATCAACAAGAGCTGCTGCGGTTGCGGCGATGGCCTCCTTGGCCTCGACTTGGACATTGATGCGCTCCTCGGGATACGAGATTGCGTTGGAGCGAGAAAGCGATACCGCTCCGCCGCGTACGCGACGCAGCTTGCCTTCGGATTCCAGTGAGACGAGGTCGTGTCGTGCGGTGACTTCCGAAACCGAAAAACGGCGAACGATGTCGGATACCGAGATATTTGGCTTTTCGGCCAGCCAATTCATGATAAATCGCTGACGCTCGGCCGGTGAAAGGTCTGAAGTAGATGCCATATGCCGCTCCTTTTGAACAAAAGGCAAAAGATGCGCCTTTCGTAATCGAAATATAACGTATCGATATGAAAAGAACAAGGCAAATTCGAATGAATCGAATGAACGGAATGGCATGTCCCAAATGCATGCGTAGTAGATAGTTTGCACGTAGACGGGCTATAAAGAGTCTCATTCTGAAGGCGCCGCCCAAAAGAAGCACGTTCACACCCGATATTCGACCGTTCACGGAAAGTTGACAATTGATCTTTCGATAGCTTTTGAAATGGTTTATAAAAGAAAACCGAAAGCTTTTGAAACAAAGAAGAAGGCTTTCGATAGCAATAGCGTTAAATGAGAAAGGACCGAACATGGCGATCAAGGTGTTTGCCGACGGCGCTAACCTCGAGGGCATGCTTGACATGCATGACAATGGCAACGTTCAGGGCTTCACGACCAATCCTTCCCTTATGAAGGCCGGCGGCGTGACCGACTACCGCGCTTTTGCCAAGACGGTTCTTGAGCACATTACCGATGTCTCGGTCTCTTTTGAGGTTTTCGCTGATGACGAGGCTGGTATGGAGGCCGAGGCTCGCGAGATTGCAACCTGGGCAGACAACGTCTATGTTAAGATTCCGGCGCTCAACACCAAGGGCGAGTCCACTGCCGCGCTGGTCAAGCGCCTTTCTGCCGACGGCATCAAGGTGAATGTCACCACTATCTTCACGCCCGAGCAGGTCGACGAGTTCGTCGATGCCGTTTCTGCCGAGACCCCCTCTATTCTGTCCATCTTTGCCGGTCGCATTGCCGATACCGGCGTCGATCCGCTGCCCCTCATGGCGGAGTCCGTAAAGAAGGCTGCCGTTAAGCCTGCTGCCGAGGTTCTCTGGGCGTCTACGCGCGAGGTTCTCAATATCTTCCAGGCGGAGTCCGTTGGATGCCAGATCATTACGGTCCCCAATGCCATTCTTGCCAAGCGCAAGAATTTCGGGAAAGATTTGCTTGAGTACTCGCTTGATACGGTCAAGGGCTTTGCCCGCGACGTTCAGGCGCTTGGTTTTCATATCTTGCCCGAGGAGTAGGGGACGAGCATGCTGACCGATCTTCTTAAACCCGAGCTTGTTGCCTGCCACGTCGAGGCCTCCGACTGGGAGGAAGCGATCAGGGCATGCGGTAAGTTGCTCGTAGACGCTGGCAAATGCGACCAGAGCTATGTTGACGCCATGATTTCATCGGTTCACAAATTTGGCCCCTATATGGTCTTGGAAGAGGGCATCGCCATGCCCCACGCCCAGGCAGATGGCAATGTGAGTGAAGCGGGAATCTGTATCGTCACGCTTGACCCTGCCGTTGCGTTTGGACACGAGGATTTCGATCCGGTTCACGTGCTCGTGGGTATTTGCGCACCCGACCCCAAGGCTCATCTTGGTTGCTTGGCGGAGCTTTCGCAGATGTTCGAGGACGAAGACTGCGTTGCCAAGCTCAGCGCATGCGATACGCCCGAGCAGGTTTTGGAGACCATGCGTTCATTCTTTTAGGCCTTAATGGCACGGCGATGCGTCGCCGCTTTTGGATAGACGGAAAACCGTCACGTGTAGGAGAGGAAGGTTGCCATGCATATCATCACCGTATGCGGAAACGGCATCGGGTCTAGCCTGATGCTCGCTGGCAAAGTCGAGGAGCTTTGCGAGGAGGAGGGCATCAAGGCCGACGTTGAGTCTATGGACCTGAACGGTGCTTCTTCCGCAAATCCGGATCTGTTCATCACCGTTAAGGAACTCGCTCCCGAGCTCCACGGCAACGTTGTGATCGTTCGCAGCTATGTGAACAAGAAGAAGATCCGCGAAGACGCCCTCGAGGCAATCAAGGCGGCCGCCGCTAACGCCTAAAGCGGCACAAAAAAGGGCGGTTCCCTGTGGAAGAGGGAAACGCGCCCACGTTAGAGAGAAAGGAAGCGCAGATGCAAGCCATCCTTCCCATACTTGAGTTTATCCAATCGATTCTGACCAAGCCAGCATGGATCATGGGTCTATTTGCCTTTGTGGGCCTTGTCGCGCTTAAGCGTCCTGCCCACAAGGTGATGACGGGCACCCTGAAGCCCATTCTGGGTTACATCATGCTGTCTGCCGGCGCCGCTGTTGTTCAGGAGAACCTTGCTCCGCTGGGTACCTTCATCGAGACCGGTTTCCACATCACCGGCGTCGTGCCCAACAACGAGGTCGTCGTTTCGATGGCTCAGAGCGTCCTCGGCGTTCAGACCATGATGATCCTGATTCTCGGCTACGTCGTGAACATTATCATTGCCCGCTTTACCAAGTTTAAGTACATCTTCCTGACGGGCCATCACAGCATGTTTATGGCCTGCCTGCTGTCTGCCGTTCTGCAGGCATCTGGCTTCCAGGATGTCCAGCTTGTCATCGTGGGTGGCATGTTCCTGGGCCTCGTGAGCGCTATGCTTCCCGCCGTTGGTCAGCGTTTCACCGAGAAGGTTACCGATGGCGATGAAATCGCCATGGGCCACTTCGGTTCACTCGCCTATTACATCTCCGCTGCAGTCGGTACGCTTTTTGCTAAGGACGCCGAGGAGAACAGCACCGAGAAGATCGAGGTTCCCGAGAAGTTCTCCTTCCTGCGCGACACCACCATCTCCACGGCTCTTACCATGGCCTTCTTCTACTTGGTTACCGCTTTCGCCGCTTACATCGCAGATCCTGCGGTCGTTACCAAGACCGCTGGCGGCGACAATGTAATCGTCTATGCCCTGACCTGTGCCCTGTCCTTCGCCGTTGGTGTCACCATCGTCTACAACGGCGTTCGTATGATCCTCGCCGACCTGGTCCCGGCTTTCCAGGGCATCTCCAACAAGCTGATCCCCGGCGCCATCCCCGCCGTCGACTGCGCCGTCTTCTTCCCCTATGCTCCCACCGCCGTCATCCTCGGCTTTGTCGCTTCCTTCATCGGTGGCGTGGTCGGTATGTTCATCGTGGGCGCTACCCTGGGCATCTTCATCATCCCGGGCATGGTTCCCCACTTCTTCTGCGGTGCTACCGCAGGCATCTACGGCAATGCTACCGGCGGTCGCAAGGGCGCAGCTCTTGGCGCTTTCGTCAACGGCCTGCTCATCACCTTTGCCCCGGCCCTGCTCCTGCCCGTTCTTGACGTCTTTGGCTTCAAGAACACTACGTTCGGCGACTTCGATTTCTCCGTCATTGGTATTACGCTCGGCCGCGCTGCCGAGGCCTTCGGTACCACCGGTGTCTACGCGATTCTCGCTGTCCTTCTGGTCGTCGCCTTCGTCCCCAACTTCATCCACACCAAGGGTGCTGTGATCAATCACGTTGAGGAAGAGTAATCCAGGCGTACGTTAAGCCCTAATCGGGCGGAGCTCCGATAACCGGCTCCTACACGGAAGCGGTGACGTCTCAAATGAGGCGTCACCGCTTTTGGTTTGGAGTGGTTATGAAAACGTGTTGACAAAGCGTCGTCTCTGCGCCGCGCACGGAATCAACCGCGATGACCAGAAAAACGTTTTGCCGCTGGGGTGTCGATATAAAAATGGTAAAACTGCAAAACCGTTCGTCGAGAAGATAAAACCCGCAGCTCGCGCCTTGATAAACATAGGTAAAGTGTTTTGCAGTTTATCGGCCGTATGTAAACGAAAGGACCTCACATGGCAATCAAGGTGTTCGCTGACGGTGCAAACCTCGAGGGCATGCTCGACATGTACGAGAACGGCAACGTTCAGGGTTTCACGACCAACCCGTCCCTTATGAAGAAGGGCGGCGTGACGGATTACCGCGCGTTTGCCAAGGAGGTCCTGGCCCACATCACCGATGTGTCCGTGTCGTTTGAGGTCTTTGCCGACGACGTCGAGACCATGGAGGTCGAGGCGCGCGAGATCGCCACCTGGGCCGAGAACGTCTACGTCAAGATTCCGTGCGTGACCACCAAGGGCGAGTCCACCGCCGAGCTGGTGCGCAAGCTTTCGGCCGACGGCATCAAGGTCAACGTCACCACCATCTTTACGCCCGAGCAGGTCGATGAGATGGTCGAGGCCGTTGACGCCGAGACGCCGTCCATCATCTCGCTCTTTGCCGGTCGCATCGCCGATACCGGCGTCGATCCCATTCCGTTTGTGACGGAGTCGGTCAAGAAGGCGCCGCCAAGCCCAACTGCGAGGTCCTGTGGGCGTCCACGCGCGAGCTCATCAACATCTACCAAGCCGAAGCCTGCGGTTGCCAGATCATCACGGTGCCCAACAGCATCCTGGCCAAGCGCAAGAACATCGGCCGTGACCCCTACGAGGTCTCGCTCGACACCGTCCGTGGCTTTGCCAAGGATATCGCCTCGCTCGGCTTCCATATCCTGCCGTGGACAAAGGTACCCCCGCCTGCGCCGTGCAAAATTGAGAGTATTCAGCAAGGTAAAGGCTTTTACCAGCTAGATAAAGCACGGAACAGCCCCCGTTTTGGCCCTGACGACGCTAAAACGGGGGCTGTTTTTGACTTTATTGCCCCTGTGGGGCGTTCGGAACGGCGGAATTTGCAGAATACTCGCGATTTTGCACGTCGCTGCAGGGGGTACCCTTGCTTTGGCGGTTTACTTCCCCTGCACCATGGTGAGGGAGATCTTTTTGCGGTCGCGGTCGACCTTCTCTACCCACACCTTTACCGTGTCGCCGACGCGTACCACGTCGCTCGGGTGCTTGACAAAGCGATTGGCGAGCTTGGAGATGTGTACGAGGCCGTCCTGGTGCACGCCCACGTCGACGAAGGCACCAAAGTCGACGACGTTGCGCACCGTGCCCTTGAGCTCCATACCCGGCTCCAGGTCGTCGATGGAAAGTGCCGAGCGGCTAAAGACCACCTCGGGCGCGTCGTCGCGCGGGTCGCGGCCGGGCTTCTTGAGCTCGTTGACAATGTCGATGAGCGTCAGGGTGCCGCAGTCTAGGTCGCTTGCCAGCGCCGAGATGCTGCCCAGGCGGCGCTCGATGTCGGGCACGCCGCCGCGGCTGAGCTCGCTTGCTTTAACGCCGGCGCGTTCCAAGACGGACGTTGCCACCTCGTAGCTTTCGGGGTGGACGCTCGTTGCGTCGAGCGGGTTCTTACCGCCGCTGATGCGCAGGAAACCCGCGGCGTTGAGGTATGCCTTGGGTCCCAGCTTGGGGACCTTCTTGAGCTGGCGGCGATCGGTAAAGGCGCCGTTTTCCTCGCGGTAGGCCACGATGTTCTTGGCCACGCTCGGCGTAATGCCCGATACATATCCCAGCAGGCTCGCACTCGCAGTGTTGACGTCGACGCCCACACGGTTGACGACGTCCTCCACCACGTGGCCCAGGGTGCGCGAGAGCTCGGCCTGGTCAAGGTCGTGCTGGTACTGGCCGACGCCGATGGACTGGGGCGGAATCTTGACGAGCTCTGCCAGCGGGGCCTGCAGGCGACGACCCAGGCTCATGGCGCCACGCACGGTGACGTCCAGATCGGGATACTCCTGGCTGGCGAGCTCGGAGGCGGAGTACACCGACGCGCCGGCCTCGTTGACGATGGTGTATCGCAGTCCGGGTGCCTGCTCGGCAATGAACTCCGAGACGACTTCTTCGGTCTCGCGGCTGGCGGTGCCGTTGCCGATGACGATGGTGTTGACGCTGTCCTTCTTGACGAGGCGGGCGAGCTCGCGCTTGGTGCCGGCGACGTCGTGGCGTGGCTTGGTGGGGTAGACCACGCCGTGGTCGAGCAGCTTGCCGGTTTCGTCCATGACGGCGACCTTGCAGCCCGTGCGGTAGCCCGGGTCGAGCGCGAGCACGCGGGCGCCGCGCACGGGGCGTGCCGAGAGCAAGCCTTCGAGATTCTTGGCAAAGACGTTGATGGCTTCGGTCTGGGCACGAACGGTGAGCTTGGCGCGGGCCTCGCGCTCCAGCGAAGGGGCCATGAGGCGCTTGTAACCGTCGGCGATGGCGGCGTCAAAGACGGGCGCGAACACGCCTTGGCGGCGGGGCCAACGGCTGCCGAGGCGCGCCGTCGCGACAGCACCGTCGACGTTCACGTGCACGCGGAGTTTGCCCTCGCGCTCACCGCGGTCGATAGCCAGCACGCGGTGGTTGGGTATACGGCGCAGCGGCTCGTCAAAGTTGTAGTAGGGCTCGTAGGGAGTCTTTTCGGCGGGGTCGGTGGCCTCGACGACGATGTCGGCGGTGTTTTGCGTAAAGGCGCGCAGGTCGGCGACGTTCTCGGGATCTTCGGCTACCGTCTCGGCCACGATGTCGGCGGCGCCGGCGAGCGCCTTCTCGGGCGTGTCGAAGCCGGCCTCCTCGTTGACGTATGCCGCGGCGGCGTCGAGCGCGCTGCCCTTGGCCGAGGCCTGCATGATGATCATGTTGGCGAGCGGCTCCAGACCTGCCTCGCGGGCCTTCTGCGCGCGGGTCATGCGCTTTTTGCGGTAGGGCTTGTAGAGGTCCTCGACACGCTGGAGCTGCGTGGCCTCGCGAATCTGCTGCTCGAGTTCGGGCGTGAGTTTGCCCTGGGCGTCGATGAGCAGAATGACGTCCTCTTTGCGCTGCTCAAGATTGCGCAGGTAGGACAGGCGCTCGTCGAGGGCGCGCAGGGCGACGTCGTCCATGCCACCCGTGGCTTCCTTGCGGTAGCGCGAGATAAAGGGGATGGTGTTGCCCTCGTCGATGAGCTTGACGGCCGCCTCGACGTTGGCGGCCTTAAGGTTGAGCTCGCGGGCGAGCTGGGCGATAAGATCCATGAAACTCCTTGCGTTTGAGGTGCGTTTGCAGCACAGAGCTACCAAGGATACCACCCGTCCCAAAAGACTGTTTTGGGGCCGCGCCACGAAAATGACCTATCTACTACGTTTAACCCATATGGGTCGACCATCCCCCGGTTTTCCGAGAATACGCAAGCCGTCTACCTGCAGTTTTTATTTCGCGAAATTTGGCATGGTTGAGGGCGATCGGTTAAACGTAGTAGATAGGCGCGTTTCGTGGCGAACGAATCAAGCCGAGGTGCAAAATAGCCCCCGCCCCAGAAAAATCGTCGGCAAGGTAGCAAAATGCCCCGCGGGCAGGAGGCTGCTCGCGGGGCAAAGAAGAGGGGCATATTTGTGGCGGACCGAGGGGTTCGGCATGGGGTTTCTGCCGCGTCCGCTCTTAAGGCATTACAGCTCGACGAGCTGGCCGGTTTCGGCGGCCTCCTTGATGGCGTTGAGAAGCGTGAGCGTCTTGACGTTGTCGGCGGGGGTCACGACGGGCTCGACCTCACGGCGGACAACCTTCACAAAGTGCTTGAGCTGCATCTTGTGCGGCAGCGCCGGGTCGACGGCCGGGATCTCCATCTGCAGCGGCTTGTGCCAGTTGGAGGCGCCGTCGTAGGAGAACCGGTGCAGGCGGGGCAGCGAAAGGGCGCCCTTAGTGCCGCCGATAAAGTAGGCATCGGCGTCGAAGGGACGATACTGCGGGTCCTCGCGAGCGGTTGCCTCCCAGTTCCAGGGGCTGGCGGTGGCGTCAGAGATGGTCATGCTCGCAAGCGCGCCATCGGCAAAACGGACGTTGACCACGGCGGAGTCCTCGGTCTCAAAACCGCGGGCGGCGCTGGACTGCATGCCCTGGACGGCAACGGGCTCGCCCAGCAGATAACGGAGCAGGTCGACGTCGTGAACCAGGTTGACCAGGATCGGGCCGGCGCCCTTCTTGCGGCGCCACTCGACATCGAAATACTCGTCGTTCTTATAGATCATGTAGTGGAAGCTCGACACGGTGAGCTTGCCCAGCTCGCCGGACTCGATGATCTCCTTGGCCTTGTTGACGAAGGGGTTGTGGCGACGGTGCTGACCCACGAGCACGGGCACGCCAGCGGTCTCGGCCTCGGCGGCGAAGGCCTGGGCATCCTCCAGGTCGTTGGAGATCGGCTTTTCGACCAACGGCACGATGTTGCGCTTCACAGCCTCGCGGGCAACGCCCAGGTGTAGGTCGTTGGGCGTGGCGATGATGACGGCCTCGGGCTTGACCTCGTCCATCATCTGGGCGGGATCGGTGTAAAACGGCACGCCGGCGGCCTCGGCCGTGGCGCGGGCGCCCTCAAAGGCGTCGGCGATGGCGACGAGCTCGGCCTCGGGCTCCTCGGTGACAAAGCGGATGTGGTTGCGGCCCATGGCGCCGGCGCCGATAACGGCAATGCGGACGGGGTTGAGCTCAGACATTTCGACTCCTTAATACTGGTGGCGGTGGAATGTGACAAAGGGGCAGTCCCTTTGTCACATTGGCAATTACTAGGCGGACTTCTTCTTGCTGTCGGAGACCATCATGTAGAGGGTAAGCACGACGGCGATGGCGGCGATCACGATGGCGCCGTAGAAGGACTGCTGGTAGGCGGCGCTGCCGGCCTCGGCGTGGTACAGCACGGCGGTGATGGGCTGGCTGATCCAGGTGGAAGCGGCGTAGCCCAAAAACATGATGCCGTAGTTGACGCCGATGTTGCTGGTGCCAAAGGCGCCACCGGTGAGCGGCGGGTAGATGACGAGCAGGGCGCCAAAGCTAAAGCCGAGCAGGGCGAGCGCCACAAAGAACATGGCCTGCGTAAAGCTCATCGACATGATGACGAGGGCGACGATGGTGACGACAAGGCTGATGAGCAGCGACTTGTAGGCGCCGAGCTTGTCGATGATCTGGCCAAAGGACAGACGGCCAACCAGGTTGGCGCAGGTGTTGACGGAGACTACCACACCGCCGAGGGCGACGGCCGCGGCGCTCGTGGGGTCGGCGAAGAGCTGGACGGCGGCGATGGAGGCAACCTTGCCGACGAGCAGGGTGCCCGCGGTGGCGGCAAAGGCGAAGGTGACGATGAGGACCCAGAAGCGCGGGGTCTTGACCATCTCGCCCGGGGTGAGGTCACCGAAGGTGCCGGCGTGCGCGCCGCCCTTGGGGGCCTCGAAGCCCTCGGGCAGCCAGCCGGCCTCGGGGGCCTTCAGGAACAGGGCGGAGGCGGCGATCGTCACAAAAAAGATGACGCCGAGCGCCTTAAGGGCGCCAAAGATGCCCAGGCTCGGGATGAGCAGCGAGGCGAGCACCGGGGACAGCACGGCGGGACCGGCGGTCGAAGCGGCCAGGGTGATGCCGGAGGCGAGACCCTTCTTGTCGATGAACCACTTTTGGCCGGTGGTGAGCGCCGGGTTATAGCCCAGACCGTTGCCGACGGCGGCGACGAGTGAGAACCACAGGTAGAACTGCCACGGCTCGGTGACGGTGCCGGACATGAACCAGCCCACGCCGTAGCACACGGCGGCGGCGATCACAACGTTGCGCGGGCCGATCTTATCGGAGATACGGCCGGCGAAGATGCCCGTCACGGCCATGATGGTCTGGAAGACGGGAAAAGCCCAGGTAAGGGCGCTCGACCACTCGGGGTAGACGGCGAGCAGGTTCTTGCTCACGACGGAATACAGCGCGATGGAGCTGATGAAGAACATGGTGACGCACGCGGCGGAAAGCACGACGGCGCGACCCTTGTTGGAGTTGGTGGAAGCCATTGGACTCTTTCTAATCGATATGGGGGAGGAGCGGGCGTGTCCGCGGGGCCTCCCTGTCAGGTTGGTTTACTGGTCGGTCGGCTTGGCGACGCCGGACTCATCGGACCAGAGCTCGACGCCCTTGTTCTTAAGGTAGTTGTCGGCATAGGCGCGACGGCCGCCGGGCTTGGCGGTGAGGTCGCCCATCATGTTGGAGAAGCCGCCGTCGACCTTGATGGCGTCGCCGGTGGTAAAGTCCGAGCGCTTGGATGCCAGGAACATGACGGCGTTGGCGATATCGCTGACCTCGCCGATGCGGCGCGTGGCGATTAGACGACTGCGGCTCTTTTCGACCTCGGGGTCGGCGTAGAAATTGGCCGACATCGGGGTCTTGACGAAGCAGGGCTCGACGCAGTTGGAACGCACGCCGTAGGGGCCCCACTCGGCAGCGAGCATCTTGGACATCATGTTGACGCCGGCCTTGGTGGAGCTGTACACGCCCGAGAACGTCTCGGGGGAGTGGCTGGCGACGGTCGAGATGTGCACCAGGCGGCCCTGGCCGGCCTTGATCATCTCGCGACCAAAGCGCTGCGAGGTGATGAAGTAACCGGTGAGGTTGACGTTGAGCACCTGCTCCCAGTCGCTCAGCGGCAGGTCCTCCATGGCGGCGAAGCGCAGGATGCCGGCGGTGTTGACGAGAACGTCGACGCGGCCGAAGCCGGCGATGGTGGCGTCGACGGCGGCCTGAACCTCGGCCTCGTCGGTGGCGTTCATCTTGTAACCCTCGGCGTGGATGCCAAACTCGGCGGCGAGGTCGGCGGCTGCGGCCTTGACCTTTTCCTCGTCCAGGTCGAGCAGGACGACGTTGGCGCCGTTGCGGGCGAACTCGCGGCAAATCTCGACGCCCATACCGCCGAGCGCGCCAGTCACGGCGCAGACATCGCCCTCGAGCTTAAGCCAATTGCTCATAGGAACTTCCCTTCTTGTGCCTCCCGGTGGGTCGTTTCCATTAATCGACCCACGTGGTTTTCGCAGGTTATCGTATGCTTTGCATTTGCGCAGGTGAATTGCATATTTGTTAGAATGGTGTTAACCGTAGATTTACACTGTGCGATGCAGTTTATGCTTAACTGAGCGCGTGACCTGCGAAAACAACCCCCTGTGGCGCCATGCGTTCACAGGCGCGAAAACGGGAGATTGACGTGTACGATCGACGACTCGAGGCCATATCGGCCGCCGCGGAGCTGGGAAGCTTCTCGCGTGCGGCGGCAAAATTGCGCGTGTCGACCCCGGCGCTCGTCAAGCAGGTGTCGGGCTTCGAGGCCGAGTTCGGCATCACGTTGTTCGAGCGCTCGCACTCGGGCGTCAAGGTGACGCCGGCCGGCGCACTGCTGGTGGACGACGCGCGCTCGATCATGCGCCAGTCCGAGGACGCGCTGCGCCGTGCCCGACGCGCGGCGGGCGATGGCGGTGCCGTGCGCCTGGGCGTGTCGATGATGTGCCCGGGGCGCCAAACGCTGTCGATGTGGTCGGGCGTACACGAGTTGGAACCGTCGCTGCGATTTGAGATCGTGCCGGTAAGCGACCTCTATGACGAGCGCGAATCCGTCATGCGCAGCCTCGGTCGCGAGGTGGATGTAGTGCAGTCGAGTTTTTCGACCCCACGCTGGGGCGACACCTGCCAAAAGCTCCGCATCGTTAACGTGCCGTTTTATATCGACGTGCCGCGCACAAGCCCGCTGGCGCGCAAGACGCGCATCACGGTCGCCGACTTGGAAGGCATGCGCCTGCGCGTGCTCCGTCACGGCAACGACGCCATGGACAGCCTGCGCATCGACCTGTTGGCCGACGGCGGCGTGGACGTGATCGATGTGGACAGCTTCGACTTTGCGCTCTTTAACGAGGCGGAGGAAAAGGGCGACGCGGTGCTCACCTGCGGCGCATGGTCGGGCGTGCACCCGGCCTTTGTGGGCGTGCCGTTCCTGTGCGGCCGCGAGGTGCCAGTCTTTCTGCACTACCCGCTCGAGCCCACCCTCCAAGTCCAAAAATTCGTCAACGCCATGGCCCAACTCCTTAACTAGCTAATTTAGGACGGGGCTTTTTAGCTACTTTCGCCGCACTACCAGCACAATGCGAAAAATGATGCGAAAAATGACTGCAAATCGGTCACGCATGATTTTGCTTTTGCCCTGGGCTGGTTGTAGAATCAAAAAGCTTAAACGAACTACTTGTGCAGCTTGCGCGAAAGCTCGGGCTGCGGCTGGGGGGGATGCGCCCGTGCAGGGTCCTTTCGGTCATATTGCGTCGATGCAGCGGCCTTATGCGTGTTCGTTATGGCCGGGGGGGGGGTTGCCCTCGCGCGCGTACGGTGACGATGGCAACCTTATAACAAACCCAAACTTTCTTAACCAAGCTACTGGCTGGTCGACGACCTCTCCGAATGAGAGAATCGGCGAGACGATGAAGCTCGAGCTTTCCACGCAGCTCCTCAAGCCCCAAACGAACACCAAACAAGCTAACGGCAATCACTTTGCGCTTGCGTGGAATTTTAGGCCACAGGGCACCAATCTTTATTTTGAACCTGGATCAACCTACACCACCTTTTCCACCCAGAGCGGCGCCACGTACGAGTGGGGCCTAAACCATCGCGCCGCAACCGACCACGACGTGCTGATGCTCACGATGGGTCCTCAACAGGAGAATCTGTCGATTAACAGCGCAGGCCAAGACCAGCTTATGCAGCTGCGGGCTTGGCTTAAGGCGCAGGTCAAGATGCCCCAGGGAAATACCGTTGAGCAGTACACCGTTTACAGCGATCCCTTTGCTGCAAACGGCGGATTTGCTGGTAACAGTGCTGATGGATCCCACTTTTCGTTTGAACAGAGCGACGGTCGCATCGCGCTTTCTGTGTGGCTCGTAAGCTCTAACGGACAGGGTTGGTTCTCCTTTGGCACCAACAGCACGCATTATTATCGAGATCTTCCCGAGGAAGACGATGAGTTTGCCTATCAGGCTGACTATACCGCAGCGTCCGACAAAACGATGCTTGCGCTGACTTGCTACGATTCAAATCTTACGGGGGAGAACGAACAATACCGGGAGTGGTTTGGTAATCTGGTCAACGACGTTCACGTGGAAAAGCAGGGCACACGCGACATCTATAGCGACTTTGCCAAGGTGTATTGGGAAAATTCGTCCGAGACCATGACAACGCTCACAAACTATGCGTTCTCGACCTCGAATCTTAAGAACGAGAATACGAACATTGCTAACGGCAGCTTTGAAGAGGATATACATCTAGGGAACCAGAGGCCCAGCAAGTTTACGTTGTGCTCGCCCCATTGGCGTACGACCGAGACGGACCATCGTATCGAGATCGTTGCCAAGAACGACTACTATATCGACCCAGTTGGGCATTCTGTTACGTTTACGCCCTCCGATGGTGACTATGCAGCCGAGCTCAACGCACACGAGGCGAGTTCGCTCTACCAATATGTGACGACCGAGCCGGGAAAACAGTACGAGTGGGGGCTCGACCACCGCGGCCGCTCGGGTCGAGACGCCATGGCCCTTATCATCGGTCCGCGACAAGAAAACGAGCCGTACAAGGACAATCAAAAGGCACTCGATCAGTACCAGCAAATTGTTCAATGGATTCAAATGAGCGTCGACAACTATGTCGGCTTGGATGTGGTCAATTTTTCCCAATCGGGCTGCAGCAAAAAGATCATCCTGTATTCAACCAAGTTTGACAAAGTGGGCGGATTTGCCAATGCGTCCAGCGGAAGCGCGTTCTCATGGACGGCCGATGCGGAGCATACCGAAAAATGGTGCGTATGGATCATGGCGTCCGAAAACGACGCGTGGGCTTCCTACGGTTCCAACGCGCTCGAGCAGAGCAAAAAGGTTGACTACGACTATACCTACACCATTCCGGATGGCCAAAACCAGAGCGTCTTTGCTTTTGTGGCCTACAACACGGCCAACGGGAGCAATTCGACCGGCAACTTCCTCGACAATATCTCGTTTAGGGAGTTCTATCGCATCGAGACATACACGACGCCCAACGGAAGCGGAACGTATTTTTATAACGCCAATACCAAGACGGCGGACTTTACCTATGCCAAAAACTACGTAGGTAAACAGGAGAAGAACTCCTACTTTATGGTCGATGCCAAACGCGATGACGGGGCAGTCTTTATCGGTGCTTTTGTCAACGGCGAGTTCTATTCCGCAGACGACGACGCACATTGGACCAGATTGGAAGATGGTACCTATCGCTTTGAGGTCGACAAGGTCACAAAGCACTACAAAGTGCACCTCGTGTTTTCCAAGGCAGGCGTTCAATACGATGTGAACGGCGGCAAAGCGTATCACTACGATCCGTACAATGAGTCCACGGGCGATTTCGTACAGCTTTCTGGCGCTGGAGCGAGCTATACCTCCCATGCTGCCGTTGGACAAAACGACGACTGGAAGTTTATGGGCTGGGAGTACGCGGGCTCGGGAAAAGCCGTTCGCTTCGATGCCAAACACACGGTGACCCATACAGCTCCCGAGGGCACCACGGATTCCGGCACTCTTACCATTAAGGGCAAGAAGGTCAATCCGGATACCGGTGCTGTGGGCGATGCGGTAACCGTCGAAAACATTCCCGAGAGCCAGGGCGCGACGTTCGTGGCGCAATGGAAGTATCGTCAGGCCTTTGTTGCCCAGCTTAAAAATGCCGATGGCACGTGGAGCAACGTAACGACGGGCGGCACGGTCAGCTCCAAGCTTAAGGGGGCAAAGGGCTCCATCGATGCCGGGGATGGCTCGGGCAAGGACGAGGACGCGTACAAAAAATCGGGCGTTGCCTACTTTGTGGATGACGGCACGTTTGTGGAGGCGGTGGCCGCTCCCAAGGAGGGCTATCACTTTGAGGGTTGGTACGACCTATCGAATCCGGACGCCCCGGAGCTGCTGTCGTCTTCACCCACCTATACGTACAACGTAAAAGATCGCCATACGGGATGCGTATACGCACGATTCACCCCGCGCACCTACACACTCAAGGTTTCCAAGAGCGTTACGGGCAATATGGGCGACAAGCGTGCCTACTTTAAGATGACGGCGACCTTTACGGGCCTCAAGGCTGGTCAGACCTACGCCATCGAGTATTCGGATGCGTCTGCCCAAGGCAGCCATGCGCTCGTGGCGCGACCGAATGATCGGGCCGAGACCGTGGAAAACAAGACGGCCTTTACGGCCGATGGCCAGGGCAAGGCGACCGTGCCGTTTGCCGTTAAGGACGGCCTGACCGTTTCGATTAAGGCGCTGGATTACAACGCGGTCTATACCGTGAGCGAAGACGATTATTCGTCGTTGGGGTACCACGCCGAGCTTACGGGTGCGAGCGGCACGCTCAACGGTCCGCGTGTGACCGTTGCCGTTGAAGCTAAGGCCACCAATTCCCGACAGGTCGCGGTGCCTACGGGTATTACGCGCAACCCCATCTATGCCCTGGCGATTTTGGCCGCCGGCGTGCTGTTGGCTACGGGCATGGTTGCGCTGCGTTTACGCCGCGGCTCCAAGAGGGGCGGGCGCCTATGAGAAGACATGGCGCCAGCAATGCTGGTGATGGGCCAGCCGCACGAGCGGCCCCGCAGGGAAGACCCCGGGGCTCGCGGTATTCGGCCGCGTCGAACGTGAGGTTGGGCGCCCATGCGGCGCCAGATCTGGGAGAAGCGGACGACCGGCGCGATATCGTGGGTTTTCTGGCGCGCTTGGCATTTTTTGTCGTGACGCTCTGGCTGCTCTTTGGCGTGGTCTTGGGCGTGGGTGCAGTCACGACTGGCGAGATGGCCCCGCGTATCTGTTCGGGTGACGTCATGCTCTACTGGAGGTTCAGCCAGAGCTTCAACGAGGGTGACGTGGTGGTATACACCGCGGATGGCGCAGAGCGCCTAGGCCGCGTGGTTGCCCGTCCCGGTGATGAGGTCACGATTACCGAGGAAGGCGAGCTCATGGTTAACGGGGCTGTTGTTGTGGAAAGCGACATCACCACGCCGACGCCGCGCTATGAGTCTGCTGTGGACTATCCCGTGCGCCTGGGAACGGATGAGTTCTTTGTACTGGCAGATTTGCGTGAGGGCGGCCACGACAGCCGCCTGTACGGGCCGATTGCCCGCTCGCAGATCAAGGGCAACGTGATCAGCGTGCTGCGCAGGTCGAACCTGTAGGCACGGAGATTGGTTTTATTAAGGGCATATGCCCGAGAGGAAGGATACAACATGAAAACTGGAAAGAGACGACTGACAGCATTTGCAGTTGTGGCTGCCACGATGCTGCTGGCTTTGGTGGGAGTTGTCGCGCCCGCGTGGGCGGAGGACAGTGCCGCTCAACCGCATCTGCCGGTAAAAGACAACAAGGTTACGATCACCTCGACGCTTACCATGAATGAGAATGCCGTGGTGCCTAATGCGACGTTTAACTATTCGATTGCGCCGGCGGATGAGGAGAGTGAGCTTACGAGCACGAGCGGTATGCCCGTTTATGCTGGAGTGACAGACGCCGTCACGCTTTCGCCGACTTCCGTTAATTTTTCCAACAAAGGCCTTACAAGCACAGAGAATACCGGTGAGAAAACTAAGACAATAACCGCCAAACTGAGTGCCGAAATTAAAACCTCTCTGTTCAAGGCTCCGGGTATCTATCGATATAAAATTACGCAGACGCCGTCAGGGCTGGACGGTCTCAACGTTACATACAAGGAGCTCTTCCTGGATGTTTACGTAGAAAACGAAGAGAATGGCGGTTCGGGCTATGTTGTTAAGGGCTGTATTCTTAGAACAGAAGCAGGCTCGGGCGAGAAGACCGCAGGTTTTTTGAACAAATATGTCACCCATAAGCTGACCATCACAAAGGTCGTCAAGGGCAACCAAGGTGACAAGAATAAGGACTTTAATTTTACCTTCACGATTAAAGGCGCTGACGGGGAGAGCTATGAGTACGCCACTGTGAAAAACGGTGCCACCACCATGAGCCAAACTCCAGCTACGTCGGGAACTGCGGTTACCGTAAGCCTTAAGCATGGGGAATCCGTCATCGTTTACGGTCTCTCATCGGAGGATAAATTCGCCGTAACTGAGGCGGATTATCATGGCGACGGTTATAAGACGTCGTACAAGATTGGTGATGGCACCAATTCGACAGAAGGTAGCTCTATTGTCGAGGAAGCTATCGGTGCTTACGACACCACGGTGATCTTTACCAACACCAAGGATGTTACCGTTCCGACCGATGTTATTCGGACGGTCGTTCCCTATGCGGCAATCGTCGCGTTTGCTGCCGTGATGGGCGTGGTCTTCTTCCGTCCTCGTCGTAATCGTCGTTAAAACAGCGAGGATTACAGCCGATGGAGCTTAAACGCATAGCTCGGCTGGCGAGAGCCGGCGACCGCGTGCTTACGTGGTTTGCCGGCTTTCTCGTGCTGCTCATGCTGCTGTACGGGGGCTATTCGCTGTGGGATACAAACAACGTTATGAACGGCGGGTTCATCAGCGATGAGCTGCTGCACTACAAACCCACCGGGACCAACGATTGCGCACGCCTGCAGGATCTGATGGCCAAAAATCCCGACGTTGTCGGATGGGTCACCATCGATGGCACCAACATCGATTATCCCTTCGTTCAGGGAAAAGATAACCAGGAATACCTCAACAAAAACGTGTTGGGGGAGTCCGCGGTTTCGGGAGCGGTGTTTTTGGATACGCGCAACAGCCGCGCGATGACCGATCCCTACAATCTGCTCTATGCGCACCACATGGATAACGGTGCGATGTTTGGCGATGTCGATCGGTTTCTAGACAGGGGCTTCTTTGACCTGCATCGCACGGGCACGCTCTACACAAAGGATGGGGCGTTCCGGCTGCGCATCGTTGCCGTGTGTTCGTTTGCTGCGAGTGATGACATTATCTTTGGGCCGGGAAACCTGGACCAGGCCTCGATGCAGACGCTGCTCACGCATATCTCGCAGACGGCGGTGCATGCGGACATGGATGACGTTGGCCCTGATTCGCGCATCATCGCTCTTTCTACCTGCAGTGATAAAACAAACGGGCGCCGAGCACTTATAGCAGAGGTCTTGTAGCTCATTGAATATTCCGATTAAGCTGCGCCCCATAGGCTGCATCAAGTTTGAGGCTCTCGGTCCATCATGGTAGAGTTGTCCGCGCGTGAATTTCGGCACACTGCGCGCTATCTGAGCTTTTACCGTTTGGAGGAGTGAGCTTGTGAATGCTTCTGTCGCCAAGAAGGCCAGCCAGGCGGTGCGCCTTCTGATGATGGCGCTCACGGCAGTTCTTATCTTTTTCTTCATCAATGTCATGTTGCTCGTCTCCGACATCCAGGGCACGGCGCGCGTGGTCAACTACGCCGGTCTGGTGCGCGGCACCACGCAGCGAATCGTTAAGCTCGAGGATGCAGGCCAGCCACAAGACGACCTGCTCAAGGCCGTTGATTCATACATTAGTGGTTTGCGCTACGGAAGCGACGACCTCAATCTCGTCCGTCTCGATGACGATGAGTATCAGGCAAAGATGACCGAGCTCGCGAGCTATTTTGACAAGCTTCGCACCGAGATTGCCCGTGTGCGCGAAGTCGGCTACGAGAACACCGACATCATCGCCATGAGCGAGGAGTTCTTTGGCATTTGTGACGATGCCACGAGGCTTGCGGAGGACTACTCCCAGGAGAAGGCCACGGCGCTCAATCGCCTTGAGGGTTTGGTGATTATCGACATCGTGGGCCTGGTGGCGACCTTTGCGGTCGAACTTGCTCGCGCGGTGCGCACTGCCGCGCTCAATCGCGAGCTGCAGAACAAAGTCTATCTCGATGAAGCCACGGGACTGCCCAACAAGAACAAGTGCGAGGAAATCTTGGGGCAGGGGCATCCCGTTTCCGCCGAAGCGCCTGTTGCGCTGTGTGTTTTCGATCTTAACAATCTGCATACGGTCAATAACAGCTTTGGCCACGAGAAGGGTGACGAGTACATCCGTTCTTTTGCCCAGCAGCTGGGGTGCGTGGCGTCCGAGACCTGCTTTGTGGGCCGCGACGGCGGCGATGAGTTTATCGCGGTGCTGCGGGATACCGATCGAGCTGCCGTGGAGTCCTGT